>DATFHG010000020.1:0-38860 GCA_035248725.1 Gemmatimonadaceae bacterium | reverse complement strand
CATCCCCGTCTGGCGAAGGGTGATCCATTCGACGCGGCCGGCGTGCGCGTGCTCGGCGCCACGGGCAACGGGATCACGATCGAGAACGACGCGTTCATCGGTGGCGACGCGGGCGTCGCGGCCGGCGGTGGCGCGGGCGTGCGCGTGCTGAACAGCAGGTTCGTCGAGCAGTGGGATGTGGCGATCCAGGGTGGCAATGGCGAAGGCATCTACGCCGAGGCCAACGACATCAAGGGCTGCGGCCCGAACTGGTGCATCGCGGTGTTCGGCGGCAAGGGTTCGACGCAGCTGCTGCGGAACACCATCACCATCGACGCGACGCGTCCGGTGGTGAACGTCATTCAGGTTCATGACGGCGACTACGAGATCTCCGGCAACACCATCGTCGGTACGGGCGGCACGCGCGCGAAGGACGACCCGAAGACGTGGCCGATCCAGTCGAACGCCATCACGGTGAGCACTACAGGCGCCGATGGCGTCGCGACCGCGAACATCACGAACAACGTGGTCAAAGGCGCGTTCAACGGCCTCGGCTTCAACCACACCTCGAGCGGCACCGTGACGGACAACGTGGTATCCGACGTCGGCTCGCCGATCAACTTCTACTACTCCACCGTCGCGGCGCATCGCAACGACTTCTCCGGCTACATCACGCCGTTCCAGTTCGTGAGCGAGTCGAGCGGCAGCTCCGCGACGTGCAACTGGTGGGGTAGCGCCTATGGGCCGGATGCACCGCCCTTCATCGACGCGCTGTTGTACACGCCGTGGTCGGCCCAGCCGATCGCGGGGACTACGGTCGCCTGCGATCCCACGCCGGCGCTGCCGCAGACGGTGCGGGTGTGCTCGGTGACGGATGGGTCGCAGACGCTGCACGCGCTGACGATCGCGCGCGCCGTGGCCCTCGTCGCGACCGGTGGGAAGATCGAGCTCTGCGACGGGACGCACGTCGCGTCCGTCGTGTGGCTGTCCCGCGACGTCACCATCGAAGCCGAGCATCCGTTGGCCGCGATTGTCGATGGCGCAGGCCAGGCCAGCTTGAACACGCAGTTCGACGCCACCGCGGCCATCGCACTGCGTGGACTGGTGTTCACGAACAACGGCACGAGCAATTCGGTGAACGCGCAGAACTTCCGCGGCTCACTCGTTGTCGACGGCTCCGCGTTCCGCCTCGTCGCCTCGTACCCGTACAACACGTCGCGCGAGGGATATCAGGACCATTACACCAACGGCGGTATCGGCATTTTCGACTCGCCGGGCAGTGTCACCGTACGCAACTCGACGTTCAACGGCGGGGATATCGGCATCCACGCAAACAACGCGAATCTCCTCGTGCAGCAGAGCCATTTCAGTGGCCAGAGCAACGCCGGTACGTTTTCCGGTTTCGCTGCGACGGTGCGCGTGGAGAACAGCAGTTACGACAACTGCGGACGGATGGGATGCGCCAAGATGTTCAGCAGCACCGGCGGGCGTGGCGAGTTCGTGGCGGACACATTTACGGTCACGGCGGATCACCCGGTATGGACGCCGCTCGTCATCGGGCTCAACGCCGGCAGTGCGGTACTCGAGGGCAACGTGATCACCGGCGTAGGCGGAGATGGCGATCGTACGCAGCAGTCCACGTATCCCATCGACGGCTTCGCCATGCAGCTCGCCGCCGGCGGCGGGGTGGTACTCAATCGCAACCACATCACGAACGCATATACCGCGATGAACTACACGCCGGCCAGCGGCGGCGGCAGCGACAATGTGGTGAGCCACGTCTACAATTTCCTCACCGGCGGCGGCGCGCCGAGCGGTGCGAGCGCGAACCTCACGCGCAACGACATCACGGACTACGTGGTCGGCGTCACGAACAGCGGCATCTTCTCGACACTGAACCTGCGCTGCAACTGGTGGGGCACGAACGCGGGTCCGACGAACATCGGCGGCGGCGTGCTGCAGGCGAGCTACACGCCGTGGGCGGATCAGGAGATCGCCGGCCATCCGGAGCTTCCCTGCACCGAGTCGTACACGATCGCCTTCAGCGACGGCCTCGTGGACGGCAATTCGATGCCACGTCGCCTGTTCGTGCAGCAGACGGACGGCACCAACCCCCAGGTGCTCGCCCAGTACGCGAGCGACGAGCTGGGACTTACACCGGCGTGGTCGCACGATGGGTCGCAGATCGTGTTTCAGGTTGGTGTTCCACAGTGGGGCGACCTCTATCTCATGGACGCGAGACCTGGCGCGACACCCGTGGACATCACCCCGCCGTTGGGCGATGGCGTCGACGTCGGCGCAGCCTTCGCGCCTGACGGCAGAATTCTCTACACGAGCACACGCACGGGTAACTACGAGCTCTGGGTCCGCAACACGGACGGCACGCAGACGCAACTCACGCATACTGCCGCAGCGGAAGGCGGCAGCGCCGCGTTCTCCCCGGACGGCAGTCAGATTGCCTTCGCGCGTAGCAGCGCCTCCGGCGGATACGAGATATGGGTCATGAACTCGCAGCCCAATGCGGACGGCACCTACACCGAGCATCAGGTGACCAACATCGGCGGCACCTGTGGGTTCCCGCGTTGGACGCCGGATGGGCGGCTGCTCTTCGGCGGCGGACCAAGTGACCTGTTCCTGTACTTCGTGAATGCCAACGCCTCGATGGCCACGATGGATCAGCTCACCGCCGTCTCGACTGGCGGGATCGAGGCAACCATGTCGGATATCTCGTCTGATGGACGCAAAATCATCTTCGACGCGTTCCGCGTCGGCGCCCTGTATGTCATGAACGCGGACGGATCGGGACTGACGAAGGTCCCGCTGCCGACAGGAGTCACGGCGAATTACCCACGGTTCAAGCCCGTTCCATAGGACATTGAGGAGCTCTCGATGACCTGATTGCGTCGCCCAGTGCGCGGGAACAGACTTGCTCATGCAGAAATATTCATTGGCAGTCGTCGTCTCCCTCGCGCTGGGTGCCTCGGCGGCGTACGGACAGCGACCCGCTACGCGGAGAGTCGCGGCGGCGACCGACTCCATCGTCACGACGATGATGAAGACGCGACACGTCCCCGGTGCGTCGGTATTGCTGGCCTATGGCGACACGCCCTTCCTCGCGAAGGGCTACGGCGTGGCCGACCTCGATGACGACGCGCCGGCAACCCCGCAGACCGTTTACAACATCGGGTCGATCACGAAGCAATTCACCGCTGCGGCCATCCTGCAGCTGGTGAACGCGGGCAAGTTGAAGCTCGACGACACCGTCAACAGCTACCTGCCCGACGCGCCGATGCTGCTCCAACCGGTGACCGTGCGCCAACTGCTCACCCACACCTCCGGCCTCCGTCCGCCGGGCGCGCTCGGCGACCGCTGGTGGTCGCGCCGCGATTACACGCGCGAGGAGTGGCTGCGCGCGCTCGCCGACTATTACCGCGGCAAGCAGCCCCTCTTCGCGCCTGGCACGGCCTGGTCGTACGGTAACGTGAATTACATGGCGCTGTCGCTGCTGCAGGAAAAGCTCAGCGGCCGCAACTACTGGGACGACGTCGTGCAGCGCTTCGCCGCGCCGCTGGGAATGTCATCGACCGCGGTCTGCGATCCACGCGTGGTTCAGAAGCATCGCGCGCGCGGCTACCTGGTGGACGACAGCACGGCGAAGGTGTTCCCAGCGCCATACGTCACCCCGACCGTATCGCTCGGCAACGCGGGGCTCTGCAGCAGCGTGCTGGACTTGTTCACGTGGCAGCGAGCGCTCGTCAAGCATCGCGTGCTGGACTCGGCCACATACGCGCTGATGGCCACGCCGCCGTCGCTCGATGGTGCGCCGCTCGACTATGCGCTCGGCCTCATGGCGTTCCCGATCGGCAGCCAGACGATGTCGTTTCACACCGGAGGCGTGCTCGGGTTCACCGGGTTTCTCGGCTATCTGCCAGCGCAGGACGCCACCATCGTCATCCTCACGAATGCCAACAGCGACCCGCTGCGCATTGGTGTCGAGCTCGCACGCGCGGTTGCGGGCGTTCCTCAGCCGACGACGCAATCGATGAGCGCGGCGCAGATGGCGCGTTACGCGGGCACCTACGAAAGCGAGGGCGTCAAAGCCATCGTGCGACCGAAGCAGGATGAGCTGGAGGCGGAGGTGATCGGCACGGGTACCGTGCGCTTCTCCTTCCCGGTGCGTCTCATGAAGCAGAACGACAGCACATTTGTCGTCGGCTGGGAGTCGCAGTCGCGCTTCGTGTTCCATCTCGGTGCATCGACCGCCGATTCCGCGACGCTGTCATTCGGCACACGCACGATCCACATGAAGCGCGACTAAACGGGTTCTCCGCTCCATGAGTTGCGCGCGGCGCGGCGTTTGCGGCGATCGCGAGCGTCACTCAGCGCACTCACGGAGGACGCGATGCCCGGCAAGAAACATGGAAACGTCAAGAACAAGAAGAAGTACGAGGCGCTGCGGCGCAAAGGGATGAGCAAGACGCGCGCGGCCAAGATCTCGAACGCGGGCAAGAAGGCGTCGCGCAAAGGCGGCAAGCACAGTCACAAGAAGTCGTAGCGCGCGCGCTCCGCGGTTACTGCACGTGCAGCACGGTCATCATCTGGGACTCGCGATGCTCGGCGATGTGGCAGTGGAGCATCCAGTCCCCGGGATTCGATGCGTCGATCAGGAGATCGACCGTCGACCCGACGGGGATGAGCGCCGTGTCTTTCCAGACCATGTTCGTGTTGCGCACGCCGTTGCGCGCGACGACGAGCATGCGCTGCCCGTGCAGGTGAATCGGATGCTGCATTGGGTGGAATGACCGTGGGTCGTTGAACAGGCGCAGCTTCACGATCGACCCGCGCCCGACGCGCCAGTCGATGTCCATGTTCTCCTTCCCCGTCGAGTCGTCGCGGATCATCCACGTCACCTGCTGGCCGGTCGACAGCCAGTTCATGTCCGGCATCGCGTCGATCCACTCGACCGGAGCAAAGTAGGCCGTGTCGACGTTCATGAACTGCACGGTGGCAAGCGGGAGCCCGCGCGTGCGCAGCGTGAGCGTGAACTTCCTGTCGGGCGGTTTATCGAAGTACGCGCGAAAGCGGTCGATGTCGCGGGAGACATCCGCGTTGGCGCGCAACGTCTCGAACGCGGCGCGCCTATCGGGAGATGCGGTCTCGTCACCCACGACGACGAAGCCGAGCGTGTCCACCTGCGGCTCGAACTCGCCGCGCACGTGGTTGATCGCCTGCACCGCGTTGATCAGCGCGTAGCGCCCCGGCCGAGCGAAGCGCGCTTCGATGACATAGCGCTCGGCGGGCGCCATCACGACGCTGGGCACGAGCTCCTCGCGCTCGAACTTGCTGACATCACTCGCGACGACTTTCAGCGGCGCACCGCCGAGCGAGAGGTTGTAGGTGCGCGAGCTCGACGCATTCGTGAGGAAGAAGCGGATCACTTCGCCGCGCCTGGCCTGCAGCGTCCACCCCGGAGCCGGCTCGCCGTTCACGAGCAGCACGTTGCCGACGCGGCCGCTGAGCGCGAACGTCGGCGCTTCCCTGCCGAAGGGGATCAGCGTGTCGGCGTTGATGAGCAGGTCGTCGAGCATCAACGTCAGCTCGCGGTTCACTGGCGACCAGTAGGTGGGATCGTGCGAGTCGACGAGCATGTTGCCGAACAGCCCCATCGCCTGCTCGATGTCCTCGCGTACATGCGGGTGATACCAGTAGACGCCCGCGTCCGGGAAATGCACGGTGTACACGAAGGTGCCGCCGGGCGGCACCGGCTGCTGCGTGAGATCCGCCGCGCCGTCGTTGCGATTGTCCAGACGCACGCCATGCCAGTGCACGGTGCTCGGCAGATCGATGGCGTTGTGGAAGCGCACGGTGATCGTCGCGTTCTGCGGGACGCGGATGAGCGGGCCGGGCACCTGTCCGTTGAATCCGTACATGAGGTACGGATGACCTTTGAGCGTGCGACGCACGAACGTCGCCGTGAGGTCGAGCGTGTCGCCGTCCTTCAGCGGCATGACAACGCTGGGCTTCGCTTCGGCGACGTCCATCGGGGAGCGGCCGGCACCGGGCAGAAACTCGGCGACGGGCGGCACGAGCCCCATGAGTCCGGGGATCATCGGCATCCCCTTCGGCATCGGGATCGGCATGGTCATGCCGGCGTCATGGTGCATGTGTTCGTGCTGAGCCGCCGCTGGCTGCGAGGCGCCGGCGAGCATCAACGCGAGACCGAGGAGTCGTTGCGCCAGCAAACAGTTCTCGGCCGCGCGGCTTCGCCGCTGCGGGTCCGTCATCCGCGGCGCGCTGCGCGCGCCGGTCCGCCTGCACACCACGAAAGGCTTCCCTTCGCCGGGCTGCGTGCACACGGGTAGGCCTCTCTGTGTGTGCCCGCGAATCACGGAGAGACTCCCCTGAACAGCGGATGCGTCAGGAACGACTGCAGCCAACTGCTCGGCGACGTGCCACGCAGGATCACCGGCCCTTTGCGCGCAGCGGGCGCGCTGTCGGATTCCGCGGTGATGACGAGCAGAAACTTGTTGAGCTCCGCCTGGCCGACGGTGTTCCGTCCGTTCGTGACGGCGCCCAGGCGGTGCCACTCCGTGAGATCGCTCGACACCGCCCAGGCGACGAACGATCTGTAGTCTCCCAGCGACGCCGGCGTCGGGAGATTCGACACCTCGATCTCGGCGTCGTAGCGGGCGTGGCCATCCGGCGTGAGGGCAACGCCGAACGGCGAGTGCGCGTACACCAGCCGCGCGAAGCCGCGCGCGTCGGGCGCCGCGTTCGTCGGAAAGAGCGCGATCTCGAACGGCCCGGTAGCCAGCCGCGTGGACGCGAGTTGCTGCGCGGGTACAGCGCCCGCCAGCAGGAGCAGGCCGAGTACGGATAACGGACCGGCCCGCGCGAAGCGCGGGCCGCCGAGAACGCTGTTTCTCTGCAACTAGTTCGCCTTCGTCTTCGGCTTCGGACCCGCGTCCCAATCCTGCACGCTATTCGGGCCGCCGTTGTAGCCGTTGAAGCCATCCATGCGGAACACCCACAGGCCGGTGCGCATGTCGGACAGCACGACCAGCCCATCGTAGTTGCGGACGTCCACGCCGAACGCGCCCTGCTCCACGCTCGTCGTGCTCTGCCATCCGTTCTCCGGCGTGCCGCCGAAGCCGTGCTCGTGCTCGCACTCGCACGTGTACCAGTGGCCGAGGGTCTTGGGATGCTTCGGGTCCTCGAGACTGAACACCTGCAGGCCGTCCTCGTACGCGGAGACGAACACGTACGGCCAGCGCACTTCATGGTTGTGCGACAGGTCGCGCCAGTCGGCCGTCCACGCGCTGATGGGAAGATCGATGTTCTGCGTCTTTCCCGACTGTCCGGGCTCCAGATCCCAGATGCGGAGCGGCGTGTACTGATATTCAGTCTCGGTCACCGCGTAGCGACCGTCCGGCGACGGCGTGAAGGTGTGCGCGATGTCCATTCCGAGCCCCGTGATCGTGAACATCTGCTTGGGATCTTCGGGGTGTGTCACGTCCCACACGGAATAGCCGCCGAGCCCAGCGCCGTAGAATTTGTCCTGACCGGTCGCGGGATCGTAGCCGACGTAGAAATCGTGGTAGCCGCCCGCGCCGATCTGCTTGAACGGCGTCGGATTCGGCACCTTGCCCACGAGCCACGTACTCGTGTCGGCGCCGCTCACGATCTTCTCGAGATCGTACACGAGCGCGACGGGCTGATTCGTCGTCGCGAAGTAGAGCGCGCGTCCGTCGGAGTGCTTGTACGCGAAGGTGTTGTGGAAGCCGCCGGGCGCCGCGGGATATCTGATGCGCGCGACCTCCTTCACCTTCTTCGGATCCGGCAATCCGGTGACGTCGAGAATTACCGCGCCGAGGTCGGCGTCGGGGCTGCCCTGGAAGAACTGCAGTGACTGCGCGTAGTAGTAGCGTCCCTTGATCTTGAAGTACTTGCCGTCCATCGCGCCGATGCCGCGGTGCAGCTCGGGATTCTCGATGGTCCACTCGTAGACTTTCTTCGGCGACGACGGATTGCTGATGTCGTAGATCTGCGTGTTGAAGTTGACGAAACCGGAGAGGTAGACGTACGGGCGGTTCCTGTCCTGTTCGATCTCGACGTCGGCCGCTTTCCAGGCACCCGGGTTCGCGGTGACGCGCGCGAGCATGTGCATCTTGTCGTTCCCACCGCGCTTCGCGTTGAAGTCGGGCACGGGCGTACCGGGATCCTGCGCCATGGCGACGGTGCTGACGCTGGCGAGGATGGCAAAGACGGCGAGTGCAACGGTGGGACGCATCGGCAATGGCTCCTGAAGGACGGATGGCGGTCACCGGAAGTTGGGCGCCTGCGCTGCCGGGAGCAACTCCGGTTCGCGACCATGGCGCGCGTCCCGCGCTTTCCGTGGGTACCCATACGTTGTATCGTGCGCGTGAACCCGCGGAGGATGGTTGCGCGACATACTCATTTCTGGCGCCGGCGTCGCCGGCCCGACGCTCGCGTACTGGCTGACGCGCCACGGCTTTCGCCCGACGCTCGTGGAGCGCGCGCCGCATCTGCGCACCGGCGGGTACGTCGTCGACTTCTGGGGCGTTGGCTACGACGTCGCCGAGCGCATGGGGCTGCTCGATGCCCTGCGCCAGGTGGCGTACCCGATCGACGAGGTGCGCATCGTGAACCGCCGCGGACGGCGCGTGACCGGCTTCGATGCCCGCGTCTTCCGCGAGGCCAGCGACGGCCGCTTCATGAGCCTGCAGCGCAGCGACCTGTCACGCCTGGTCTACGAACGCCTGTCTGCCGACGTGGAGACGATCTTCGGCGACACGATCACCGGCCTCACCGACGACGGCCGCGCGGTGGACGTGACCTTCGCCACGTCGCCGCCGCGACGCTTCGACCTCGTGATCGGCGCGGACGGCCTGCACTCCGTGGTGCGACAGATCAAGTTCGGCGACGACGGTGGGCTCCGGCGTCACCTCGGCTACTACGTGGCCGCGTTCACCGCCGATGCGTACCCGCACCGCGACGAGCACGCCTACGTGAGCTACACCGTGCCCGGACGCCAGGTGGCGCGATACGCGCTGCGCGACGGCCGGTCGGCGTTCTTCTTCATCTGGGCCAATCCCGATCGCTTCGCGGTCGCGCCGCACGACGTCCCCGCGCAGAAGCAGATGCTGCGCGACGTGTTCGCCGGCATGGCGTGGGAGACGCGCGAGATGCTCGCGGCACTCGACGCCGCGGACGACCTGTACGTCGACCCTGTCGCGCAGATTCGGATGCGGCGCTGGTTCGCGGGACGTGTCGCGCTCGTCGGCGACGCGGCGTACTGCCCGTCCCTGCTCGCCGGCCAGGGCTCCGGTTTCGCGATGGCTGGTGCGTATCTGCTCGCGCACGCGCTCGCGCATCATTCCACCCATGGCGCCGCGTTCGCCGAGTATCAGCGCCGGTTCAAGCCCTTCATGGATGACAAGCAGCGCAGCGCCGAGCGCTTCGGGTCGTGGTTCGCGCCTCGCACGTGGCTGCAGGCGTGGATGCGCAATCGCATGACGGGGCTGATGAACACGCCGCTCGTGGGCCGCATGATCGTGCGGCGGTCGTTCATGGATGTGCTCCAGCTGCCGGACTGACCGGCAACCCTCACACGGCCGGCAGGGTCAAAGATCGGAGCTTTCGCGTCGACGTACCATCCTCGAGATTCGGACCATGATGAGACGCCACCTTCTCGCCGCTGCCGCTTCCCTGTTCGTCGCCGCCGCATCGACAAGCGCGGCGCAGACGCCCGCGGGCTCAGCAACCGTCAGGGCGCCCGCGACCGCCGCGGGCAAGGTCGTCACCGAATGGCTGGACGCATTCAACTCCGCGGATTCGGCCCGACTCGCGTCGTACTACCAGAAGTGGCACCTCGTGCGGAACCTCTCGGCGCAGCTGCAGTTCCGGAGGGCGACGGGGGGATTCGACCTCGTGTCCATCGAGCGCAGCGAGCCCACGCTCGTGGAGTTCGTCATGCGCGAGCGCAACAATCCCGCGCAACAGGCGTACGGCATCATCGAGATCGCGCCGGACGACACCACGCTGCGCCAGTCGTATCTCATCGCCATGCGGCCGGGGACGACGCCCGCCTCGTTCGCGATCGATGCACCGACGCGCGCGCGCGTGATCGAGCACGCCATTGCGCAGCTGGACACGAATTACGTCTTCCCCGAGGTGGCGACGAAGATGGCGGCCGCGCTGCACGAGCATCAGAAACGCGGTGACTACGACGCGATCCGGAACGGTGCGACGTTCGCCGCGCGTCTCACCGATGACCTGCAGGCGGTGAGTCACGACCGGCACCTGCGCGTGAACTTCGTGCCGGGCGCGCTTCCAAACGCACCGGACGGCAGCGGTCCGGACTCCGCGACGATCGCCCAGCGCCGGCGCGAGGCGACCACGCAGTCGTGCGGATTCGTGCGCACCGACACGCTCGCCGGCAACGTGGGATACCTCAAGTTCAACGGCTTCGCGGATCCCGACGTCTGCGGAGAGATTGCGTCGCGCGAGCTGACCAGGCTCGCCGACACGAAGGCGCTCATCGTGGACCTGCGCGACAACGGCGGCGGCGATCCCGCGATGGTGGCGTACATCTCGTCGTACCTGTTCGACACGCGGACGCACCTGAACGACCTCTGGACGCGTCGTACGAACAAGACCGACGAGTACTGGACCCGCGACGTGCCGGGCGCGCGCTTCGGCGGGAAGAAGCCGGTGTACGTGCTGACGTCCAGCTACACGTTCTCGGGCGCGGAGGAGTTCACGTACAACCTGAAGAACCTCAAGCGGGCGACGATCATCGGGGAGACGACGGGCGGCGGCGCGCACCCGGTGGACGGCCATCGCATCGACGATCACTTCCTCATCGGCGTGCCCTTCGCGCGCGCCATCAATCCGTACTCGCACACGAACTGGGAGGGCACCGGTGTGACCCCGGACGTGAAGGTGCCAAGGGATGAGGCGCTCGCCACCGCGCAGAAGCTGATCGCGGAGGGCGCGCGCCCGTAGATCACGCGGGCATCTTCATCCAGACGCCGCCCTTCTTCCCGCTCTCGATGGCGGTGGCCAGGAACTGCATGCCGATGACGCCATCGTCGATCCCCGGCGCGTCGATGTCGGGGATTCTCTCCCCCGCCACCTGCGCCGCGATCGCGCGATACGCTTCGCGGTAGACGTTGCCGAACCCCTCGAGGTAGCCCTCGGGGTGTCCCGAGGGAATGCGCGTGAGCGCCTGCACGTTCTGCGCGTTGTAGCCATTGCCGCGACGCCAGATCTCCCGCGGCTTGTCGGGATACAGCACCGTGAGCTCGTTCGGATGCTCCTGCTGCCACTCGATCGCGGCCTTCGTTCCATAGACGCGCAGAACGAGACGGTTCTCCTCCCCGACGGCGATCTGCGACGCGTGCAGCACGCCCTTCGCGCCATTCTCGTAGCGCAGCAGCAGGTTGCCGTCGTCCTCGAGCGCGCGGCCTGGCACGAACGTGGTGAGCTCGGCGCACAGCTCCTTGATCTTCAATCCTGACACATACCGCGCGATGTGCTCCGCGTGTGTGCCAATATCGCCAAGACAACCAGACGCGCCGCTGCGTTTCGGGTCCGTGCGCCATGACGCCTGCTTCTGGCCCGTCTTCTCGATCGGCTGCGACAGCCAGCCCTGCGTGTACTCGACCACGATCTTGCGGACGTCGCCGAGCGCGCCGCTCTTCACGAGCTCGCGCGCCTGCTTGACCATCACGTTGCCGGGATAGTTGTGCGTGAGCACGAAGACGCGACCCGATTTCTTCACGACGTCGCGGAGCTCGAGCGCCTGCTTCACGTCGAGCGTCATCGGCTTGTCGAGCACCACGTTGAAGCCCGACTCGAGGAAGAGCTTCGCGGGGCCGAAGTGCTGGTCGTTGGGGGTGACGATGGCGACGAAGTCAATGCGCTCGTTCGCGCCCAGCTTCTGCTCGGCGGCCGCCATCTCCTGGTAGCTGCCATAGGCGCGTGAGACGTGCAGGTCTTTCGCCGAGGCCTTCGACTTCTCTGCGTCCGACGAGAACGCGCCGGCAACGAGATCGGCCATGCCATCCATCCGCGCGGCAATGCGGTGCACGCCGCCGATGAAGGCGCCGCGTCCGCCGCCCACCATCCCGAACCGCAGCTTGCGATCGAGCATGGGCGTCACTTCTCCTTGCGCGCGAACGCGGCGTCGAACGCCGAGCCGGCGGTGGTGAAGTCGAGTTGCCGGACGAACGCGGCGGCCTCGGTGGCGCCGTGGATGCGATCCATCCGCGAGTCCTCCCATTCGACGGAGAGCGGGCCGGCGTAGCCGACGTCGTTGAGCGCGACGATAACGTCCTCGAACCTGATGTCGCCACGACCGAGCGAGCGGAAGTCCCAGAAACGTCTCGGATCGCCGAACGTGGTGTGACCGCCGAAGACGCCCACGGTGCCGTCGCCGTGTCCCCACCACACGTCCTTCATGTGACAGTGATGGATGCGCGTGCCGAAGGTGCGGATGAACTTCGCGTAGTCGACGCCCTGATACGCGAGGTGTGAGGGGTCGTAGTTGAAGCCGAAGCGGTCGTGGCCTTCCACCGCGTCGAGCGCACGCTGGGCAGACGCGATGTCGAACGCGATCTCACCGGGGTGCACCTCGAGGGCGAAGTTCACCTTCGCCTTGTCGAACGCGTCGAGGATGGGCGTCCAGCGTTTCGCGAAGTCCTTGAACCCGGCTTCCCAGTACTCCTGAGAGGTCGGCGGGAATGGGTAGACCGAATGCCACACCGACGAGCCGGTGAAACCGTTCACCGTGGCCGGCTTGTCGCCGAAAAAAGCGCGGGCCGCTTTGGCGGTGTCGATGATCTTCTGCGCGGCGCGCTGGCGCACGCCTTCTGCCTTGCCGTCGCCCCAGACGTCGGGCGGGAGGATGTCCTTGTGGCGCTCGTCGATGTGGTCGCACACCGCCTGGCCGACCAGGTGCGCCGAGATCGCGAAACATTTCAGGCCATGCTTGTCGAGCAGCTTCCATTTCTCGGCGACGTACTTCTTGTCCTTGAGCGCGGCGTCGACGTCGAAGTGGTCGCCCCAGCAGGCGAGCTCCACGCCGTCGTAGCCCATTTTCTTGACCAGCGGTGCGAGCTCGGCGAGCGGCAGGTCGGCCCACTGGCCGGTGAACAGCGTAACAGGGCGCGGCATCGTGTCGGGAGAGTGAGCCGCGAATATGGCGGAGCACCGATGCGAACGGGAGGCGGGCGTCTGGACCGCGACTGGTCGGCGGCAGGACGTCACTGCGCGCGGACTTTGTGCAATACTGCCAAAGAAAAGCGCTTTGGCAGTATTGCCAAAGCCCCGCGCTTCGGACGTCCCCCCGCCTCCCCGCGCGCTCCGGACGCCCGCCTCAGTCCCGGGTCCGACTCGCGCGCATTCGACGGCTTGTCGCCGCGTCCGTTCGATGCCGCGAGCGCGTCCTGCGGGAACAGCTTCGCACATGCCCCATGGCGACCCGATCCCGCAACTGAAACGCCAACTCGCCGAGGTGCTCAAGCCGCGCCTGGAAGGTTGGCGCGCGGCCGACATCGCGGCCCTGCTGGGCACCGATCAGGCGCGCGTGTCGGAATTGCGGCGCGGGATCCTGCACCGCTTCTCGCTCGAGACGCTGATCCGCTACGCGCGGCGCCTGCGGTTCGACGTGTCGCTCACCGTCGTCGAGCGACGCATCCGCCCGGCCGAGCGTCCGGCCCGCGGGGACGCGCGGAAGTGAGGGCGGCCTGTCGCGCGGAGCGAGGCTTTGGCAATACTGACAAAGTGCCCTCCTTTGTCAGTATTGCTCAAAGTTCGCGCAGCGCGATTGGCCGCTCTCACGCCCAGCGCGTCCCCGCGCGCCGACACACAGCTATGCCGTAGCTGGCTCGACGCCCGCGTGCGGCGACTCGGTGCGCGCGAGCTTGCGCTCGAGCCTCCGGTTCAACGGATCCAGGTACGCGTAGATCACCGGCGTCACGTACAGCGTGATCAGCTGCGAGAACAGCAGCCCGCCCACGACCGCGATGCCCAACGGTCGCCGCGACTCTGACCCTGCCCCGGTGGCCAGCGCAACGGGCAGCGTGCCCACCAGCGCCGCCATCGTCGTCATCATGATCGGACGGAAGCGGATGTGCGCCGCGTGCACGATCGCCTGCGCCGGCGCCATCCCCTCCTTCCGCTCCGCCTCCTGCGCGAAGTCGACCATCATGATCGCATTCTTCTTCACGATGCCGATGAGCAGGATGATCCCGACGAACGCGAACACGCTCAGCTCCACGCGGAAGATCAGCAGCGCCAGCAGCGCGCCGAACGCCGCGAACGGCAGCCCCGAGAGAATCGTGATCGGGTGCACGAAGCTCTCGTACAGGATGCCGAGCACCGTGTAGATCACGAAGACGGCCAGCACGACCAGCACCAGCAGCCCCGACTGCGTGGACTGGAACACCTGCGCCGTGCCGGAGAACCCCGTCGTGAGGCCAGGCGGCAGGTTCTGCGCGGCGAGCCGCTGCACCTCCGCCGTCGCCGCGCCGAGTGACACGCCGGGCGCGAGGTTGAACGACATTGTCACCGACGGCAGCTGGCCGGAGTGGTTCACCGCCACCGGGCCGGCCGTCTTGCGCAGCGACGCCACGGAGCTGAGCGGTACCATCGTGCCGTTGTTCGATCGCACGTAGAGCAAGGCGAGCGCGTTCACGTCCGTCTGATACCGCGGCAGCAGCTCCATCACGACCCAGTACTCGTTGCTCGGCGTGTAGATCGTCGACACCTGACGCGAGCCATAGGCGTCGTACAGCGCGCTCTCGATCTGCTGCGCGGTGACGCCGAACGCAGCCGCCCGCACGCGATCGATGTCGATCGTCACCTGCGGATTGTTGAGCTGCGCGTCGGTGGTGACGTCCTGCAGCAGGTCGGACTTCTTCGCCGCATCCGTGAGGTGATTCGCCGCCGCGAACAGCGTCGTGACGTCCTGTCCCTGCATCGTGAACTGATACAGGCTCTTCGCCGCGCGGCCACCGATCTGGATGGCCGCGGGGATCTGCGGATACGCCGTCATCCCCGGAATGCGCATCAACTTCCCGCGCAGACGCGCGACCACGTCTTCCACGCCGTCACGCTCGCCGCGCGGCTTGAGCGTGACGAAGAGACGTCCGGTGTTGCCGCCGTTCACGATCGACATCAGCCCGGCGATCGCGGGATCCTCCTGCACGATCTCCGCGACGCGCTGCTGCCGCCGCACCATGTCCGTGAACGACGTGCCCTGCGCCGCCTCGGTGGTGATGTTGAGCTGACCCGTGTCCGTGGTGGGAATGAACCCCTGCGGAATCAGCTTGAACAGCACGACGGTACCCACGAGGATGAGCGCCGAAAACGCGAGCACCAGCCGACGGCGCGCCACCGCCCAGTCCAGCGTCCACTTGTACTGGTCCAGCACCCAGTCGTACGCGCGCTCGGTGGCATTGTACCAGCGCCCATGCTCGAGGTGCGACTGCGCGCGCAGGAACCGGCTCGCGAGCATCGGCGTGAACGTCAACGACACCACGCCGGAGACGAGGATCGCCGTCGCGATCACGACGGCGAATTCGCGGAACAGCCGCCCGATGATGCCGCCGAGGAAGATGATGGGGATGAACACCGCCGTCAGCGACAGGGTCATCGACAGGATGGTGAAGCCGACTTCCGCGGACCCATCGATCGCCGCGGTCATCGGCGGTTTTCCCATCTCCTCGTGCCGCACGATGTTCTCGAGCATGACGATGGCGTCGTCCACCACGAAGCCGACGGCCAGCGTGAGCGCCATCAGCGACAGGTTGTCCAGGCTGTAGTTCAGCAGGTACATGATCGGGAACGTGCCGAGGATGGACATCGGCAGCGCGAGGCTCGGGATCGTCGTCGCCCAGACGTTGCGCAGGAACAGGAAGATCACGGCGACCACGAGGAACAGCGTGAGGATCAGCGTGAACTTCACGTCGTGCACCGAGTCCTTGATCCCCTGCGACCGATCGAAGAGCGTCTGGATCCGGACATTGCCCGGGATCTGCGGCTTGATGCGATCGAGCTCGTCCTTCACCCCCTGCGCGACCGCGACGGTGTTCGTCCCCGGCTGCCGCTGGATCGCGAGGATGATGGAGCGTTGCCCGTTGTACCAGCTGGCGCTGCGATTGTCCTGCACGTCGTCCAGCACGCGCCCCAACGCGCCGAGCTGCACCGCGGCGCCATTGCGATAGGCAACGGTGAGCGAACGGAATGCCGCCGCGTCGTTCAGCTGTCCCGTGGCCTGCAGCGTGTACGCGGTCTTCGGCCCCCAGAGCACGCCGGTGGGTGCGTTCACATTCTGCGAGCTGATGGCGGTCGCCACCTCGTCGATGCCGATGCGTCGGTACGCGAGGGCCAGCGGGTCGAGTTGCACGCGCACCGCGTACTTCGCCGCCCCGTACACCACCACCTGCGCGACACCCTCCACCTGCGAGAGTCGCTGTGCGAGCATGGTCTCCGCGACTTCGTCGAGGTCGGGGAGCGACATCGTCGGCGACGTGAGCGTGAACAGAATGATCGACGCCGCGGCGGGATTCGACTTCTGATACGACGGCGGGATGATTCCCGTGGGCAGCTGGCGCAGCGTCTTGGCGATCGCCGCCTGCACGTCCTGCGCGGCGGCGTCGATGTCGCGATCGAGCGCGAACTGCAGCGTGATGCCCGTGGACCCGAGCGACGACGACGACGTCATGTTGTCGATCCCGGCAATCGTCGAGAACTGCTTCTCGAGCGGCGTCGCGACCGCGGCCGCCATCGTCTCCGGACTGGCGCCGGCGAGGCTCGCGTTCACCGTGATCGTCGGGTAGTCCACCGTGGGCAGATCGGAGATCGCGAGCGACCGATACGTCACGACGCCGAACACGATGATGCCGACCATCAACAGCATGGTCATCACCGGCCGGCGGATGAACAGCTCGGAGAAGTTCATGGCGCTGCCGCCGCGATGCTTCGCGACCGCGCCGTGTCGGATCCGGGGCGCAGGATGGTCACCTTGCCGCCGGGGCTCACGCGCGACTGCCCATCCACGATCACGAGCTCGCCGTCCGTCAGCCCGGAGTTCACGATCGTCATCCCCTGGATCTCCGGACCGGGGACGATGTTGCGCTGGCGCGCGATGTCCTTCGCGTCCACGACGTACACGAAGCTGCTGTCCGGGCCGGTAAGCACCGCGACACTTGGCACCGCGAGCACGGCCTTGAGCACGTCGATCTGCACCGTGAGGAACACCAGCTCACCCGGCCACAGGCGGCTCGCGAAGTTGGGGAAATTCGCCTTGCCCGTGAGCGTGCCCGTGAGCGAGTCGACGGCGTTGTCCACGAAGGTGAGCTTGCCCTGCTCCGGCGGCTCGACGCTGTCCTTCGACGCGGCCGCCACCTGCAGCGGGTGCGTGGCGAGCGCGCGCTGCACCGCCGCGAAACGATCCTCCGGAATCGGAAAGCGCACGAGCACCGGACGGATCTGGTTGATCACCACGAGCGGCCCGCCTGCCGGGCTCACGATGTTGCCATTCTTCACGAGCAGCGAACCTGTGCGGCCCGAGATCGGCGCGGTGATCGTCGCGTAGCCAAGGTTGATCTCGGCCGCGCGCACCGCGGCCTGATCGGCATTCACCGTCGCGGCCTGCGCCTCTGCCGTCGCGTGGATCTGATCGGCCTGCGAGCGGGTGACGTATCCCTTCCCCGCCAGCGACTGATAGCGATCGTCGTCACGACGCGCCGCTGCGAGTTGCGCCTCGTCGCGCGCGAGTGCCGCGTGCGCCTGATCGAGCGCGGTCTGCATCGGCCGCGGATCGATGTGGAACAGCACCTGTCCCTTGTTGACGTAGTCGCCCTCGTGAAACGCGACGTCGAGCAGCGTGCCGGTCACCTGCGACGTCACGGCGACCGTCTGCAGCGGTTCGACCATGCCGCTCGCGTCGAGGGTGACCGGCGCATCGATGCGCGCCGCGACCGCCACGCGCACCGGCGCACCTCCGGCACGATGCGCTTCCTCCTTCTTGCACGCCGTCAGCAGAAGCAGCGTTGCCATCCCCAGCATCCACTTGCTCATCTATGTAGCTCCGCTCCCGCGCCGAGCGGGATGTTTGGCCGTCCATTGAGGTCGAGCACGCCGACGTCGTGCGCGAGCTGCGCCAGCGCGGTGCGCCATTCCCAGCGCGCCTGGATGTCTTCCGCGCGTGCGGTGAACAGCGCGCTGCGGGCGAGCAGGACGTCGACGATCGTGCCGACACCCTCGCGGTAGCGACCGAGCGCGACATCGGCGGATTCCTGGGCCGTGGCCAGCAGTTCCGCGGACGACCGCACCCGCTGCGTTGCCGTCTGCAGCGCGGCGTACGACGTCAGCACCTGCACCGTGATCTGGTTCCGCGTGCTCTCCACGCGCGCCAGCCCGGCCTCGTACGACTCCCGCGCGGCGCGCAGATCGTACTGCCGCGCGAAGCCGTTGAAGATCGGGATCTGCACGCCGAGCAGCAGTGAGTAGTTGCGGCCACTGGCGGCAGAGACGCTCGACCGCGTGGCGCCGCCCGACGACGTGAGCGTCAACGCCGGATATCCGGCGGAGCGTGCGATACGCACGGCCGCGGCCAGGGACGCCGCTTCGGCGCGCAGTTCCGCGAGCTCGGGCCGGTCGGTGATCGCGCGGTTGACGAGCGTGTCCACCGACGCGGCGACGGCGCTCACGGAGTCGTGCGCTTCGATGGCCGGCACGTCGAAGCGGGCGTTGGCCGGCAGTCCCATTGCCACGGCAAGATCGCCGCGCGAGCTCACGAGGCTGCCCTCGAGCGTCTCGAGCTGGAAGCGCGCCTGCGCGAGCGCCGTGCGGGTCTGCAGCAGCTCGGCGAGCGTGGCCACGCCCACGCGCAGGCGCTCCGCCGACGCCGCGGTATCCGCCGCCGCTTCCTGCACGGCGAGCACCTGCGCGTCGCGCAGCGCCCGCGTGGCGAGATACGTGAAGAGCGACGACTCCGCCTGCAGGACTACGTCCGACACGGTCGCGTTGTGCGTGAGATTGGCGGCGATCGCGCGCTGCTTCGCCTCTTCGATCGTGCCGGCGCGTCCACCGAAGTCGAAGAGCAGGTACGACAGCGAAACAGACGTCGTAAGCTGATTCCGCGCGCTTCCCGCGCCCACATTCACGCGCGTTCCGGTGCTGTCGACGCCACCCGTACCGCCGATGCCGCCGTTGAGGCCGGACGCGCCCGCGGTGTTTTGCGAGCGCGCCGCCGTCACGCTGGCGTTGACGCTGGGATACAGCGACCCACGCGCCGCGCCGTACAGGTCGGCTGCCGAACGCGCGAGCGCCCACGATTCCCGCGTCGCGGGGTTGTTCGTCAGCGCCAGGTCGATGACGTCCGGCATCTGCAGCTGGCGCACGCTGGCCGCGTTGGCCGAATCCGCGCGCATCGCTGCCGTGAGCCGGCTGGCCGTGTCAGGTGCGGCCGGCGGCGGGGGCGTCTGTACGCGCACAGGGACTGGCCATGGGGTCGCCGGGCTCGGCGGCGCACCCGGTGCGCCGTCGATGCGTGGCGTAGCCGGCGCGTGCATGCACGACACGAGCAGAAGGACGCACGTGAACCGGATGTAGGTCATACATGTCACACTACGCGCGGCACGGCCTGGCCGCTGGCGCGCGACGCCGGCTACGCCCTCGCGCGCGCCCGTTTCCGTCCGCGCCCGCCCGACAGCGACTGCTGCAGACGCGACATCAGGTCGATGACGTCGGCCGTCGGCTGTTCGTCGTCGTCCTCCGCGACAGGCACCGCCACCACGTCGTCTCCCTGCTTCGCCTTGCGCCTGGCCAGCTCCTCGATTTTCTCGGCGCTCCGGTCCTCGAACAGCCGTTTGTCCACCGACGCCTTCGTGTGCCGCTTGATCAGCGATGCCATCTTCTTCACGTCCGCCGGCCGTGTGCGCACGGGCGCGGGGAGCCCGATGTCCCTGGCCGAGCGAATCTCGTTCGCGAAGCGGAGCGTCTCGAGGCGCAGGATACCGTTCTCCGCCAGGATCGCCGCGACGTATTCCTTGGCACGCATCACGAACGTCGCGACGCCCGCTCGTGCCCGCTCCTCCATGACCGTGGCGAGCAGCTTGTATGCTTTCGGCGAACCGACCGGGGTGAGGTAGTACGCGCGCACGAAGTACAGCGGATCGATCTCCGCGACGTCGACAAAGACGCGCAGGTCGATGTCGCGCGTGCTCTCGGGCGCGATGCGCTCCAGCTCATCGTCGTCGAGCACCACGAACTTCCCTTTCTTCCACTCGTACCCGCGCACGATGTCGTCCCGCGTCAGCGCGCGACCGGAAGCGTGATGCGCTGACCGGTCGCTGTTCTGCGTCCCCCCGCGTGCTTTTTTCTGCGTCCTTCTGCCCCCAGTCTCACCGAAATACCGCCGCTTCAGCTGCTCTCCGTCGGCGTCGACCATGTGAAACGCGATCGGCGACGGGCGGTTGGCCGGCATGATGTTCACCGGCACGCTCACGAGCCCGAAGCTCACGGTGCCGGTCCAGATGGGGCGGCCGCGCGCGAGCTGCTCGAAGTCGACGGTATCGTCAAGATCAGGCATGCTTCCTCTTTGCACTCTCGAGGCTGCGCTTGAGAACGTTTTCCAGCGATTTGTCGGCGGTGGGCTTGGTGCGGTGCTTCGGGAAGCGGATCACCTTCCCCTTGGCCTTGGCTTCCACCAGCTCGAGCACGCGCTCGCGATATGTGTCCTTGAACTCGCTCGGGTCGAAGTGGCCCTGCATGGCCTCGACGAGCTTGTGCGCCATCTCCACCTCGCGCTTGTCCGGCGCGCGTCCGCCGGGCGGCGTCAGCGCCGACGCGGGGATGACTTCCGCACGCGGCCGCAGCGTGATCATCATCAGGTAGTCGCCCTCGACGCGCAGCGCGCCCGCGTACTCCTTCTTGCGCATGACCCAGCGCGCGAACCCTTCCTTCTCCTCCTGACGCATCGCCTCGACGAGCGCGAAATACTTCTTCGTTGCGTCCTCGCCGTCCGGCCCGAGCCAGTATGGCCGCTCGAACCACTGGTGCGTGATCTTGTCGATGTCGACGAACCGGTCGACGTCGATGTCGCGCGAATCCTTCGGTTCGGTCTTCTCCAGCTCGTCGGGCTCGATCACGACCATCTTCGTCTTCGACACCTGGAGCGCTTTGTGGACGTCGTCGCTCTCCACGACCTTGCCGGTGTCAGGCTCGACCATGTGCTGCCGTACCGGCTGTCCGGTGCGCGCGTCCAGGAGGCGGAAGTGGATCGACTTGTCCTGCACCGCGGAGTACAGCTTCACCGGCAGCTTGAACGAGCCGAGCGTGATCTCGCCCTTCCACATGGCCCGGGCGCCGGACGTCTTCTTCTTGCGGCTCGCTCGTTTCGCCGGCGAGCGCCAGCGTGAGGCGCGCTTCGTCTGTCGTGGCATATATAAGGTAGGGCTAGCAACCACCCTGCCACGCGACAAATTCCCACCCATGGAGAGACGGTATTCCGACGACGAGGTCGCCGAGATCTTCAGTCGCGCGGCCGAAGCGCAGAACGCACCGCCGCGCCTGGCGTCCGGTGAGACCTCCGAGGGACTGACGCTCACCGAGCTGCAGGACATCGGGCGCGAAGTCGGCATCGAGCCGGAGGTCATCGCGCGCGCCGCGAGCACGCTCGCCGTGCCGCGCGCCATCTACTCGCGCTACCTGCTCGGCTTCCCCGTGGGCGTTGCGCGCACCGTCGAGCTCGGACGCAAGCTCACCGACGAGGAGTGGGAGCATCTGGTCGTCGATCTGCGTGAGACGTTCGACGCGCGCGGCCGCCTGCGCTATGACGGCGGGTTCAAGCAGTGGACGAACGGAAATCTCCAGGCGCTGCTCGAGCCGACGCCCGCGGGACATCGGCTGCGCCTCAAGACCATGAAGAGCGGCGCCGTGACATCGATTCTCGGCGGCGCGCTGATGGCGGCGATCGGTGCGGTGGGCGCTGGGCTCGTGCTGTGGCGCGGGGCCGATGCCGAGGCCCTGGGTCTCAGCTGGGCGATGATGGCCGGAGGCGCCGGACTTTTCCTGGCCGGCGCGCTGCGGGTTCCGTCGTGGGCCCGGCTGCGGCGACGTCAGATGGATGAGGTGGCCGCGCGTATCACGGCGATGACGGGGCCGGAGTAATTCGACATGGGAGCTAAGGCGCGACGACTTCGATTGAGCGTCGCCCAACCGTTCCATTCACCATCACGTCCACGAACGCCACTCCGGGCTGTTTGCCGCGGACGACGCCGGTGACGTTGCCGCTGCGCCACTGCGAAGTCGGCACTGCGACAACCGTAGCGACGTTGGTGTCCTCGCTGGTCAGCGACCAGCTCTGCGGCTGCTCGCCGCCCGGCGCCATCGACACGCCCCGGGAAAATATTGCGACGCCTTGCACGAGCGCTGTGTCATCGACGGTCATCTGCTGCTTGCTGAAATAGACGTCTACCCGACGCGTGTCCGCAGGAATGCCAAAGCCTGACTCGTCACAATTCGCGAGCAGCGCGATGGCGATCACGCAGCGCAACGTTGTTACGCAGTGACGTCCGCACGCATGTCTCAGGGAGACCCACCTCATTGTATTCCGACGAGTCCCTTCACGCTCGCGATCAACTTCGCCGGATCGTAGGCGACGCCATCCTTGAACACGTAGACGACGCGCTCGATGTCGTTGATGCTGGCGGCAGGATTGCCCTCCACCAGCACCAGATCCGCGTCCTTCCCCGCCGCGATCGTCCCCACGCGATCGGCGCGACCCAGATACGTCGCGCCATTGAGCGTCGCGATGCGAATGGCCTGGAGCGGAGCGAAGCCCGCCTCCACCAGCAGCTCGATCGTGCGCTGGCTCCCGAATCCCGCGAGCACGCCGCCGTAGCCGGTGGGGTCCGTCCCCGTGAGGAGCACGCCGCCCGCGTCCGCGAACTTCTTCTCGAACCGCATCTCGTTCGCGAAGATCTGCGTCCATTGCGATGTGGACGACGTGTCCACCACGGCACGCCTCGACGCATAACGCTCGCGCGCATCCGGTGACAGCGCGTCGAGCACGCGTTGGTCGAGCATGCGCGGGCGATGCGGCACGAACGTCTCGAAGATCGCAAGGGTCGACGTGACGGCGACCTTGCGTCGCACGAGCGTATTGATCACCGACGCGATCGCGGTGTCCGTGTCGACGTTGACATTCGCCAGCGTGGAGGCGGCATTGGCGGGCGGGCAGACGTCCGGCGGTTTGCGCGCGCCGAAGAGGTCCGTGGCGACGGTCATGCCGTGCTCGAGGTTGTCGATCCCGAGCTCCGCCGCTTCGCGAAACGTCACCGAGCAGAGGTGGCCGGTGATCTTGAGGCCGCGTCGATGCGCCTCGTTCGCGGCCGCTCGCAGCTCGTCGCGCGTGATCCACATGTACGCCTTGAACGACGTCGCACCGTTGTCCGCCCAGAACGCGACGGTGCGCCGAGCGTCGGCGGAGTCGGTGAGCTCGTGGAACTGCAGCAGCGGGCCCCCATTCCTGCCGGAGAGGTAGGGGCCGGTGACGTCGAGCTTCGGTCCGGGCATGAGACCCATGTCGATCCAGCGACGCAACGAGATGTCGGCATATGGATGCATGCTGCCGCTGGTGCGCGCCGTGGTGATACCCGCCGCCAGGTACAATCGCGGGAAGGTGAACCCCATCTCGCCGTACAGCGCGATCGGACCGGGCTCGGGATAGAACATGTGCTCGTGCACGAGGACGAGTCCGGGCATCAGCGTCTTCCCGGTGCCATCGATGGCCAGCGTCTTGTCATCGCGAGCGGAGCCACGGATCTGCACGTCCGGCCCCACGAACTCGATCTTCCCGTCGCGAACCAGCACGGTCTGGTCTTCCCTCGGCGCGGCACCCGTTCCGTCGATCACGCGCACGTGCGCGATCGCGACGCTGGGGGTGTCGATCGCGACGTACTGTCGCACGCCGCCGGAGAGTGTGGGACGCTGCGCGCCTGAAACGCGCGCGGACAGCAGCGTGATGGCGAGCACGAGACAAGTGCGCATACGAGAACTTGAGGGCCCACGGCCAGCCCGCAACCTGGCACGTACCATGGTGTACGTGACCGCATGTTCCGCCGGCGCTACCTCAGGACGTTCGTGCTCACCTCGATCGCGGCCGCGTTCGTCACGACGCACGCCGACGATCTGGCGAACGCGTCCGTTGCGCTCGCGGCGATGCCCGCAGCGACCGGGACTGTGCCGGTGTCGCCGCATCTCTTCACCTTCCTCTCCTCCGACCGCAGCGGCCGGCATCTGGGCTTCGACACGTACGAGTATCCGGGCGACAAGGTCATGCGCGACTGGCGCACGTCGGCACCGTACGAGTGGGTGGGCTACTATCTCACCGCGCCCTGCCACGACGGCGAGAGCTGGATGGGCACGCGCCAGAAGCTGGCGGACATGGGCTGGGGCACCGCCGTCATCTACGTCGGCCAGCAGACGTGGGACAAGACGCCGCGCGGCTACGAGACCTACTACAAGACCGTCCGCCGCACCGTCTACGTGAAGAAGCGCGTGAAGACGCGGCCGCTCGTGAACGGCAAGCGCGTCACCCGCTACGTCACGCGCCGAGTGCCGGTGAAGCGGTACGTGCGCGTGCCGGTACGCGTGCACGTCGACCCGAAGAAGCGCCCCATCGATGATTGCAACGCGCAGCTCGTGGACGCCACACGCGGCACCATCGAAGCCAAGGACGCGATCAAGCGCACCGAGCTCGAAGGCTTTCCTCGCGGCACCACCATCTTTCTCGACGTCGAGTACATGAAGTCGACGCCGTCAAAGATGCGCGACTACTACCGGGCGTGGGCGCGCCAGGTGCTGGCCGACGGCCGCTTCCGCCCCGGCGTGTACGTCCACACGCGCAACGCAGCGCTGATCTTCAAGGATCTCAAGGATGAGTTCGTGCGCGTCGGCGTGACGGACGACCCGCCGGTGTGGATCGCGTCCGAGAGCAGCACGTTCACCACCGACAACTACCCGCAGGACGTGGGACACACCTTCGCGTCCATGTGGCAGGGCAACCTGGACACCGTGGAGGACTGGGGTGGCCACGCGCTCGCGATCGACGTCAACGTCAGCGCTGATCCCGATCCTTCTCGCCCGACATCTCCTTGAACCGCTGCTGCATCGCCGCGAACTCCGCCTCGTGCTGCTCCATGAAGGCGACGTTCGCAGGGTTCACGTCCTTCGGCAGATCCTTGGCGAATCCCTGCTTCTTCATCCCGGCCCACATCGCCGACTGAAACAGGACCAGCGTCATCACGGAGTATTCGCGCGGGGTGAGGCCGGCCGAGCGTAGTGCGCTGGAGAACATCGGATTCGCCGTGATCGCAGCCGCCATGTCGGCGATGGTGTTCGCGCGGGAGAAGGAATTGTCGTCCGTCGCCGCTTCCGCCTCCGACAGCTGCTGCTCCAGCTCCTCCATCCTGGTCTGGTCGGCATCGCTCGGATCTTCCTTCGCCTTGAGCTCGTCGATCTGCTTCTTGAGCGCGATCTGCTTGGCATAGCGCGGATCCTTCTGCGCCGCGGCCGCGAACGCTTTCATCGCCGCCTCGTACTTGTTCAATCCTTCCATCGAGAGGCGGTACGCGTACAGCTCCTTCGACTCGGCGTCGCTGAACGACGACTTCTGCGCTGCGATGGCAGGAGCAGCGACGGCGAGCAACATGGAAGCGGCGGCGATCGAGCGCGCGAACATCGTCATTCGTGAGTTCTCCGGTTGGCGAAGCGAGCACCAATGAGCATCCGGGACCGGGGAAATTCAAGGTTCCTGCTCGAATACGGTAACTGCGTTGAACCAAATGCAGTTGCCGTTGGATGCCGACCATCTGCAATTTCGTGCCACCCGTTTCCAGGATTTGTTGCGTGCGTCGCCTCAGCGCCAGCCTCCACAAAAGCCTCGTCCTTCTGCCCTGCGCGGCCCTTTCGCTCCAGAGTCAAAGCGGCATTCCTCGCGCGATCTACAGCGACCCTCCCCGCGACTCCGCCCACCCGGCGCGTATGGAGGTTCTGCACATCCCATCGGGCGGCGTGAAGATCAATGGCGTTGCGTACATCGCGCCCGGCGCCGGCGCGCACCCGACCTTCGTCTTCTTTCACGGTCTCCCCGGCAACGAGAAGAACCTCGATCTCGCCCAGGCGGTGCGACGCGCCGGATGGAACGCGATCACCGTCAACTATCGCGGTTCGTGGGGCAGCCCCGGCGAGTTCCGCTTCGCCAACAACCTCGAGGACGCCGATGCGGTACTCGCGTTCGTGGAGGACTCCGCGAATGCGCGCTCCCTTGGCATCGACCCGAAGCGGCTTGTCATCGCGGGCCACAGCATGGGCGGTTGGGTGACCGTACACACCGCCGCGCACCACCCCGAGCTCCTCGGCGCCATCCTCATCTCCGCGGCCGACATGGGCCACGAAGGCTCGGCGTATCCACGTGCGGACCTGGTGAAATTCATGGCGGACGACATGGAATCGCTCGCGGGTGTTACCGCCGAGGGGATGGCCGACGAGATCATCACGAATGGGGGCCAGTGGACGTTCGACCGGGCTGTGCCGGGCCTCGCGAAGACCCGTTTGCTGGTGCTCACCTCCAACGACGGTCTCGCTCCCGCCGCCGACGCGCTCGTGAAGAACGTGCGTGCGCTCGGTAATACGCGCGTCAGCACCACGCACGTCGCGACGGACCACTCGTGGTCGGACCGGCGCATCGCCCTCGAGAGTGCCGTGCTGAACTGGTTGGCGTCGCTACGCTGACGTGCTGCACGCGTTCGACCTGATCGGCATCGCCGTCTTCGCGATCTCCGGCGCGCTCGCCGCCGGACGCAAAGGGCTCGACCTGATCGGCGTGCTGGTGCTGGCGATCGTCACCGCGGTAGGCGGCGGCACCATCCGCGACGTGCTGCTCGACCGCCACCCCATCGTCTGGTTGCACGAGCCAGCGTATCTCGTGGTGATGGTCGCGAGCGCGTTCGCGACGATGATCTACGTGCGATTCTTCCGGCCACCGGAAGCGCTCCTGCTCGTCGCCGACGCGCTCGGTCTCGCGCTCTTCAGCGTGGCCGGTGCCCAGATCGCAGAGCGCGCGGGCCTTCCCGCGCTCGGATGCGTGCTGCTCGGCACCATCACCGGATCGGCAGGCGGGCTGGTGCGCGACGTGCTCACCGCGGAAATACCGCTCGTGCTCAAGCGCGGCGACCTGTACGCCAGCGCCGCGATCATCGGCACGTCGATCTACCTGGCACTCGAGGCGCTGGGTGCGTCGCAGCAGTCGGCCGCGCTCACGGGCATGGCGCTCGTGGCCATCGTGCGTCTCGCGGCTATCTGGTGGCGGCTGCGTCTCCCCGTGTTCGAGGTGCAGCCTACGAGGCCGTGAGCGCCTTCCCGATCGCCATGATCGTGTTCCAGTTGCGCGTGGTGCCGGTGTCCTTGAACACCTGATCGAGCTTCCGCAGATAGCCGATCGTTTTCATGTGGCGGCGATACTCGCCGAACACGAATTGCCTGTCGCACCGGGTGACGCGCACCAGCCACTCCCCTTCTTCCGGGAAGGCGATCGGTATTGCCGGAGGCTTCGCCGCTTTCGCGAGCACGGTGACGAAGCGGACGGTGTCGGCTCCGGGCGGGTTCCTGCCGAAGGGATTCTCGTCGATGATGCGGAGGATCTCACGCCCGTCGCAGATCATCGTCGCCGTCTCGAACGGCAGCTGCTTGTTCAACGCCGCGCGGAACTTCGCCTCGCTGCCCGGTTTGCGCACGACATAGGTGCCCGCCGCGCCGATGTTCACGACGTCGAACGCGCCGAGATTCTTCGCGACCTGCGCGGGCTTGAACGTCCTGTGACCACCCACATTTACACCGCGCAGGAGCGCAACCAGGGCCACTACTTGCCGCCGGACAAATAGTCGACCGCGAGCTCGGACATGACCTTCACGCCCACAGGCAGCGCATCTTCGTCCGCCTGGAACAACGGCGAGTGGTTCGACGCCGCGGTCCGCCAATCCTGTGACGGCGAGGTGACGCCGAGGAAGACGAAGAGCCCCGGCGCTTTCTGCGCGAAGCGCGAGAAGTCCTCGCTCGCAGTCGAACCGACGGTCGTTGCCACCATGTTCGCGCCGGCGGCGCGCTGCAGCGTCGGCAGCATGCGTGTGGCGAGCGCGGGATCATTCACGGTGACGGGATACCCAAGGTCGACGCGCACGTCCGCCGTGGCGCCAGCGCTGGCCGCGATCGACTCGGCGGTGCGCTTCAGACGCTCGTGAATCTCGTTGCGCACATTCTCGTCGAAGGTGCGGATGGTGCCGATCAGCACCGCGCTGTCCGGAATGATGTTCTCGCGATTCCCGCCATTGAACGCACCGACCGTGAGGATCGCCGGAGCGGCGGAGAGGTTCACCTGCCGGCTGACGATCGTCTGCAGCGCGAGCACGATCTGCGAGCCGACGACGATCGGGTCCACGCCCGCGTACGGCATCGCGCCGTGCGTCTGCTTGCCATGCACGACGATGCGGAATCCGTCGCTCGACGCCATCGCCGGCCCCGACTTGTACGTGATCTGTCCCAGCGGGCCGGGACCGACGTGCAGCCCGAACACGGCGTCGACTTTCGGATTGTCCAGCGCGCCCGCGTCGATCATCGGGCCGGCGCCGCCCGTGGTGCCTGATTCTTCGGCCGGCTGAAAGAGGAACTTCACCGTGCCGGGCAGGCGGCTCTTCATCGCCGTGAGCACCTCGGCCGTTCCCATCAGGATCGCGACGTGGTTGTCGTGTCCACACGCGTGCATCACGCCCACTTCCTGCCCCCGATACTGCGCGCGGACGGTGCTCTTGAAGGGCAGGTCCACCTGCTCCGTGACGGGGAGCGCGTCCATGTCCGCGCGCAGCGCGACGACGGGACCGGGCCTGCCACCGCGGAGAATGCCGACCACCCCATTGCCGCCGACACCCGTCTGCACCTCGAGGCCGAGCTTGCGCAGGTGCTCGGCGACGAGCGCCGCGGTGCGCGTCTCCTGGAACGAGAGCTCCGGGTGCTGATGGATGTCGCGACGCCAGGCGACGACCTTGGGCTGGATCTCGTTGGCACGGCGTTCGATCTCCTGCCGCAGCGAGGTGACCGCGCTGGCCTGAGCCTGCAGCGCCGTCGGGATGATCAGTGCGAGAACAAGTATGCGCATGGTGGTAACGTTACGGCCCGTGCACAGGCTTGTCAGCAACCTGGCGCGCGCGTGCGAGGACATCCGGCGCGATGTTGGCGCCGGAGATGACGAGGACCACGTTCCCTGCGCTGGGGCGCGCACGCATGAAGGCGGCGACGGGAGCGGCGGCCGCCGGCTCGATCACACGCTCTTCCTCGCGCAGCAGAAACGCGATGGCGGCCAGCATCTCATCGTCGGTCACCAGCTCGAAGTCGTCCACGAGCCGGCGGATGGCGTCGACGTTCGGCTGCAGCGGGTGCGAGACGGCCAGCCCGTCCGCAAACGTGTCCGCCGACGCGGTGGTCTCCACGCGCCCGGACTTCCACGAGCGGTAGTACGCCGGCGCCCCGCTCGCGGCGACACCCACGACGCGCACATGCGGCAGCACGAGCTTCACCGCACCGGCGACGCCGCGGACCAGCGCGGTGTCGCCCACGCCTACATATATGATGTCGACGTTGGGCAGCTGCTTCGCGATCTCGACGCCCATGGTACCGGCACCGACGGGGACGTCGGCCACCATCGCGTCCGCGAGGAGAAACGCGCCGGAGTCTTCCGCGTATCGTTCAGCGGCGCGAATCGCTTCGGTGAGGTCGCGCCCGGATTCCTCGAGGTGTGCACCGAAACCGCGGATCTTGTCGAGCTTCGTCGGATTGGCGCGCTCCGGGACGAAGATGCGGGCACGCACGCCGAGTTGTTGCGCCGCCCACGCGACCGCCGCGCCGTGATTCCCCGTGGACGCCGCCACGACCTCTGCCACCGGGCCACGTTCCAGTTCCCGCGCCAGTGACCAGACCGCCCCGCGCACCTTGAACGAGCCTGTTGGCAGCCCCGTCTCGACCTTCAGCCATACGCTGGTCGTGTGTCCGCTGAGCGCAGGCGACGGCACGAGCGGCGTGGGGCGGAAGTAGCGCCTCAGCGAATCGGCGGCGGTCTCGAAGGGATTGGTCACGTTGGCGGCGCTCGCGCGGGTGACACATCTTCGGCGAAGAATGCTGGCCGAGCAACCTGTCGCGATCCGGTTGGCCGTGGCCGCCGACATTCCCGCGTTGAACGCGCTGATCCAGCGCTCCGCGCGCGAGCTGAGTCGCGGCTTCTACACCGAGCGCGAGGCCGAGGCCGCGATCGCACATGTGTTCGGCGTGGACTCGGCGCTCGTCGCCGACGGCACGTATTTCGTCGCCGAATACGGTGGCGCGCTCGCGGGGTGCGGCGGATGGAGCAGGCGACGCACGCTGTACGGCGGCGATCAGCGGCCGATCGGCGGGCCCGAGTGGCTCGACCCCACGCGGGACGCGGCAAAGATCCGCGCATTCTTCGTGGCGCCGGAGTTCGCACGGCGCGGAATCGGCCGCGCGCTGCTGGACCATTGCGCCGCGGAGGCGTCGAGGGCGGGGTTCACGCGGCTGGAGCTGATGTCCACGTTGCCCGGCGTGCCGCTCTACTCGACGTGCGGATTCACCCCCGTTCGGGACGTCGTCGACGTTCTGCCCGACGGGACGCCCGTTCGATTCGTGTTGATGACACGCCAGGCTCGTCCGGGCTGACTCCAACTCCCAACTCCCAACTCGCTCTTGACTCAGCCATACCTAGACATCTAACCTAGCCCACTAGGTATGCCAAAAAACAAGAACGACGTCCTCCAGGGCACTCTGGATCTCCTCGTGCTGCGCACGCTGACCGCTTCAGGTCCGATGCATGGTTATGCGATCACCGCGCACATCCATCGCGTATCGGCGGACCTGCTCCGCGTCGAGGAAGGCTCGCTGTACCCTGCCCTGCACCGCATGGAGCAGGACGGGTGGCTCAGGGCGACGTGGGGAACGACCGAGAAGAATCGCGAAGCCCGCTTCTACGAGATCACAGCAAAAGGAAGGAAGCAGCTCGACGTCGAACGCGAGAGCTGGGCGCGCCTCACCGAAGGTGTGGGTCGAGTGCTCCGATACGCCTGAGGACATCCCATGTCGTTTCTTCACCGCATCGCCAACACCATCCGCTCGGACTCCAAGGCTCGCGAGATCGATCGCGAAGTGGACTTCCATCTGCAGGAGCGCATCGAGGAGCTGCAGGCCGAGGGCCACTCCCGGGTCGACGCGTCCATCATGGCGCGCAAGCAGTTCGGCAATCCCACGTTCCAGCGCGAGCGGACGCGGGACGCGGATGTGGTCTCCTGGCTCGACTCGTTGACGCGCGACCTGCGCTATGCCGTGCGCGCACTGCGGAAGGCGCCCGCGTTCAGTGCCGTAGCGGTGCTGTCGCTGGCGCTCGGCATTGGCGCGAACACGGCGATCTACACCCTGATCGACGCGATCGTCCTGCGTCCGCTCCCCGTGCCGGCCGCCGAGCGGCTCACGCTCGTGACGTCGGGGCCCGAAGACAAGTACGGCGTCTTCACGAATCCCATCTGGGAACAGATCCGCGATCATCAAAGTGGCTTCGAGCACCTGGCGGCGTTCTCTACCACGGAGTTCAAGCTTGGCGCGGGCGGCGAAGCGCGCCGCGCGAACGGCTCGCTCGTGAGTGGCGATTTCTTTCAGCTCTTCGGCATGCAACCCGTGCTCGGTCGGCTGCTCACGCGCGCTGATGACGTGCGCGGCTGTCCCGCGACCGCCGTGCTGTCCTACGGGTTCTGGCAGCGCGAGTACGGCGGACGCGACGTGATCGGCGAGACGATCGCGCTCGACTCCAAACCCTTTCAGATCGTCGGTGTCGCGCGTCCCGGCTTCGCGGGACCGGAGGTGGGACGCGAGACGTCCGTGTGGGCTCCCCTTTGCACCGACGACATCCTGCGCGGCGAGAACAGCGCGCTGGACGCGCGGAGCAACTGGTGGCTCCGCATCATCGGCCTCCGCGACGCGTCGCTCACGCGCGCGCAGCTGGACGCGCGGCTCAAGGCGCTCGCCCCCGGCGTCTACTCCTCCACCCTACCTCCCGATTGGAGCGCGGTAAGCAAGCAGGACTATCTCAAGCGAACGTTCGCCGCAAAGGACGCGTCCAGCGGCGTGTCGGACGTGCGCGAGCAGTATCGCCGCGCGTTGCTGGTGATGATGGGCGCGGTGGGTCTCGTGTTGCTGATTGCGTGCGCGAATGTGGCCAACTTGCTGCTCGCACGCGCGGCGTCGCGCGAGCGCGAGGTCGCCATCCGCTTGGCCGTGGGCGCCGGCCGGCGGCGGCTGGTGCGGCAGATGCTCACGGAAAGCCTGCTGCTCGCCCTCCTCGGCGCAGCGGTGGGGCTCGTGATCGCGCGCTGGGGGACCAACGCGCTCGTCGCGCTCATCTCCGACCCGAACAACCAGCTCACGGTCGACACGGGCATCAACACGCGCGTGCTGTTGTTCACCGCGGGCGTCGCGACGTTGACGTCGATCCTGTTCGGGCTCGCGCCGGCCTGGCGCGGAACGCGTGTGAGTCCTCAGGTGGCAATGAAGGCCGGCGGCCGGGGCGTGATGGAGGGCGGCCACATGCGCTTCACGCTCAGCAAGTCGCTGGTGGTGGTCCAGGTGGCGCTGTCGCTGACGCTGCTCGTCGGGTCGGCGCTGTTGATCGGATCGCTGCGCAAGCTGTCCACCGTCGATCCCGGCTTCACCCCGCAGGGTGTGCTCCTGCTGAACGTCTCCTTCCCGCGTGCGCCGAACAGCGGTCAACGCCTGACCGCGATGCGCGAGGATATTCTCGCACGGCTGCGACAACTGCCGGGAGTGCGCGCCGCCAGCTCATCGGAGCTCACGCCGATCAGTTGCTGCAGCTGGAACGACGAGCTGGTAGTGGATGGCTACGACGCGCTGCAGGCGCGTCGGCAGCAGGACGGCGCCGCGACCGGCCTGTCGCCGAACCGAAAGGGCGACCTCGCCCTCGCGTGGTTCAACCGCGTGAGCGACGGCTACTTCACCACCATGGGCACGAAGCTCCTCGCGGGGCGTGACTTCGACGCAAGCGACGTGATGGGAGGGCCGACCGCGGTGATCGTGAATGAAGCGCTGGCGAAGAAGTTCTACGGCACGGCGGCGCCGCTCGGGCGCACGTTCCGCACGCGGATGGGAGACAAGCTGAGCGACCCGTACATCATCGTCGGCGTGGTGGAAAGCGCGAAGTATCGCAGCCTGCGCGAGACGGACAGCGAGACCGCGTATCTCGCGCAATCGCAGGAGCCGGCGCGTCAGGAGATGACGTTCGAGGTACGCGGCGAGGGTGAGGCACTGCAGCTCATCCCGGCCCTCAAATCGCTCGTGTCGCAGGTGAGCGCGTCCGCGACGATGAGCTTCACGCCGCTCGAGACGCAGATCGTCCGATCGCTCCAGCGTGAGCGCGTGCTCGCCGTGCTGTCGGGGCTGTTCGGCGCCGTGGCGCTCGCGCTCGCGATGCTGGGTCTGTACGGCGTGATGAGCTACACCGTGGCGCGACGCCGCAACGAGATCGGCGTGCGCATCGCCTTGGGAGCCGACCGCTCGCGCGTGCTCGGTATGGTGCTCGGCGACGTGGGCAAGGTCGTCGCGATCGGCCTCGTCATCGGCGCCGCGGGAGCCGTGGCGTCATCCAAGCTGGTGACGTCGTTCCTCTACGGTCTCACGCCCACTGATCCGATGATCATGGGCGTGGCCACAGGAGTGCTGGCAGTCGTTGCGATCGTGGCCGGATTGGCGCCGGCACTGCGGGCGTCCCGAGTGGATCCGGTCTCAGCCCTCAGAGAGGACTGAGCGTTAGTTGGTCGACGCGACGATCCAGGGGTCGCTGTTGATCCACTTGTCGACGGGCGCGAACAGGAACACGAGCGATCCGTTTGCCAGCTTCGGCAGCAGCCGCTGTGCACGCGCCTGCTCCATCGCCGGGCACCCCAGGCTGCGACCAGCCTTGCTCGGCGTGACGTAGGGAGCGCCGTGCGCGACCACGCCACGCGCCCGCGCGTTGTCGTTCCAGTCCCCGGAGAGTCCCTTCAGGCGCAGACCGATCGAGTGGTACAGACCGCCGCCTGCGTGGCCGGAAAACGGATACGTCTCCTGCGTGAGGTACAGACCAAGCGACGTGGTACCGGCGCCACCGGAGTTGGAGAAGCGCGTCGGAATGCCGTACTGCGCCGCCGACGACCCGCGACCGTGCGCGACCGTGAACGGCCCATCGATGATCTCGAGCTTGTCCATGTCGAAGACGTAACCGCGCGCTTCGGTGCTGGAGAGACCGTAATCGACGAAGTACAGGTACGGCTTCTTCACATCGCTCGGGTGCTCCGCCTTGTAGGCGAAGTAGCTGCGGAAGGCGGCCTCGAGCGCTTTCGGAGAGCTGAGGTGGCGGACGTTCGCCTGCAGCGCGGACAGCGCCGAGTTGGTGTTCAGCAACACCAGGTTCTCTGTGGCGTGCTCGACCACTGCGGTCGCCTTGAGCGCCTTCTCCGCACGCAGCGAATCGCCGCCGGCCACGACGTGCGCGGCCGCCGTGATGACCGGACCGTTCTGCTCGGTTCCAGGCACCAAATGCGCACCAGCGATGACAACCGCCGTCGCTCCAATGAGTCCGTTCTGCAGGTACTTCTTGAACAACTTCAGCCTCCTGTGTGCAGCTTATGACGCCGTAAGCGGATAGACGTTACCAACCGGCGACGCCCCGCCCCCGTTCCGACTCTCGGAAGATAGAAATTTTGGCGGTTACGTGAACCCTTGACAGACCATTTGTTCACGCAAGTGCTGATCGGGAGGACAGCCCTAAGCGTCTGGAAACGCTCGGCTTATACTGATGAGCTAAGCGATCTCAGCGCTAGCTTGGCGGGATCATCAGGTGAATGGTGTCGCCCGGCGTCACGTAGAGCTGCTCGCTCGTGGCGGCGCGGCTCGAACCCATGGGCTCGGCAGTGAAGACGAGCATCCGGGCGCCCGTGATGATCGCCGAGGGGATGCGCATCGGTGTCACGGTCTTGCTCGTCGCGAGTCCGAGCCGCATGCGCTGGCTGCCGTTCACGGCAAAGACGCGCATGTCCACGAAGCCCTGATTGTCGACCACGAGCATGGTCCGGGGCTCCTCGGCCCGTGGGCTCGAACCGGCTCTCGGCGCGCACGCACCGGAGACGAACACAGTGCCGGCGACAAAGAGCGAAATCGGGTGCCTGAGCATGATCGATTCTACACACAGGCACCCGTTTCGTTTACTGGCAGTTGCCGACTTTTCTCGTCACGAGGTTCAGGCTGCACGTCCGGTCATTGATCTTGAACACGACGTTGCCCTGCGCGTCCGCGGGGAAGTCGATCTCGATCCGCCGCACCACCTGGCGCGACGCACTGCGGTCGGAGCTGGTGGCCTCGACGTTCACCGAGTCGAGGCGAACGATGGAGCCCGACACCGGGAACGGATTGGAGCTGCGAGGCAGATCGAACGTGACGGCGCGGACCGAATCATGCGCCGCCTCGTTCATGTTGCGCGTCACCGTGCCGTCCGCGAAGCTGGTGGTGTCGTGGGCCGCAATGACATCGTTGTGCGTCCGCGACGTTTCGTTGGCGCCATCGAAGTTGCGGACCACGGTGTCGTCGACGACGCGATGGAACGCACCACTCCACGTCACGGTGGTGCCGCCGGTCGTCGTGCGCGTGCCGGCGCGCGAGCCGGTGAACGTGCCGTGGATGACCAGTTTGCGCACGGCGGACAGCGGCGAGCAGTTCGGCACCACGGCGTCGCTCGCGTCGTAGCACGTCCGCGTCCGCTCGCGGTCGATCAGCGACGGCGCGACCAGCGACTGCGCGCTCACGGTGAGCCCGCTGAACTGCTCGTCGTCGCGCATGTCATCCAGCGACGAGACCATCGCGTCTGCTGAACTTGCGGCGACGTCGCCGTTGATTGTGGCATCGTCGACGAGCGATGGAGATGGCGCGGTGCTGTCGCATGCGGCCATCACCGCACACACGAGCGCAGCTGCAACGACTGACGTGACCTTCATGACGCACACTCCGGATGTCGAATTACTGGGTGCGACGCCGCTTTCGACGGCCTGTTAAGAGTTCGTCGCGACAGGCGTCCGTTCCTGTGACGGGAGTCACGGGCTGCGTTCCGTTAGCTACTGTTCATCGATGGCGATCGGATTTCAGCCCGCCTGGTTGCGCGGGCTCGTCGACGGAATTCCCGCGCTGCTTCAGCCTGTCGCGCACGCACTCATCGATGCGGACGAGGACGTGCGCAAGTTCCTCCCTGCCCTGAGCGATGCCCAGGTGTCCGCGCGGCCGGCCGGCGTGGCGTCGATCGCGTATCACGTGAAGCACGCGATGGGCAGCCTGGACCGTCTCTTCACCTACGCGCGTGGCGAGAGCCTGAGCGACGATCAGATGGCTGCGCTCGCCGCTGAACGAACCCTCACCGGCACATTCAGCGGCGCCGCGCTGGCCGATGAGTTCTCCGCCGCGGTTCAACGCGCCTTTACGCAGCTGCGCGGGACGCGCGAACAGGATCTGCTCACGACGCGGCTTGTGGGGCGCGCCCGACTCCCGTCCAACACGATCGGCCTGCTCGTGCACGCCGCGGAGCACACTGCGCGGCACGTCGGCCAGCTTGTCACGACGGCGAGAATCGTCAGCGCAGAGTAAGCGCAGGCCACGCGCCCCCCAGGCTAGATTGCGGGCATGACCACGACCGTGCGATCGATACTTCCCGCGCTCCTTGTCACGCTGGGAGCGTGCGCCTCGCGGCCCGCGACGGCGCCGACACCGACAACAACTCCGGCGCCGGCGACGAGAACCGCGCCGCTCACCGAAGCTCCGCGCAACTGGATGCTGCTGGATCCCACCGCGGATCACGTGTACGGCATCAGTCTCCTGCGCGCGGAGCGCGAATTGCTCGCCAACCGGAAGCCGCAGCGAACGGTCGTCGTTGCCGTCATCGACAACGGCATCGACACCGCGCACGCGACGCTGCGTCCCCATCTCTGGGTGAACCCGAAGGAGATTCCCGGCAACGGCAAGGATGACGACGGCGACGGCTTCGTCGATGACGTGCGCGGGTGGGACTTCATCGCGGGCGCCGACGGCAAGTACGTCGACCACGACACCTACGAGCTCACGCGCGTCGCGGGCGCCTGCGCCGACAGCGCCAAGCGCGCCAAGCTTCCCGCCGACTACCAGGCGCGTTGTTCCACGATCGCCGCCGAGTTCCTGCGCAAGCGGCAGGAGCTGGAGCAGACGATGAACAACATCCGGCAGATCTCGTCGCTGTACACGCAGATCCTGCCCTATCTGCGCCGCGCATCCCACGCGGAGTCGGTGACGGTCGCCGGCGTCACCGCGATCAACCCGGCGGGCAGCGACACGCTGGCGCGCGCGAAGGATGTATTCCTGCGACTCAGCGCCCAGGGCATCACGCCCGCCGTCGTGGCCGAGGCGAAAACGGCGTACGAGGGGCAGCTCGAGTACGGGTACAACACGAGCTTCGATCCGCGCGCCACGATCGTACGCGACGATTATCCCGACACGATGATCAATCGGTACGGCAACCCGGACGTGAAGGGACCGGGCGGGATGCACGGCACGCACGTCTCGGGCATCATCGCGGCCAACCGGCCGATCGGCATGGCGCGCGCCACCGCGGACTCCACCGACTGCTGCGGCATCGCGAGTGCCGTGAAGATCATGGCTATTCGCACCGTGCCCGACGGCGACGAGCGCGACAAGGACGTCGCCAACGCCATCAGGTTCGCGGCCGACCATGGCGCGCAGGTCATCAACATGAGCTTCGGCAAGGCGTACTCGCCGTACAAGAACCTCGTCGACGCCGCAGTGAAGTACGCGGACGCCAAGGGCGTCCTGATGGTGCACGCCGCGGGCAATGAGGGGGCCAACTCCGAGCAGGAGCCCAGCTTCCCGACGCCGGTATACCTCGACGGCGGACGCGCCCAGAACTGGATCGAAGTCGGAGCGTCATCGTGGAAGAGCGGCAACGCGTTGGTGGCGTCGTTCTCGAACTACGGGAAACCGGTCGACATCTTCGCACCGGGCGAGGACATCACGTCGACCGTGCCGGGCGGCAAGTACGAGCAGGAGAGCGGCACGAGCATGGCGAGCCCCGTCGTCGCCGGCGTCGCCGCGCTGATCATGTCGTACTATCCCACGCTCACGGCGTCCGACGTGAAGAAAGTCATCCTCGAGTCGGCGACCAAGGTGCCGGGAGTCTCCGTCACACGCCCCGGATCGACGGCGGAGCACGTGCAGTTCAGCGAGCTCTCGACGACGGGCGGCATCGTCAACGCGTACGCGGCGCTGCAGGCCGCTGACCGTCTCGCCGCCGCTCACCCCTAAGGTTCTCGGGGGCTTTTCACTGCTCGACGCAGATGGACGCAGGCCAACACGCAGACGACGCCGAAGCTGCCAACGGCGGGAAACCAATCAATTGGTTTTCCGCCGTTTGGTTTTTTCTGCGTCCCTCTGCGTATTCTGCGTATTCTGCGTCAGCAGTCATTGCCCATCGATACCTCATAGCCGCAGATTCTCGAACCTCTTTTGGAGTGACGGCAAATGGTGCGCAAACTCCTCCTGACGCTTGCATGCATCACCCTGCCGAGTACCGCGTCAGCGCAGCGCGACGCCCGCGCCACCCTGCTGATCTCTCCGGCGGATCTCGCCGCGCGGATGCAGCGCGGCAGCGTCGTGC
>DATFHG010000019.1:0-5763 GCA_035248725.1 Gemmatimonadaceae bacterium | reverse complement strand
GCACGCGTGGGACCGGTGGAATCGCACGCGTGTGATCACGCGGCGTCGTGGGCTGAAGCCTTCTGCCTGGTAAGCGCGTTCCGGGCTATATTTCGCGCTTCTCGGGACGTAGCGCAGTCCGGTAGCGCACCTGAATGGGGTTCAGGGGGTCGCGGGTTCAAATCCCGCCGTCCCGATATCGACGTAAGACGCCATTGTCGCTCGTGACAATGGCGTTTTGCATCCTGTCACTTGCGCAGCGGCTACTTCGAGCCGAGTACGAACTGATTGCCGTCCGGATCCTTGAAGATCGCGGAGCTGCCCCAGTCCGCGACCGTTGGAGGCTCGACAAACTCGACGCCGCGTGACAGGAGCTCGTCGTAGGTCTTCTGCACGTTGCTCGTCACGAAGCTGATCGACTGGAAGGTGCCGATGCGATCTTCGTGGCCCTCGGGCGTGAACAGCACGACGCCGGTGTCCGCGCCGGGAATCTTGAGCTCGATCCACCGTTGCGTGTCGTTGAATGGCTGATCGGTGGTGATGGAGAAGCCGAGCTTCTTCATGTAGAACTCGAGGGCGCGATCCTGATCGCGCACGGGGATGCCGACGAACTTGATGGCCTTGATCATTGTCCTGCCCCGGAAAGGTCGGCAGGGAATGTCGCCGGGCCCGCGCAGCCTCAAAAGGCGCGCTCGCGATGCTATGGCACTCACTGCTATACTCGCTTCATGGCCCGTTCAGACGACGACGCCGTCACCGTCGACAGTTACGTGATCGATACGCTGATGCACGATCTCATCGGACACGATCGCTCCGCGTCCGCGTTCGTCGTGTACCTGCACCTGTGGCGGAATTCCGTTGCGGTCGGCGAGGCAACGGTGCGGACGAGCCTGCGCGACATCGCCGAGGGAACGGGGCTCTCGAAGCGCGGGGTCCAGGAAGCGCTCAGCATTCTCGCCCGCCGGCAGCTGGTGGGTATCGCCCGGAAGTCGATCACGGACGTCCCCATCTACACCCTGCGACGACCGTGGAGACGCAGGCGCTGAGCGCAGCTCCTCGGTGCTTCCTGCTTCAGGCGATGTCCCGTGGTGCTGACCGCGATGACTCGGATGGCGACACGGTCACATGGTCGGGAGCACGAGGGATGCTCAAGAAGAACGTCGACCCCTGCGCCTCCGCGCTGTCGACACTGAGGTCGCCTCCCATGGCGCGCGCCAGCTCGCGACTGATTGACAGGCCAAGTCCGACCCCTTGTCGTCGTTCGTCGGCGTGCTGGCTTGCCTGAACGAAGGGCTCGAAAATCGACGCCAGTTTTTCAACCGGTATCCCGCGCCCGGTATCCCGGACGGCGATCCGCACATTGTGTTCGTCTGCCTGCCATTCGACCGAAATCGATCCGGCGGGCGTGAACTTCACGGCGTTGGTCAGGAGATTCGTGAGGATCTGCGTGAGCCGTTCCCGATCCGCGCGCACCCGTACGCCGTCCGGACCAGGCGGCGCATGCACGATCAACCCGCGGTCAGCGGCTTGTGGCTCGATCATCGAGACCGCGCCGGACACGATCTGATTGACGGAGACAAGCTCGAGACGAAGTTGAACGCGCCCTGCTTCCAGCTTGGCAAAGCTCAGAATGTCATTGATCAGCGACAGCAGATGCGCGCTCGCGCGACGGATGCGCGCCATCGCCGAACGTTGGTCGTCCGTCGCTGGCCCGTAGACACCGTCGCTGGCGAGCGCGGCGTAACCGCTGATTGCGTTCAGCGGCGTCCGCAGGTCATGGGACATCGCGGCGAGAAAATCACTCTTTGCCTTGTTTGCGCGCTCGGCATCGGCGCGCGCCTTCGCGATCTCCATGCGTGCGCGCACCTGCGCGGATACGTCGACGGCATGAACGAGAATTCCAAAGGTCTTGCCGCCGGCGTCCTCCAGCGGCTGATACACGATGTCGACGTGCACCTCCGTGGCGCCGGCGTCGCCCCCATTCAGCCGGACAAGTCGCTCGCGTTCGGAATGCGGTCGGCCTGAGTCATACACGGAATCGAGCAGCTCGAAGGATCCCTGGTCCGCGAGCTCGGGCAACGCCTCCTTCACAGGCTTGCCGAGGACGTCGCGACCGCCAACCAGCTCCTGGTATCGGGGATTAGCGACGGTGAAGACGTGCAGCGGACCCTCCAACACTGCGATCGCAGCCGGTGCCTGCATGAAGACTTCGTAGAGGCGCTCACGCTCGCGCTTTGCCTCGGCCAGCGCCCGATCGCGCGCGAGCTGGGCCTCGCGCAGCTCGTTGATGTCGGTGTTCGTTCCGAACCAGCGCACCACCTTGCCGTCGGCGTCGCGAATGGGCTGAGCCCGGGAGAGGAACCAGCGGAACTCGCCAGTGTGTTTGCGGAGCGGGAAGCTGTCTTCCCACGGTTCTCCCGTCTCCCACGAACGCTGGATTCGCTCCACAACCCGATCGACGTGATCGGGGTGATGCACCGCGCGCCACCCCCAGCCCTTCATGTCCTCCAGCTTCGTTCCCGTGTAGTCGTACCACCGCTGGTTGTACCAGTAGATCGAGCCGGAGGCGTCAGCCATCCACGCCAACTGCGGAATCGTCTCGGCCAGGGCGCGAAACTGCTCGTCGCGCCTTCGGCGCTCGGTCACGTCCACCGCCGCGCCAATCAGTGACTGCGGTTTGCCGTCGGGCCCCACGAGCGGCCTGCCCTTATCAACCGCCCACCGGATCGAGCCATCCGGCCGCACGATCCGGAACTCCTCATCGAGATCCACGCCTTCCGCGGCGCAGCGTCGTGCCGCCGCGATGACGCGCTCGCGATCATCGGGATGGATGCGCGACACGAAGAGATCGAATGCGCCACGCTCCTTCGTGGGATCGACGCCGAACAGACGATACAAACCGTCATCGCAGTCGACGACGTCCGTCGTCATGTTCCACTCCCACGTACTCGTCTGCGACGCGTCCAGCGCCGCGCGCAACCGTGCATGGCTGGACTCGAGCTCGGCTTCGCGCTCACGCAGCGTCGCCGCCAGCTGCTCGGCGGAATCCGTGCGCGCGCGGAGGGCGCGTGCGGCTCGCGCCCGCGTGATGATGTTCGCCGAAAGCAGGGTCGCCTTCTCGGTGAGCTCGACATCCGCGGGCAGCGGCTCGCGGGGCTCGTCGTAGTACATGGCGAAGGTCCCGAGGAGCTTTTGGTCAGCGTCGAATATCGGGGTCGACCAGCACGCCCTCAGGCCGGCCGCCGCGGCCGTTGCGCGGTAGTCGACCCAGAGCGGGTCGGTCATGATGTCCCGCACGACAACCCGTTGCCTGCGATAGGCCGCGGTGCCGCAGGAGCCGGCGGCGGGACCAATGCGTTCGCCATCGATCGCCGCGGTATAGGCCTCCGGCAGATGCGGTGCGGCACCGTGCCTCAGGGTGACGCCGTCATCGTCCAGCAGCAGGACGGAACCGCGCATCCCGGGCGCCACCTCCTCGATCAGCCCGATGAGGGCATCGAGCGACGCGCGCATCCATGCCGCGATCACGTCTTCCGAACGCGCAGTGTCTTCGGATCGACGAATGCGCTTCGCCGCGGCCGTCGTCTCCTTCGCCGAGCTCAGCATGGAGACTCTCCCCCCTGTACTCCTGCACGTACTATAAGATCGCCTGACCTGAGCGGGAGAGGGCAGGCCCGCCATTCACCAATCGAGCCTGCCGCTCAGGGAGGTCGCGGGGTTCAAGTCACCGCTTCGTCGAATCGCTTTTCGCGCCCAGCTTTTTTGTCGTAATCGAGATGACGCCGTTCCCGCCGCGCATACCATACAGCGAGAGCTCGGCAGGGTCCTTCAGTGCCTTGATGGACGCGATGTCATCGGGATTGATGCCGATGAGCAGACCCCCCGGTCCCGGATTGTACGGCACGCCGTCGAGCAGGTACAACGGTTCCGCGCTCGCGAGCGGGACATTCTGCGCAGGCTTCGGATTGTGCTCGGTGCCTCCCTGCGGCGTAAATGAAGTCGCGCCGAACGCCGTGGGTCCGGAGGAGAGGCTGACGCGGACCTGGCCATCGGGCGCTTTCTGGATGAAAACGCCGGACGACCGTGCCTGGAGGTCGCCGCCGACGCGCGTCGAGGCGCTCGCGTCGGTGCCCCTCGTCTGTTGCGACGGCGCGGACGCGCAACCTGCTGCAATCACCAGCGCGGATGCGCCGAGCATTCCGCGAGAAAAGATGGACACCATGCGACACTCCGGTTGAGTCTACGGACTACACGGTGCACCACGCGGCACACGTGCGCAAGACGCAGTGACGGGTCCGCGCCTACGGTCGATCTGCACGCAACACAATCGCAATCGCCGCGGCGCGGGAGTCCACGCCGAGCTTGTCGTAGATGCGCGCCAGGTGTGCTTTCACGGTACGCTCCGCGATCCCGAAGCGCTCGGCGATCTCGCTGTTCCGCGCCCCCTGCGTCAGCGCCGAGAGGATTTCCGTTTCGCGCGCGGTGAGGCCGAAGCGTGCAGCGTGCAGGTCCGTGTCCGCGCTGGGGATGACGGCGTGCAGGTCCCTCGCTTCGGTCGGGATGGCAGAGGAACGATGGCGCAACAGCGCCGTCATCGCATGGCTCACGATGCCGGCGGCGGCCAGCATGAGTCCCGCCATCGATCCCTGGTACAGATTCGACGTCAGCATGGCGCTCAGCGCGAACAGGCCGATGGCACCGAGGGTGATGCGGAGCGTGCCCCAGCGCTCCCCTGCGATCACCACGGCGTACATCGTGAGCGCGAGGTACAGCGCGACGCTGAGCGGAAAGAAGGCGCCGCTGACACCGATGGCGAACACCAACGCGGCCTGTCCGGCGAAGTAGCGACCCGTGCCCATGCGAGCGCGCAACCGAGCGCTGTACCAATACGCGGCTGCGTGGACGACCAGCAGCGCCGCCCACAGGAGCACGAGCCAGAGGGCCGGGGGCCGCTCGCGCGCGGGCTGCGACAGTCCGGAGAGCGTATTGAAGAGCGCGATCGCGAGCACGCCCGCGGCCAGCGCCTGATTCAGCCTCGATTCCGACATCGCCTCGAAGTTGGCAGCGCGCGCGCCGCCGGCAAGCTGCCCCATGGGACTAGAACGTCCGTACGATGCGGCGCCAGGGACGATCGATCATCATCGCGCTCCGCCCTCACCGCCCCTCACATGGAGCCGAGCCATGGACCGCGCCCGCATCACGTCACTCGCGAAAGAGGTCGCGGCGACGCACCGCGGCGCTCGGTGCGTCGATCATCATCATCCTCATGCTCGGCGGCATCGGCACGCACGTGGCCGCCGGCGACCGCATGTGGTGGCGGAGCGAGGCCGGTCCGATCGTGTTCGCGACCATCGTCCTGCTTGCGCGGTACTCTCGCCTGCGATCGTGGCAGGGAACCGCGCTACTGCCCCTGCGATGAGGGCGGCACCATCCCCTTGATCCGCAGGTAGGTCACGATGTTGCCGTAGTGCTCCCAGTCGTGCGTGGCGTTGTCCATCATGCCCCGGATCCTTGGCTGCTGCGCGCGCCAGATGGTCACGATCCCCGCCGCCTGCGCGTCGGTCATCGCGTACGCCTTCTCGCAGTACGCGCCAGCGTCGCGGATCGCCTTGAGGATGTCGGCCTTGGCGGTGAGCGTCTTCTCGTATCCGGTCTGCTTCACCGGTTCGCCGAGGATCTGCGCACACCATCCCGTCTCGTCGTCGGCGACGTGCGCGACGATCTGTCCGAACGAGCGCACCGTCGCCACGGGCTTGAACCCGAAGTCGGCTTCACTCATCTGCT
>DATFHG010000018.1:0-30567 GCA_035248725.1 Gemmatimonadaceae bacterium | reverse complement strand
CATCGGAAGATCCACGCCTTCGAGCACGCGCGCATTGCCGCGGGCGACCGCTATACCGTGGTCGACACACCACACGACTGCCGCGTGGGCATTCTGATCTGCTACGACAACAACATCGTCGAGAACGCGCGCGCCACCGCGCTCCTCGGCGCCGAGATTCTGCTCGCGCCGCACCAGACGGGTGGATGCAATTCCCTGAGCCCGCGAGGAATGAAGCCCGTGGATCGCGCGATCTGGGATCGCCGGGAGCAGGATCCGGCGGCGGCCGAAGCCGAGTTGTGCGGACCCAAAGGACGCGGGTGGCTGATGCGCTGGCTGCCGAGCCGCGCGCACGACAACGGTATGTTCCTGATATTCAGCAACGGCATCGGCGTCGACGACGACGAGATCCGTACCGGCAACGCGATGGTGCTGGACCCGTACGGCGAGATCATCGCCGAATCGCGCAAAGCTGGTGACGACATGGTCGTCGCTGACCTGGACGCCGAGTTACTGCCGACGTCGTCTGGGCGGAGGTGGTTGCGGGCGCGACGACCGGAGCTGTACGCCTCGCTGACGCAACGCACCGGCGCCGAGGTGGATACACGCGTGGTCAGATTCGGTCGCGGTTCGTAGGTCCCTTTTCAACTTTTTCCGGAGCGGTGATGCAGCTGTCCTACTCGAGATTTTCCGCCGCGATGACGCTCGTGCTCGTCGCCGGCTGCCAGCGGACGGTCACGACGTCGACCACAGCGCAGCCGACGGCGACGACGAACATCGTCCACACCGTGAATTACACGGGCGACTTTCGTGGCGAGCTCGGAGCACAGCTCTGGAGTTTCCGCGACCAGGCGAAGACCGATCCCGCCGGGATGATGCGGATGGCGCGCGCAATGGGGATCACGCACGTGGAGACGGCGGGACTGTATGGTATGTCAGCGCAGCAGTTCGCCAACGCGATCAGCGCGGCCGGATTGCGCGTCACGTCGATGCACGTCGGCTACGATGAGCTCAAGAACGACATGGCCACGGTCATCGCGAACGCCAAGACGCTCGGCGCCCGATACGTTGGGCTCGCGTGGTACCCGCACGACGACAAGACCGGCTTTACCGAGGCGGACGCGCGGCGTGCCGTCGCGGACTTCAATGCGTTCGGACGCCAGCTGAAGGATGCGGGGATCCAGTTCTTCTACCACACGCACGGCTACGAGCCGGTGGCGTACAGCGGCGGCGGCAACCTGCTCGACTTCCTCATTCAGCACACCGATCCGAACCTCGTCGCCTTCGAGATGGACGTGCTCTGGACGTACCTGCCCGGCGGCGATCCCGTGGCGCTGATCAAGAAATATCCGGGCCGTTTTCAGCTCATGCACATCAAGGACATGAAGCCGGGCGTGCCACGCGGATCGCTCGCGGGTGGAATTCCCGCCGAGCAGCAGGCGCCGATCGGTCAGGGACAGGTGCCGTGGGGCGCGCTGCTCCAGGCCGCGCAGCAGGACGGGATGAAGTACTACTTCATCGAGGACGAGACACCGGATCCCGTGCACAACGTCCCGCAGAGCATCAACTACCTGGAACAGCTGCGGTATCCCGCGCCCTGATTGCCGCTACCCGCGTGACCGCGGTGTCGGCGTCAGCGAATCGACAGGTTCAGTCCGACGTCGACGCCGCCCGCGGCCGTGGGGACCAACGTGGCACCGAGCAGCCAGCGGTCGATCTTCGTGTGATGCCGGTGGCCATAGGTCACCACGCGTGAGCCGATGAGGGCGCCGAGCACGGAGCCGGCGACGATGTCGCTGGCCCAGTGCTGATTGAGATACATGCGGGTGAATCCGGGAATCGTCGCAGCGGCATACAGCAATGGCGCGACGACGGGCGTGGCGGACGCGTTCCGCTCGCGCATCTCCTCGACGAACACCGTTGCCGTCGCGAATGCGGCTGCGGCGTGCAACGACGGCCACGCGCGATCCTCGAACTTCGAGAAGCCGCCGCCGAAGTCGAAGCGGTACTGGTCGTCGGGCGAGGCGCGCGGTCGGGCGCGCCCCAGCGGTCCGCGAATCATCTCGCTGGTAGCGACCGTGAGCACCATCGCTTGCATCCAGTGCGCGCCGACGTCGCCGACCGTCTTCGCGTGCGCAAGCCGCCCGACGGCGTAGACGCCGACCGCCGCGAGCGTGAGCGGCGTTTCATTGATCGTGGTCAGCGCTTTCACCGCGTCGTGCCGCGACTGCGTGCCCTGTCGCGACGGCTGCTGCCACCAATTTTCAATGCGCTTGTCGAAGACGCTCACCAGGCCGCTCGCCGCCATACCGCCGGCAACCCACGCCAGATCCCGGCGTGTGAAGAACGTCTTGTCCGTTTTCTCGCCGCTGTCCTGCGCGCTGGATGAGGCCAGCGCTACGGAAAGGGCGAGCGCGACGGGCGCCAATGCCGACGTGCGCATCGCGTCAGGCCCGGACGAGGCGCTTGTACGCGACACGGTGCGGCTGATCCGCGTCGGGACCCTTGCGACGTTTCAGATCTTCGATGTACGACTGGTAGTTGCCTTCGTGCCACACCGTCTCGCTGTTGCCCTCGAAGGCCAGCATGTGCGTGGCGATGCGATCGAGGAACCAGCGATCGTGCGAGATGACCACCACGCAGCCGGCGAAATCGAGCAGCGCATCCTCGAGCGCACGCAGCGTGTCGACGTCGAGGTCGTTCGTCGGCTCGTCGAGCAGCAGCACGTTACCGCCGCTCATCAACGTCTTCGCGAGGTGCAGCCGGTTGCGCTCACCGCCGGAGAGATCGCCGACCTTCTTCTGTTGATCCGGACCCTTGAAGTTGAAGCTCGAGAGGTACGCGCGCGAGTTGATCTCCTTCTTGCCGACCATGATCTGCTCGACGCCACCGGAGATCTCCTGCCATGCGGTCTTCGAGGCGTCCAGCGTGCGCGACTGATCGACATAGGCCAGCTGCACCGTGTCGCCCACCTTGAGCGATCCGCCGTCGGGCTGCTCCTTGGCGACGATCATGCGAAAGAGCGTGGTCTTCCCCGCGCCATTGGGTCCGATCACGCCGACGATGCCGCCGCGTGGCAACGCAAACGACAACCCGTCGATCAACAGCTTGTCGCCGTAGGCTTTCTTCAGATCCTGGGCGATGACGACGTCGTTGCCCAGCCGCGGCGGCGGCGGGATCTGGATCTCGTTCTGCGCGATCTTCTCGAACTGCGTGTCGCTCGCGAGCTCCTCGTATTTCTGGATGCGCGCCTTGTTCTTGGCCTGGCGTGCCCGCGGCGCCATGCGTACCCACTCGAGCTCGCGCGCGAGCGTGCGCTGGCGCGCGGATTCGGATTTCTCCTCCTGCGCGAGGCGCGTCTTCTTCTGGTCCAGCCAGCCGGTGTAGTTGCCCTCGTACGGGATGCCCTTGCCGCGGTCGAGCTCGAGGATCCAGCCCGCGACGTTGTCGAGGAAATAGCGATCGTGCGTCACGGCGACGACGCATCCCTTGAAATCCTTGAGATAGCGCTCGAGCCACGCGACGCTCTCGGCGTCGAGATGGTTGGTGGGCTCGTCGAGCAGGAGCATGTCCGGCTCCTCGAGCAGCACGCGGCACAATGCCACGCGACGCCGTTCACCGCCGGACAACGTGCTGACGTTCGCATCGCTCGGCGGGAGCCGCAGCGCGTCCATCGCGATCTCGATCTTGTTGTCGAGGTTCCAGAGATCGTGCGCGTCGATCTGCTCCTGCACCCTGGCCTGCTCGTCGAGCAGCTTCTGCATCGCGTCGTCATCCATCGGCTCCGCGAACTTCGCCGAGATGTCGGTGAAGCGGTCCAGGAGTTTGCGCTGCGTAGCGACGGCGAGCTCCACGTTGCCGCGCACGTCGCGTGACTCGTCGAGCTTCGGCTCCTGCGCCAGGTAGCCGATGCGCGTGCCCTTCGCGGCCCACGCCTCGCCCTGAAAATCCTGGTCGACGCCGGCCATGATGCGAAGCAGCGACGACTTGCCCGCGCCGTTCGCGCCGAGGACGCCGATCTTCGCGTCCGGATAGAAGGACAGCCAGATGTCGTCGAGGATGATGCGCTGCGGCGGTACGACCTTCCGCAGGCCCTTCATGACGTAGATGAACGGGACAGCCATAGGGCGCTGAAGTTAAACGGTTCGGCGCGCGCCCGTCTGATGACGCGTTGGTGACGGACGGTGCGACACTACGGGCGCAGAATCACCGTCTCATCGCTGCACGGGCTGACGACGTCCACGACGTCTGTCGCGGTGCGGCTGGAGGATAGATCCCATGATCCCGTTTTCACACGGGCGCCGCGACACGCCGCGCGCTCGAGTACTCCTTGGCACCTCCATCGTCGTGCTCATCTCCGCGACACTCGCCTGCGATCACGAAGCGCCGACCGGGCTGCGAGCCGTTGCGGTTGCGCCGGCGCACGTGGTCGAGATCGCGTCGTCGCCGCAATCCGCCTACGACGACGGTATCAACCGCAACGACAGCTACGTGGAGCAGACGCAGACGATGGCTGAAACCACCACCGTCACGTCGTCCACGGCATTTCACGATCCGACCACGGGCCAGCTCGTCTATTCCGCGACCGTCGGCACGGTGCCCCAGAACGTGAACGTGAGCGCAGGCTACGGCTACGACGGCCAGCCGCGCGTCACAACCGGCTTTCAGGAAACAAGTGCGGAAGAAACCATCTGGCTGCGTCGCGTCACCGACGCCACCACCGACGTCCGCGGCGACGGCGCGGATACGCAGCCCTTCAGGTATGACCCGATGAACGAGGTCGGCTCCCTCATCGGTGCGCAGCTCGATGCCAGCGGCGGCGGTGGCGGCGGCGGTGACTGCCGCCAGATCACCGGCTGCCTGAACCTCAGTGCCGACGCTCGGGTGACGATGCGCTCACGGAGCGCACTGCGCATCGAGGAGACGCGCGCGTCTGCCGCACAGGACAAGGCGCGGCACAAGGTGACGCGCGATCTCGAGATGCAGGACGGCGAGTGGGTGCTCAAACACCTGATGAGCGAGACGTTCGTCGATTCGCCGGCCGGCAACACACGCTTTGCGTTTCACCTCACCGTCGTTGCGTCGAAGCGCTTTCGGAACAGGGAGCGGGACGCGGAGCGCGCGAACGGCGCGCATCAGGTCGCCCAATCCACGACGGCGCCCATGTCGGTGGTGCGCATCGCCACGGCGAACGACAGCTGCGATCCCGCCACGGCGATCATTCCGTGCACCACCGATCCCGTTTCCGGTTCGCCCACGGAACCTCCCCATACCGACGGAACGGTCGTTGTCGGCGGCGACTTCTACAGATGGATGGGAGGAACCGGTCCGGCGTTGCTGCTCCAGCACGGCTTCATGAGCGATGCGCGAACGTGGAACCGGATGGATTTCTGGCTCGCCCGCGATCTCGCACCCTCCTCCATCCTGAGATTCTCCACGTCGTGGAAGCGGAAGTACGAGGAAGAGGCCGCGGAGCTGCACGGCAAGATGAGCTCGGCCATCGGCAGCACGCCCGCGATCCTCATCGGTCACAGCAACGGCGGCATGATCTCGCGATACCTCGGCCGTCATCCGGCGGCGGGAGGCTATGCGCCAGCGGCCAACATCAAGGCCGTGATCACGGTGGGCTCGCCGCACGTGGGTGCGCCGCTCACGACCGTCGGGGGAGAAGTCACGCGATTGCTCGGATTCGGCGGATTTTCCCCGTTCTTCTGGTGCACGTGGGGCATCACCGCGGGATGCGACAACTTTTCGCGCATCATGAGCTCCACACTGGGCAACGTGTTTTCAGCCTGGCGCGCGCCCGTGCCGGTGTTGAGCGAGATGCTCCCGCGCGACTCGTATCATGCCCAGTTCAACGCGGAAGGGGAGACGTTCCGACGGTTCGGCGTCTCGAGCGATCTGTGGACGAAATGGATGCTGTGGCGATCGTACGGCGATGCGTACTGCCATCCGGAGTACCCGTGTGGTGGAGCGGGTCAGGTGCGACGAGCGGATCGCATCTACAAGCGCGATCTCGCATGCATCGTGATCGGCGCGCTGTTCGGGCGCATCGACGCGGCCATCCGCTGCGCCTCCGACGCCACCTACCTGCGTGGCATCGATGAGCTGTTCCGGCGCTGGGTGGATTTCAGCGGTGATGGGATCGTTCCGCTGTGGTCGCAGCAGTATCCGAACGTTCCAGCCGAGGACCGCTACGTCGTCGCCAATGGACCGTCGCACCTGGGAGAGACGTCATCGTCGCGCGTCGGGAACCGGCTCGAGAACATCCTCGTCGGGAAGCTCGGCGTGTCGGGAAAGGTCAACCTCGCACCATGACTCCCATGACCATGAGGCATCTCTGTCTGGTGGCCGCCGCGTCGCTCGTGCTGCCGGCCTGCAGGAATCCGGTCGGCGACGACAGCGAGGGTCTGGTGACACGCCTGTGGTTCGCGCCACTCACGTCGCAGTACCTGTGGCCGGCGACCCCCGCCGTGCGGGACGGACTGGTCATGGTTTACGACGGGCGCGGCATCGCCGCTTTCCACGCGTCTGATGGCGCGATGCAGTGGCAGACGGAGTTGTTCGGCAGCGAGGCCGGCAATGCGGGCGACATCGTCGCGATCGGCGATCGCGCGTGCGTCGCCGACGTGTTCGGCGGCAGCGGCTGTGTGCAGACGACGTCCGGTGCGGTGGTGTGGACCGCGCCGACCGACACACCGTGGAGCTATCAGCACGCCGGCGACGAAAGCGCGTTCTACTATGGAACGCACGCCCACCAGGTGGTGGCTCGCGATCCCGCTACCGGGATCATGAAATGGAAGATGGACTGGGCGCCCACAACGTCGTTCGAGTCGTGGTTTCGCGGCGCGGCGGTGCGCAACGACACCGTCTTCGTGGCAACCGCGCGCTACCTGAACGAGAACGGCTTCGAGAGCACCGGTGATCTCCTCGCGCTCGATCGCAGGTCCGGGCGCGAGTTGTGGCGATTCACGGCGGCGGGGAAGCAATCCGACTTTCAGGCCGGGCCGGTGCTCGCCGGCTCGATCGCGATCGTGAGCGACACGTACGGCCACACGCTGCGCGCGGTCGACCTCGCCACGCATGCGCAGTTATGGGAAGCCGTCGCGGATCAGCGTGGCTACATCGACGCGGAGTCGCGCCCGGTCGTGTACCGCGACACGGTGTTCGCGGCGTCGACCGACACGCAGATCTACGCGCTGGACCTGCACACCGGCCGCGCGCTCTGGCGCGTGGCCGGTGGCTTCGGTTCCCTCGGCAGCACCGCGGTGTGCGGACGACTGGTGCTCGCCGTTCCGTGGACCACCGGCCCACTCATCGCCGTGGATCGCACCACGCAGCGCGTGGCCCATCCGGCCGTGCTCTGGGAGGGCGACGAGCTCTTTTCGCGCATCGCCGTGGACGGGACCACGGCGTATGCGGTGGGCACGAAGGGTGTCTACGCGTTCCGCTGCGTGGAGTGAGTATCCGCTAGTGCCCGTGCTTGAAGATCGTTCCCAGGTCGTCGCCGGCGAACACGTTCACGTGCACCATCCACGCGGTGTTGCCGCCTTTGAAGCGGTCGCCCACGTGCTGGTGCCACGTCGCGATGGACAGCGGCAGGCGCGCGTCCAGGTCGTCCATGCTGATGCGCTTCGGCGCGGTGTACATCGCGCCGAGCAGCTTCAGGCTGCCATCCGGCTGTCGGACATAGAGCACGGATGTCGGCTGCGCGGGGTCGAACTCGAACGCGGACCTGAGTGCGTTCTGTCGCTTCGTGAAGTGATAGACTTTCGGCGTGCGCCCCAATCGCGGCCGGAAGACGTACCCGTCGGCGATGGCCGCGGACGTATCCGCGTACTTCGCGATGGCGCCGCGCAGCTCGCGCACGACTTCGAGCGTCCTCGCCGTATCCGCCTGCGTAGCCACGCGCATCGGCGATAGATGCAGGTGAGGACGCGCCATCGCGCCCTCGTCGGACATCGTCATGTCGCCGGCCGCGCCGCCTGCATCAGCCGATGAGTGCGCGTGCTGCGCCACCGCGGCGCGTGCGGCGACAACGAGCAGAATGGATGCGAATCGTGCAGCTTTCATGTGCGCTCCTGCCTCCTCCATGAGTCCCGACCTGTCCCAACCGCTGATCGCCATTCCGACACTCTTCGTCGGCGGCGTGCTCACGAGCCTGAACCCGTGCATCTACCCGATGATCCCGATCACGGCGGCAATCGTTGGAGGGCAGGAAGTGCCCGGTGTTAAGGACGCCGCCGGTCGTTCGCGCTGGCGGCCCGTGCTGCTGACCGGGGCGTACGTCCTCGGCCTGGCCGCGCTGTACTCGATTCTCGGCGTCATCGCTGGCATGTCGGGAACGCTGTTCGGCAGCGTGAGTACAAATCCGTGGCTGTATTTCGTCATGGGGAACGTGCTCGTGCTCGGCGCGCTGGCCATGTTCGAGGTGCTGCCCGTTCCCGTGCCGGCGTGGATCGTGGACCGCGCGTCGCGAACGGGGACGGCGGGGCGCTTTTCCGGCGCGTTCGCGATGGGGGCGGTCTCGGGTCTGGTGGCGGCGCCGTGTGGTGCCCCGATCATGGCCGCCGTGCTCACCTGGGTGACGACGACGAAGAGCGGCGTGCTCGGCTTCGTCTATCTGTTCAGCTTTTCGCTGGGCATGTGCGCGCTGCTCGCGCTGGTGGGCATTTCGTCGGGCATGCTCGCGCGGCTGCCGCGGTCGGGTGCGTGGATGATGTGGGTGAAACGGGGATTCGGCGTCGTGATGCTCGCGGTGGCCGAGTACTATCTGATCAAGATGGGGCAACTCTGGATATGACACGTCGTTTGTTATTCGCCTTCCTGGTCGGCTTGTTCGCCGCCTCACGCGCGAGTGCGCAGGACATCGGCCTGACACTCGGCACGGTGCCACAGCCGGCGGCCGTGGAAACACTCGACGGAAAGCCTGCTGATCTCGCTGCCTACGTCGGCAAAACGCCGGTCCTGATGGAGTTCTGGGCCACGTGGTGCCCGAACTGTCGCGAGCTCGAGCCCACGATGAAATCCATGCACGCCAAGTACGGCTCGAAGGTGAAGTTCGTCGGCGTCGCGGTGTCCGTGAACCAGTCCGTGGATCGCGTCAAGGCGTACGTCGACAAGCATGGCCTCGCGTGGGATCAGGTGTTCGATCGCAAGGGCAACGCGAGCGGCGCGTACGACGCGCCGGCCACGTCGTATGTCGTCGTCCTCGACAAACAAGGCCGGGTGGTCTACACCGGCCTTGGTGGGGATCAGGACCTGGAGACTGCCATCCTGAAGGCGGTGAAGTAGCTCACGGGTCCAGCGCGAGCAGCGTGAAGGTACCGGGCACCATCGGCCGGCGCGGACGCGGTTGATCGGCGGTCGGCGCCGGCGCGGGCCCGAACTCCGCGCTCACCGTGTAGACGCGATGCGTGCGCGGATCCAGAGCGATGGTGCGGGCGCCGCGTTGCGTGGGCACGTTCGCGATCACGGTGTATTTGTCCGCCGCGTCCTGGCGGATGACCGTGAGCGTGCCGTCGCCACCGTTCGTGCTGAACGCCAGATGCCGCGCCTCGTCGAACGCAGCGCCGTCGGTGCCCGGGCCAATGGGAATCTTGGGCGCCGCCTCGTGGCCACTCGTGTAATGCACGACGGCCATGACGTTGTTGGCGCACGCGAGGAAGAGCAGCTCGTGCTGGCGATCGATCCCCTGCCCCGACGGCTCTTCGCATCCATCCACCGTCCACGTCGCCTTCACCGCCAGTGATTTTGCGTCGAACGCCGTCACCTTGCCGACGGAGTCCTCGATGTTGACGTAGACGTTTCCCTTCCCGTCGTAATTCGCCGCTTCCGGCTTACCGGGCAGCGCGATCGTACCCACGACGGCATTCGTCTTCGCGTCGATGGCGGTGGCGTCGTGACTGCGACCGTTGAAGGTGAACACGCGGTTGGTGGTGGGCTCGTAGATGATCGCGTCCGGGTTGGCACCGGGGATCTTGATCGTCGCCGTCGTCGCCAGCGTGCGATAGTCGAACACCGTGAGGCTCGAGTCGCGTCCGTTGCTGGTGAATCCCTTTCCGAGCGCCGGAACCAGCGCGATGCCATGTACCCCCGTCGTGTTCGGGATGTCGCCGAGCACCGTGTCGCGGTCCGCATCGACGACCATCACGTGCGTCCCGCGCGAGAGGAACACGCGATGCGCGCCGGTGTCCGCGACGAGGTAGTCCCAGCCGCCCTCGCCACCAACCTTGTACTGCCGCGTGACGTGATAATGCTGAGCCTGCGCCGATGACATGGCCGCCGTCAGGCCGACGAAGACGGCAAGGAACGGTGCGAAACGCGAAAGACGCGTCATGGTCGATCTCCCGAAATCAGGATTGTGCGGTTGGCGCGATCCGGTACGACGTGCCGCGGATCGCCGTCAGCAGCGTAGGAACGAGAAACAGTGTAATTGGCGTCGACACGGCTAAACCGCCGATAACGGCGAGGGCCAACGGCCGCTGCATCTCGGCGCCGGCCCCGAGCCCCAGCGCCAGCGGCAGCAGACCGAAGAGCGTGCAAAGCGTGGTCATCAGGATCGGCCGCAGGCGGATGCGCGCCGCTTCGCGAATGGCCTGCTCCAGCGTGATGCCGTCCTCCACCATCCGATTGCGCGTGAAGTCGAGCAGGATGATGCCGTTCTTCACGATGAGTCCCACGAGCAGGATGAGCCCCATGAAGCTGGACACATTGAGCGGCGTGCCTGTGACGAGCAGCAACAGCATCGCGCCGACGAACGACAGTGGCGCCGCCATGAGAATGACGAGCGGCTCGATGAACGACTCGAACTGGATGAGCATGACCGCCACGACGCTGACGGCGGCCAGGGCGAGCACGATGAGCAACGCGCGAAACGCCTGCTGCTGGCTGGCGTACTGTCCGGCCAGCTCCAGACGCACACCTGCCGGCGGGGGCGTTTCGGCGATAACAGACTTCACGTCCTTCATCACGCTGCCGAGCGCGCGGTCGCTGATGTCGGCGGTGACGTCGATCATCTGTTGCTGATTCTCACGCAGCAGCTGCGCCCGCGACTCCGTGGGCGTAAACGACGCCACCGCACCCAGCGGCACCGGTGTGCGCGACACGGGCGACAGCAGCGGGAGCGATGGGAGCTGGGACACGTCGAAGCGCACGGAGTCAGGGGCACGCGCGCGAATCTCCACCGAGCGATCCTCGAGGCGCAGCGCTCCCGCCTCGCGGCCGAGCATTGCACCCGACACCTGGTTGGCGATGTCGTCCGGCGTCATGCCCACGCGGTTGGCCTCGGCGGTGTTCACCGTCATCGCCAGCTCCGCGGTCGGTTCGCTGACGCCGTTGAACAGGTCCTCGATGCCGTCCACCTTCTCGAGCTTCTCCCCCAGCTTCGCGCCGTACGCCTCGAGCTGCGTCAGATCCGATCCGAAGAGTTTCACCTCCACCGGATTCGCCGCGCCGGCGAGGTCATTGATGACGTCGGACAGGATCTGCACGAACTCGATATGCAGGCGCGGCACCGCGCGGTTGATCCGCGTGCGGACGTCGTCGATGACCTCGAAGCTGGAACGGCTGCGCTTGCCCGGATCCTTGAGCCTGACGACCAGGTCGCCCGTGTTCTGCTCCGTCGCGAACAGGCCGAGCTCCGCGCCGGTGCGCCGCGACGTGCCGGACACCTCCGGCGTCTGCGCCAGAATGCTTTCGGCGATGTGCAGCTCGCGATCGGTTTCGGCCAGCGCCGTTCCGCCGGGCGTGAAGTAGTCGAGAACGAACGCGCCCTCGTCCATCTCGGGCAGGAAGCCGGTGCCGACGAAGTGGTGCGCCAGCAATCCGGCGACGATCAACGCGGCGGAGGCGCCGAGCATCCAGCGGCCGCGATGCATCACCCCCGCCAGCGCGCGCTCGTATTTCACCGACAGGGCGTCGAGCGCGGCACCCATCCGCGCCAGCAGCCCCGTGCTTGCCGCGGGCGTCGACGATTCCGCGTACTCCGCATCCGCGGCCGTCAGGAATTCCTCCGCGAGCAGCGGGATGATGGTGAGCGCGAGCAGGAGCGAGACGAGCACGGCGATCGTGAGCACGATCGACAGCGCGTGGAAGAACTGTCCTTCCACTCCGGTGAGGAGACCGAGCGGAAGAAAGACCACGACCGTCGTGATCGTGGACGTCGTGACGGGCCAGATGAGCTCACGCACGGCGTCGCGCACCGCGATCCCGCGATCCGGATTGAGGTGCAGATGCCGGACGATGTTTTCGGTCACGACAACGGCGTCATCGATCACGAGCCCGATGGCGATCGCCATGGCGCCGAGCGTCATGAGGTTGAAGGTCTGGCCCAGCAGCCACATCACGAACACCGTGAGCGCCATCGTCAGGGGGATAGACGATGCGCTGATGGCGGTGATGCGGCCGTGCCTGAGAAAGAGCAGCAGGACGACGACGGCGAGCAACGCGCCGATGAGCATCGCGTCGCGCACGGACTTCACGGCGTCGCGCACCAGCGCCGCCTGATCGTATACGGGCTTGAGATGCACGCCCGGCGGCAGCGTGGGCGCGACGGCGCGGGCGATCGCCGCCACGCTGTCCGCGATCGCGACCGTGTTGCCGCCGAGCTGGCGCGTGATGTTTAGCAGGGCCGCGGGCCTGCCGTCGCCGGCGACGATGCGTACGTGGTCCTCCGTGCCCATCACGACCGTCGCGATGTCGCGCACGCGCAGGCCGTGGCCGATCACGATGTTCGCCACGTCGTCGGGGGTGTGCGCTTCCGTGGTCGTCACCACGAGATACTGGCGGTAATTCGCGGGCACGCGGCCCACGGCCGCGACGCTGCTCGAGCTTCTGATGGCGTTCGCCAGGTCGTCGTACGTCATCTGCTGTCCGACGAGACGTGCCGGATCGGCGATGACCTCCAGTTCGCGCACGTCGCTGGCCTGCACGTCCACGCGGCCCACGCCCGGCACGCGCGCGAACAATGGACGGATCTGGTACGTCGCGATGTCGTAGAGCGTGGCGGGATCTCCGCCCTCCAGGTTGTACGACAGCACCGGGAACAGCGACGGCGTCAGGCGCTCGACCTCGATGTCCAGACCGGGCGGCAGATCGCCGCTCACCTGGTTCACGCGCGCCTGCACCTGCTGTAGCGCGAACTGCATGTCCGTCTTTTCCGCGAACGTGACGTTGATCTCGGCGGCGCCGCGGATGGTCCGCGATTGCACGCGGATCACACCGGGCACGATGCTCACCGCTTCCTCGATCGGCCGCGTGATGGCGAACAACACCTGCCGCCCCCCGAGCGACGACCCGCTCACGACCACGGTGATGCGCGAGAAATTCAGCTCGGGGTAGATCGCCGACGGGATGCGGAAGGCGACGGCGATACCCACCGCGGTCAGCACGCCGACGAGCAGATAGACGAAGCGCCGCTGCTGCGCGAGCAACGCGAAGAACGACCTCACTGACTCTGCCGATCGGTGAGCGGCGCCACCTTCGCGCTGTCCTCGATGCCATACGCACCGTACGTGACCACGCGCTCGCCGGCCGCCAGCCCCGACGTGATCTCCGCGAACTTCTCGGTCCGTCCCCCGACCTCCACATCGCGTGCGTGCGCCACCCCCGCGAGGTTCACGACGAAGACCTTGAACCCTTCGCCTTCAGGCACCAGCGCTTCCACGGGAATGACGATCGCGTCGTTGCGCACCAGCGTCTCGATCTGCCCGAACACCGTCTCGCCGATGCGCAACGGACGGCGTGTGGTGGGCGCCTGCGCGCGCAGCGTCACGCCGCGGGACACGGTGTCCACGATGCCGCCGACGTCCACGACGGTCGCGACGCCCAGCGGCTCGCCGGACGAGCTCTGTCCTGCGCTGAGCGTGACCTTTGCGCCGGGACGCACCTCGCCCGCCTGCGTCGGGGTGACGCTGAACAGGATGTCGAGCGCGCTGGGGTCGGCGATCTCGACCAGCACCGTCGATGGATCGACGGTGGTGCCGACGGTGGCTCCGACGCGGGTGATCACGCCGCCGATCGGCGACGACACGACGGCGAGCTCCTGCTGGCGCTTGGCATTCGCCGCGTCGCCCCTGGCGCGCTCGAGATCCGCCGCCGCCTGCTCCAGATCCTTCGCGGGCGAGATGCCTTCGTTCACCAGACGCTGGGTGCGCTCGTAGTTGCGTTGGGCCGCGGCCAGCTCGGCGTCCGCCGAACGACTGGCGGCGACGAAGGCGGTCTGGTCCAGCTCGACGAGCGACGTGCCCGCCGCCACGTGCTGTCCGAGGGCGACGTTCACGCGCGCGACGCGTGCCTGGCCCGGGCTCGTGAGCGACGCGAAGTGTCCCGGGCGTGCGCTCACGACGCCGATCGCACCCACCGTCTCGATGAACGGCTGCTTCGCCGCGACCGCGGTGCGGACGTTGACGACGGCCTGCACGGTGTCCTCGTCGCCTCCGCGCGAGCACGCGACGAGGACGGGGAGAAGAAGCCACCGTGCCGAGCGTCCGCCTCTCATGGGACGTCCGATGGCGCGAGCGAGATCACGCGCAGCTCCGCGGCAAAGATCCACGCGTTGGCCAGGTCGTCGATGTATTGCGCGAGCACCTCGCGTGCGCTGCGCTGCGCCTCGAGCACGTTGGGCAACGACGCCGCACCTTCGCGATACGCCGTCAGCGACATGGCCGCGACGCGCGTGGCGGCCGTGATCAGGAGTCGATCGCGCTCCACGGTGCCGAGCGCGATGGCGAGCTCGCGTTTGGCGCGCGCGATCTCGATGTGGCTCTGCACCGTGGCCTGCGTCAACTCGGCCTGGGCACGTGCCTGTTCCGCGCGCGCCTGCATGACGCCACCGCGATTGCGGTCGAAGAGTGGCAGCGGGAGAGCGATCCCGAACGTGGGCAGGAGGCCCGGATGATCCGGATCGCCACTCTCGATGCCGGCGCTGAGGCTGGGCGCGGAGAAGATGTTGCGGTGCTGCGATCGCAGGGACAATCGCGCTGCCTCCACGCTCGCCTGTGCCGCCGCGATCTGCAGCGGAGGAGCGTTGCGCGGCGTCAGTCCCGAGTCCGACCGCGCGAGGAGCGACTCCGGTGGCGCAGTGAGCGAGTCCGAGGGCTCGATCTCGACACGATCGGCCGCCATTCCCATGACGGTCTGGAGATCGAGCACGGCGGAGATGTAGGCGAGGGAATCCGCCGCCGCCGTGTTCGCGGCCTGGCCGGCGGTGACGGTGGCGAGCTGCACGTCCATCTCGCTGGCGTCGCCTTCGCCGCGCCGCACGGCCACCATGCGACGCAGGCTGTCCGCCTCCTGCGCGTTGTGACGCGACAACGCCGCACGTTCACGCGCCGCGACGGCCCGGGTATAGGTCGTATCCGCATCGAGCGCCGCGCCCGCGCGCTCGAACGCGAAGCGGTATTGCGCCGCGAGTCGCGTCGCGCGCGCCGCGCCGATCCGTGCGCCGCGCTGTCCCGGCCACTCGAACGGGATGTCCATGATGAAGTGGTTCGTCGGCGGCGACTTGCTGTACGATGCGTTGAGCGTGGGGTTCGGCCACGCGCGCGCGCCCACCAGGCCAGCGAACGCCACCAGCGTATCCGCCCGGGCGATCGCGAGCCGGCCCCCGCTCGTGACGGCGGCGGCGACTGCGGAATCGCGGCTCACGGGTGTCTGCGCGCGCAGCGGTATCGCTGACGCGCAGGCGATGACCAGCAGGACGTTCACGGCGGCGACGTGTGAGCTCATGGAGCGTGCAGCCGTGAAGATGACATGGAAGTGCGAGCGCGGCGACGGCCCGCCGCTCGCGGATTTACCAGGCGACGTTCAGGAGAAGCATCGGTTCGCCCGTCGGCGCGGCGCCGACACGCACGTGAGCGGGGTCCTTGGCGGTACCGAGGAGCCAGCGATCGAGCCGATTACCCTGATGCGTGTGATTGAAGCGGACGGTCTTGAGTCCCGCGAACGTCCCGACGGCCGCGCCCATGATCACGTCGCTCGCCCAGTGCTTGTCGTCGTACATGCGCGAGAGGCCCACCATCGCCGCCCCACTATATAGTATCGGGCCGAAGATCCATTTCGTTTGCGGCCACCACGCCGACGTTTCGCTCGATACCGCCGCCGCGGCCGCAAACGCGCTGGTGGAGTGTCCGGATGGAAAGGACTGGAAGTCGCCGCTCCGTCGGCCGCGAAAGAACCCGAAGTTCCGTGGATTGGTATCGGCGGAGGTATACGGGCGCGCGCGGCCGAGTATGACCTTGAGCACGCCCGACACGACCTGGCCGACGACGACCGCCTCGGTGCCATGCAGGCCGAGCTCCGCGGCGCGTCGGACACGCGTCGCGCGCCCAACCGCGTACATGCCGGCGCCGATGAGGTACGGACCCGGCCCGCCGAAAAAGCGAAAGTCCTTGGAGATGCGCTGCAGGTTCTTGTTCGCGATGAGGTCCTCGTCGCGAATCTGCGACGCGAGGTGCCGATCCAGCGGAAACATCGCGATCGTCGCGCCGGCGAACATGCCCATGATGTACAGGTCCGAGCGCACGAAGAGATGCTCCACGACGTGCGCGGTGTCCACCGACTGCGCGCGCAGCGCAGCCGGCGACCCGAGGCCAAAGCACAACAGCAGTACACACCGCGTCCGTATCATCGATGCCATCAAACGAAGCAAGCAGTGACGCGGATGCAACGGCAGTGCCGCATCAGGCTGGTGACGACCGCGCGCCCGTACCCAGCGTGAGCTGGACTACCTTGCTGGTCGATAACGTGTCCGTCGTACGATGCGCCTCGATGCAATCGATCACGACAGGCTCATCCACGCGTTCGGCGAGCAATGCCTGCGTCTCGTCGCGGGTGAGCTGGCGGAAGAAGTTCAGGGTGACGTGCGGCGTGAACGTGAATCGCGGCCGCTCGTAGCGCAGCCCCGAGCGCATGATGCGCTCGTGCAGCTCACGCAGCGGGCCGTGCGGATCCAGCGGGAGCACAATGATGCTCGTCTGCATGAATCGCATGGGCCGGCCGAGCGACAGATGCATGGGCGGCGTATCACGCGCGATGGGCTCGAGCGCGACGCGCAATTCGTCTTCGGTCGTCGACATCGCGATGGGTCCGATGCCGGAGGAGCCGGTGATCGTCACGTGCGGCGCGAGCATCGCCGCGAGCTTCGGGTCGTAACGGCGCTGGATCTCCAGCACGCGGTCGCGAACCGGTCCGTGCAGCTCGGACAGGATGATGATGCCGGATTTCATCGACGCCGTCAGCGCGCGACGGCGCGACTGCGCATCGTGACTTCGTGCGAGTGCTCCAGATCAGTGAGAAAACGGTCTTCCGCCTCCCGCCCGATCTGCGCGTCCTCGACGAGCGCGTCCAACTCGTAGTTGATGGCGACGCCGAGCATGTTGAAGTCGGTCGAGCCGACGCGGACCCAGCGGCCGTCGACCACACTCGTCTTCGCGTGCATCATCTCGCCTTTCCACTCCCACACGCGCACGCCGTTCGTGAGCAGGCGTCGGTAATAACGGCGCGTGAGCAGGGTGACCCACGGGTGATCGTTGCGGCTTGGCACCAGCACGCGAACGTCGACGCCGTCTCGCGCCGCGCCCGTCAGCGCCTCCACCTCCGAGTACGACGGCGTGAAGTACGCGCTGGCGATCCAGATCGACCGCTCGGCGGAGATGGCCTGCATCTGGAGACCCCGCGCGACGCGCCGGCGCAGTGGCTCGCCCTCGATGATGCCGACCAGCGCCGGTTCGTGCGTCGCCGGATCGAGATGCGCGCCCGTGGGACGCTTGCGCAGCAGCCGGTGCGACCCCCGGCGCTCCTTCCCGCTCACGCGCCGCCACATGTTGTCGAACGCATGCAGCATGTCGCCCGCGGCCGGCCCTTCGATGCGGACGGCGGCGTCGCGCCAGCGCGCGCGCTTCTTCTTGGCCACGCCAACCAGCCACTCGCGCCCGATGCCGACTCCGCCGGTGACGCCGATGGCGTCGTCCACGACGAGCAGCTTGCGGTGATCGCGCGGAACCAGGCCAAGCCACGCGCGGAAGCCCGGCGGATTGAAGATCCGCACGTCGACTCCGCTCTTGCGCATGGTGTTGAGGAACTTCCGCGATGTTCCGCGCGTTCCGATCCAGTCCGAGATCACGCGCGCCTGCACCCCCCGTTTGGCAGCGCCGATCAGAGCGTCCGAAAACCGCTCGCCGACCTCATCGGACCGCAGGATGTAGCTCTCCAGCGCCACCGCGTGCCGCGCGTTGTGGATGAGCTCGAGCATCTCGTCGAACGTCTCCGGGCCGTCGTGCAGCAACCGGACGCGATTGCCGCTGGACACGTCAGCGGCCGCAATACGCCAGAGTCCGCGCGCGAACGAGGGGCCGCGCGTGGCTGGCAGGGGAGTCACGGGACGCTGCTTGAGAGGGGAGCTCACGAGCGGGCTGTGCTTTCAGGATACGTGCCGAAGATACTATCTATTCAGCCATGCTCTCCATCGACCTGACGGGTAAGCGCGCGTTCGTCGCCGGCGTCGCCGACGATGCGGGGTTCGGCTTCGCGATCGCCAAGGCGCTGGCCCAAGCCGGCGCGACGGTATGCGTCGGCACCTGGCCGCCGGCGCTCAACATTTTCCGGAACCTGCTGGAGCGCGGCAAGATGGACGAGTCGCTCCAGCTCGACGGCGGCGGGAAGATGGCGTTCGAGAAGATCTATCCGCTCGACGCGGCCTTCGACACGCTGGAGGACATGCCCGAGGAGCTGCGCACCAGCAAGCGCTACAAGGATGTGGGCGACGCGTCCATCGCGGGCGTCGCTGCGCAGCTGAAGGCGGATTTCGGCGAGGCCGCGATCGACATCGTCGTGCATTCGCTCGCGAACGGGCCCGAGGTGAAGAAGCCGCTGCTGGAGACGAGCCGCAAAGGCTATCTCGAGGCCGTGTCGGTCAGTGCGTATTCGCTCATCTCGATGATCGCGCGCCTCGGCCCGCTGATGCGCAGCGGAGGATCGGTCGTGTCGCTCACGTACATGGCGAGCGAGCGCGTGATCCCCGGCTACGGCGGCGGGATGTCGTCCGCGAAAGCGGCGCTCGAGAGTGACACACGGACGTTGGCCTTCGAGGCCGGGCGAAAGTTCGGCGTCCGGGTCAACACGATCAGCGCGGGGCCGCTGGCGTCACGCGCCGCGAGCGCGATCGGCATCATCGAGCGCATGATCGAGTACGTATCGCGAGCCGCTCCGCTCACCGACCCGCTCACGGCCACCGAGGTCGGCCACACCGCCGCGTTCCTGTGCTCTCCCATGGCATCCGGAATCACCGGGTCGACGGTGTACGTAGATAAGGGATATCACGCGATGGGCATGGGTGGATTCGATAGCGGCCAGACTTGAGGAGCTGAGAAAGCAGGTACGGCGCGATTGGCGCGCCGCACCGACACGCCGTGCGCGCCGTCGTCCCCGCACGCGCAACCGTTTCGCGCTGATCGCCCTCGGCGCTGCCCGGGTCCTCACGGTGCTGGCTCTGCCGTTTGTCGCTTACGTACGCACGTCCGTGGCAGCATACGCGCACTCCGGCAGCACCTGGCTGGCGCTCTTCGTCGGCGCGCTGGTCACGACAGCGACCGTCGCGTTGCTGTGCGTCTGGCTCGCACGGCGCTTCCAGGGACGCGCGCGCGTCCAGCGCATGCTGCAGTGGGTCGCGCTGCCCACGGTTGTCGCCTGGTGCGTGTACTCCGCCGTGTATCTCGCGCGCGTCAACGCAAAATCGGACGACGTGCACGGCTACTACTCGTCCGTACATCCCATCCTGCGCGTCGCGCTGTCGACCGTGATCCTCGTCGACGCGGATCTCGTGATCACCGACACGCGGCGCGTGGCCGCGGACTACCCGCGGATCGGACTTCCGGTGAACGACCGGACGATGCACTACGGCCAGCGCGACGGCTGGGTGCACGCCGTCGATCTACGGACGCGCGGCCACAATGAGGTCGCGAATCGGCTGGTGCAGTTCTACTTCTGGTCGATGGGATTCAGTACGCTGCGGCACGTGGGGACCGCCGATCATCTCCACGTGCAGCTTCCGCTTCACGACTGACCACAGCCAGGCTATCCGATCGGCTTGCGGTACGGGTTCGGGATCTCTGGCAGCTTGTTCTGGATGAGGAGCTGATTCATCGGATCGAGGTGCGCGGTGAGCGCGGCCTTGAGCCGGGTGATCTCCCGATCCAGCTGTCCGCTGAGCAGATCGAACACCTCGTACGTCTGCGCCGTGGGGCGCCCGTCCGAGCTGCCGGCAACGCCAAGCAACGCTCCGATCTTGTTGTTGATGCGAATCGGATAGTTGAGCGGATCTTCGTTCGCGTGACTCTTCGTCTGGTAAATCGAGTCCTCCACCGATCCGATCGCCGGCACCAGCGCGTTCGCGTGCGCGTCAAACGTCTGGCGCGCCTCGGCGGGCAATTTCCCGCGGCGGTCGTCCACGGCGCTCCGGATGTCGCGGATGGACGACACCGCGTCGTTCGCTTCGCTGAACCGGTCGGCGACACGCTTGAGGAAGCGCGCCTGCGCCGCGTAGTCCGCGGCCGTCACGCCCTTGATGCGCGGGTCGGGGAGCAGCCGAAAGCGCTGGGTCCCTACGGTCTTTCCGTTGACGGCGAGTCGTGCCATGTACGCGCCCGGAGCCACCATCGGTCCCTGGACGCCGGCGGCCCACAGAACCATACCGCGGAATGCGTGCGGTGGCGGCAGGCGCATGTCCCACGTGAACGTGTTCACGCCACGACGGTTCGGGGCGCGGGGCGGCGGCGTGGGACGGAATCCCGCTTCGTCCTCTCCGCCGCTCACGGGCTGATCCGTCGTCTGGCGCACGAGCTTCTGAATGCTGTCGGGCGCAATGCCGGCGGCCCTGAGTGAATCCTCACGTGACCGTCTGTGCGCCTCCCGCGCGATCGAGTCGGCGGCCTGCGCCGAGTCCTGGCGGCTGCTGAAGCTGCGGAGGAGGTTGCCTGCCGAGTCGAGGATGCTGACCGTGACGTCCTGATTCGCCGTCGCGAGCCAGTACTGGATCGCGGGACCACTCGGCGGGTTGAACGCCACCGGATTGACGGGCACTTCGGTGGACTGCTGCGCGCGACGCCCGAACCCGCCGCCGAAGCTCACGCGATACGCGTCCGCGGGCTTGAAGAGATGCGCAGCCGACTTCACCACGGAGTCGCTCAGCTGCCGCAGGCTGCTGATGTTGTCCAGGACCCAGAACGAGCGACCGTGCGTCGCGACGACGACGTCGCCGTCCTTGAACACGAGATCGTGGACGGGAACGATCGGCAGGTTGAGCTGCAGGCGCTGCCACGAGCTTCCGTCGTTGGGCGACATCCAGACGCCGCGCTCCGTCCCCGCGACGAGCAGGCCGCGGCGCCCCGGATCCTCGCGCACGACGCGCGTGAATTCGTTGCTCGCGATGCCGGCGTCGATCCGCTGCCAGCTGGCGCCACAGTTCGACGTCTTCCACAGATACGGACGGTCGTCGTCGAGCTGGTAGCGATTGGCCGCCACGTAGGCCACGCATTGATCGAATGCGGAAGCGTCGATGGACGAGACGCGCGTGTCCTTCTGCATGTCCTTCGGCGTCACGTTCGTCCAGCTCGTGCCGCCGTTGCGCGTCAGCCACACGCGACCGTCGTCGGTGCCTGCCCACAGATAGCCGGTGGTGCGCGGCGACTCCTCCAGGATGAAAACCGTGTTGTAGTACTCGACGGACGTCTGATCGAGCGTGAGGGGCCCACCCGAGTTCTCCTGCGTCCTGCGGTCGTTGTACGTGAGATCGGGCGAGATGACCGTCCAGCTCTCGCCGCCGTTCGTGGACTTGTGCACGTGCTGCGAGCCCGCATACAGAACGTTGGAGTTGTGCGGGCTCACGATGATCGGGAACGTCCACTGGAAGCGGTACTTCAGGTCCTTCGCGGGGTGGCCCATGGGGTTGTCGGGCCACGGATTCACGTTGCGCGAGATGCTGGTGCGCAGGTCCTTCCGCGTCAGCAGCGCGCCGTACGAGCCGGCGTAGACGATGTCCGGATCATCCGCGCGCGCGGCGATCCAGCCCGACTCGCCGCCGCCGGCTTCCAGCCAGTCGCTGAGGCCCACCGTGCCGTCCGGTGAGCGGCTCGGCCCGCACAACGTCGAGTTGTCCTGCTGTGCGCCGCAGACGTGATACGGGAAATGCGTCGTGGTGATGACGTGATAGAACTGCGCGGTGGCATAGTCCTCGTCCGTCCACGTCTTTCCCCCGTCGGTGGACACCTCGGCGCCACCGTCGTCCGTCTCGATCATGCGGTTCGAGTTGTCGGGCGCGATCCAGAAGTCGTGGGAGTCGCCATGATGGAGTCCGCGGACGGGCTTGAACGTCTTGCCACCGTCGGTGGATTTCTGGAACGACACGTTATTGACGTACACGACATCCTGGTTCTTCGGATCCGCGTGGATCTTCATGTAGTACCAGGCCCGCTGCGTCAGTGCGCTCTCGCCGTTCATCTTCTGCCACGTGGCGCCCGCATCGTCGCTGCGGTACACGCCGCCGTCGGCCGCCTCGATGATCGCGTACACGCGATTCGAGTTCGCCCCCGACACCGAGATTCCGATGTCCCCCCAGATGCCGGCGGGCAGTCCGGGATTGCGCGTGATTTCCGTCCAGGTGTCGCCGCCGTCGGTCGTCTTGAACATCCCCGATCCGGCGCCTCCCGAGTTCAGCTCCCACGGCTTGCGGTACACCTGCCAGAAGCCGGCGTAGAGCACGTTCGGATTGTTGGGATCCATCACGAGGTCGACGACGCCTGTCGAATCGTTGCGGAACAGGATCTTCTGCCACGTGTTGCCGCCGTCCTTCGAGCGGTACACGCCACGCTCCGCGTTCGTGCCGAACGCATGGCCGAGCGCCGCGACATACACGAGGTCGGGATTCGTCGGATGGACCACGATGTCACCGATGTGCTTCGTCTCGGCGAGACCCTTGGACGTCCACGTTTTCCCGCCGTCGGTCGACTTCCACACGCCATCACCGTGGGACACGTTGCCGCGCAGCGGGTATTCGCCGCCGCCGACGTAAACGACGTCGGGGTTCGACGGCGCGACGGCCACCGCTCCGATCGTTCCACCGAAGTACTTGTCCGTCACCGCAGCCCACGCGTTGCCACCGTCGGTGGTCTTGAAGACGCCCCCTCCGACCGTGCCCATGTAGTACTCGTTGGGCCGCGCCACACTTCCGACTGCGGCGACGGAGCGACCGCCGCGATACGGACCGAGCTCGCGCCAATGAACGCCCGCGAGGGCGAGCGAGTCGAACTGCTGGCTATGGAGCGGAAGGGAGAAAGCGACGAGCGGGAGGACGACGGCGATCGAGCGGATTGAACGCGACACGACGAGCCTCATGAGAAGGACGAGTGAGACTCATAACTTCGGCCGCTCGGCCAGCCGGGAAAAGGGGGCGCGGTGGAGCGGTGGAGCGGTGGCTACCGCTCAACCGCTCGACCGCTCTACCGCTCTACCGCTCTACCGCTCTACCGCTCTACTTCAGCGCGTCGATGTTGACGACGGTCTCGGCGAGCTCGGTGAGCCGTTCGTCGGTGTCACCTTCCTCATCGAGCGTGCGCTGCAGCAGATCGGCGTGTTCGGCCAGGCCGAGCATGTGCGCGTACGTACGTGCGCAGCCGTACCCAGCCATCTCGTAGTGCTCCACGCGCTGCGCCGCGGAGATGAGCGCTGCGTCGAGGACGTCGGAGTCGCTGAACTCCTCCATCACTTCCTCGCCTTCCTTCACGAGTCCCTGCATGCCCTTGCACGTATGGCCGCTCAAGTCCTCGCCGAGGTCCTGGCCGATCTTCTCCAGGCGCTGTTTCTGCTGCTCCGTCTGCTGGTAGTGCTCCTGAAATGCCCGCTTCAGCTCGGGATGCTTGGTCTGCTTCGACATCTTGGGGAGCGCCTCGAGAATCTGCTCCTCCGCGCTGTACAGATCCTTCAACTGCTCCAGGTAGAGCTTCTGCAGGGATTCCTTTTCGCGGGCCATGGTCAACGTCTCCTATGCTGCTGTGAGGTCGATTAACTGGTGCGGTGGATCGGATCGCAATGCGCGTTTGCCGTCGGATCCGAGCGGTGCGAACAAATGCACGTTCCCTGCCTTCACTCATGCGGGCCGTCCGGAGTATGATTGAGCTCGCTCGACTCAACACGGAGACAACGGTCATGCGTGGGAGCATCACTTTCTGCACGGCGATCACCGCGACATTGCTGCTGGGATGCGCGAAAGCGGACAACACGAAAGCCGACTCGACCGCGGGTGCGTCCGCCGCCGCGGCGCCAGCCGAAGCCAGCGCCCGCAAGCTCGGCGAAACCGCCGGTCTGAAGGTTCCTGAATCCGTGAAGTACGACGCCGATCTCGACGTGTACTTCATCTCGAACATCAACGGGAATCCGTCGCAGAAGGACAACAACGGATTCATCGTGAAGGTGCGCGCCGACAGCACCGGCGGCGCGCCGATCACGCTGGTCCAGGGCGGCAAGGGCGGCGTGACGCTGAACGCGCCCAAGGGCATCGCCATCAAGGGCGACACGCTCTACGTCGCGGACATCGACGCGGTGCGCATGTTCAACAAGCGGACGGGCGCGTCGCTCGGCAGCGTCGACCTTCGCGCGCAGAAGGCGACGTTCCTCAACGACGTGGCCGTCGGTCCCGACGGCATCTATGTCACCGATACCGGCATCCTGTTCGACGCCAAGGGCGGCATGTCGCACCCCGGCGTGAATCGGATTTTCAGGATCGCGGGCAAGACCGTGACCGAAGCCGCGAAGGGCGATTCGCTGGGGAGCCCGAATGGCCTCACGTGGGATGCGGCGAACAACCGCTTCGTGCTCGCGCCGTTCGGCGCGAACAGCGTCCAGACGTGGGCGCCGGGCCAGGCGGCGCCCGCGAACATGATCGCCGGACCCGGGCAGTACGATGGCGTCGAGATCGTGCCGGCGGGTATTCTCGTGTCGAGCTGGGCCGATTCCGCGGTGCACATCATCCACGGCGGGACGCACATGGCCACGCTCGTCTCGAACGTGAGCGCGCCGGCGGACATCGGCGTCGACAGCAAGCGCAACGTGCTGGCGATCCCGCGGTTCAACGACGGGAAGGTCGAGTATTACTCCATTCCGTGAGACAGGAACGAGTCACGAGTTTTGTGTCGGGGAGTCGTCAACCTGGGAGTCGAGTTTTGACTCTACTCCCCGACTGAAGACACCCCGACCGTTTACTCACGACTCGCTCTGCTGTTGTTTCCGCGGGTGACGTCGTACGAGCTCACCCGCTGTATCGTCTGCGGCGAAGCGATTACCGAGGAGATTGCCGGCCCCGACGACATCCGCGTCGAGGCCGAGCTCCTCTGGCAGTTTCACATGCGACGCTTGTCGCCACGAACTCCGCCGGAGCGACTCGTGGATCGCGTCGCCTTCTCACAGCCGCCGCCGTGGCGCGTGGTGCGCTGTCGCGCCTGCGGGCTCGTGTATCGCAACCCCGTGGAGAAGCGGCACGAGCTGCGCGAGATGTACGCCGCGGATTCGCCGTCGTGGGACGCGCTTTCGGCGTTGCACGAGGCACAGCGAGGATCCTATCGCGTGCAGGCCAGGCGGCTGCGACGCATGCTCGAGCGCCGTGGTTCCGGTCTGGAAGTGGGCAGTTATGTCGGCGCTTTTCTCGCCGCGGCACGCGCAGAGCGCTGGACGTTCGAAGGCCTGGACGTGAATGCGGGCGTGAACGCCTTCACGCGCTCACTCGGTTTCGCGGTGCACGACGGGGACCTGGAATCGTTTCACAGCGATCGCACCTTCGACGCCGTCGCGATCTGGAATACGTTCGACCAGCTGCCGGATCCGAGCGCGGCGGTGCGCGCCGCGGCACGGCTGCTCGGCGACGGTGGCGTGCTCGCGATTCGCGTTCCGAACGGCGAGTGCTACGCGAGCTGGCGCATGCGTATCGCCCACGGACCGCGCGGCGCGCGTGGCTTCGCGATCGCGCTGCTGGCGTACAACAACCTCCTCACCTTTCCGTACCGCTTCGGATTCTCGCCCTCGTCCATCGCGCGACTGTTGCGCGACGCGGGCTTCGCGATTCAGCGTGTGGTCGGTGACGTGCTCGTGCCGACCGCGGACGAATGGACGCGCCGGTGGGCCGTGCTCGAGGAGCGGGTCGTGAAGCCGCTCACTCGCCCATGGAAGCCCTGGTTCGAGGTGTATGCGACTCGAGCAGCGACGACGCGAGCCACTCTGCCGCATAGTTGATCTCGCGCGCGGGCGGCCAGTGACCGCCACCATACCACCGCATCGTCTTCGGTTCGTGCGCCGCCGCGAACAGCCGCTCCGCGCGGCCGGGCTTTACGGTGCGATCGAAGCGTCCGTTCACCATCAGCAGCGGCCGGCCACCGAGGCGTCGCACCGCGCGCAATGGATCGACCACCGCACGAACGAGCGACTCGAACGGCAGTCCTTCCGGCAGGTCTCCACTGGCGGCCAGCACGACTGCCTGAACGGACGGCGTGTCCGCGGCGACGATGTTCGCGAGAAACGACCCCAGCGAGTAGCCCACCAGGCCGATGCGCGCGGGATCGACAGCGTCGTGACGCTGCAGGAATTCGAGCGCGCAGCGCGCTTCGCGCACCGCGGCTCGCCATGTCCCCACGATCTGCATGGGATTGCTCATCGACAGCGTGGCCGCGCCTTCCGAGCGCGCGCCGTGCATCGGCAGGTCGATCGCGAGCGCGCACACGCCGCGCGTCATGAGCGCAAAGCCCACCGAGTCCGCCATGCGCTCCTTCTCGGAGCCGAACCCGTGCAGCAGCAGCGCCGCCGGCTGCGGCCCGGGCGCGTGCGGCACGAGGAAGATCGCGGGGATGCGCTCGTCGCCATCGACGAGCTCGAGATCGTACCGAATGCCGCCCGCGACATCGCGGGCGGCGCGCATGACGGCTAGAATCCGGTCTGCTTTCGACGCCGTCCGACCACCACCCGATGCCATAGGCAGCAGAGACCGCAAGATCGTGGCCTTCATGGATCGACAGGATTGAAACGCTGGGTCTTCACCGCCCTGAGCTTTGCCGCGGTCCTCGGCGTGTCCGTGTACGCGGTGCGCAGCGGAGCACCGCATGGCTTCGGGCTCGCGATTCCACTCCAGGCGCATCTGCTCGCCTTCGGTGCGTTCGCGGCGGAGGTCGCCGCCCGATCCCTCAAGCTCACGTGGAGCGCGAAAGCCGTGCGTGCGCGGCTGCCGCTGACGACCTCGATCCGCACTTCGCTCGGCGGAGATTTCGGCGCGTCGATCACGCCGGCGCGCATGGGCGCCGAGCCCGCGCGATTCCTGATCCTCGCCGAAGCCGGCGTTCCCGCCGCGGACGCGATGGTCATCCTCTACACCGAGCTCTTCTTCGAGGCGATCTCGCTCGCGGTCGTGGTCGGCGCCATCGCGATCATCTTTCACGCGACGGGCAAGGCGTTTCTCGCGATGATCGGCGTCGTCGGCGGCTACGCGACGTTCGTGATCGCGCTCGGCGTGATCGGCTTCATCCTGTCGCGGCGCGAGGTGCGCGACGAGCCACCGGGCTGGGCACATCGCGTGAAGCTGCACGGCCGCCGGTGGGAGATCGTGCAGCGGTGGTTCGATCGCGTGCGCACGACCGTGGACGCCTTCCGTGACATGCGACTTGGCTGGGGAGCGCTCTCGCTCGTGGCGTCCATCACGCACGTCGCGGTGCGATTCACGATTCTTCCCGCCATCGTCTACTCGACGACATCGCTGGCCGTACCGCTCGCGCCGCTGGTGATCTGGCCGATGGGAATCATCTATGGCGCGGGCGTCGTTCCGGCGCCGGGCGGCGGCGGGGCGGTGGAGCTGGCGTTCCGCGCGGCGCTCGGCAGCGTCATCCCGCCAGAGGCCTTTGCCGCGTCACTGGTGTGGTGGCGCTTCTACACCTTCTACCTCTACATCGCGCTCGGCGCGCTCGTCGCCGGCAACACCGCGCTCAGAGCCGTGCGTGAAGCGGAGGACATGGAAGAGGAGCTGGAGCGGGCGGAGTAGGTGTCGATATCCGATCCCCTCTCACTACCGCGATCCCTTACGTCTGCCCGACGGAGACGACTTCCCCCACCATCGCATCCGATGGGAAGTACGCATTCCGCACGTACTGCTCCACCATTCGCTGCGTGTTGAAGAACGAGCCATTCAGCGCGATCGCGGCACGCATGACCTCCGCATACGCGAACGGCAGCCCGTAGAACAGGGGCAGAATCACGCGTTCGAGCTTGAGGTACAGGTCCTGCGCGTCCATCGACTGATCGCCTTCGGATTCGTCGGAGCCGATCGACCAGCCGGTCACGCCCTCGACGTGCCCCTCGATCCACCAGCCGTCGAGCACCGACAGGCTCGGCACGCCGTTGAGCGCCGCTTTCATCCCGCTCGTTCCCGACGCCTCGAGCGGCTTCATCGGATTGTTGAGCCACAGGTCCACGCCGGCCACCATCTGCGCCGCGATCGCCATCTCGTAATTCTCGAGGTACACCACGGTCACACGTCCCTTCAGCTCGGTGGACGCCTTGTGGATGCGGCGAATGAGGTCCTTGCCGCCCATGTCGTGCGGATGCGCTTTGCCGCCGAATACGACCTGGATGGGGCCGACCTTGTCCGCGATCTGCGCCAGTCGCGCCGTGTCCGTGAACATCAGGTCCGCGCGCTTGTACGGCGTGGCGCGACGGGCGAAGCCGAGGGTGAAGATGTTCGGATCGAGCTCGACGCTGGTGCGTTTCGCGACTTCGGCGAGAAACGCCTTCTTCGCCTCGGCGTGCGCCGCGCGAATCTCGCCCAGCGGAATGCCGACGGCGTAGCGCAGATACAGATTGTCCGTGCGCCACTCGGGCACGCGCTTGTCGAACAGCTGCGCGAACGCGGGTGAAACCCAGGTGCCCGCGTGCACGCCGTTCGTGATGGAGTCGATGGGAAAGCCGGGGAACATCGCGATGGAGACTTCGCGATGCTTCATCGCCACCCCGTTCACGAAGCGCGACAGACGCAGCGCGAGGTGCGTCATGTTCAGCTCCGTCTCGTCCATCACCTTCGCGGCCTCGAGCAGCTGAAAGCGATCGGCGCCGATGACGCGTTGCACCAGCTCGCGCGGGAAGCGGTCGTGTCCCGCCGGTACCGGCGTGTGCGTGGTGAACACGCACTGGTGCCGCACCGCCTCGATGTCGTCGTCGTGGAGCTCGAACGACTTGCGTCCTTCCAGCTGCCACTCGAGGAGCGAAATCGCGAGCAGCGCGCTGTGGCCCTCGTTCATGTGAAAGCGCGTGTCGCTGAGCAGCCCCATGGCGCGCAGCAGCTGCGCGCCTCCCATGCCGAGCACGATCTCCTGACACAGGCGGTACGTCGCGTCACCGCCGTAGAGCGCATCGGTGAGCGTGCGGTCATACTCGCCGTTCTCCGGCAGCGCGGTGTCGAGCAGCAGCACCGGCACTTCGTGCCCCGTGACACCGCGGATCGTGTAGCGCCATCCGCGCACGTGCACGTCGCGTCCCTCGATCGTGACAGTGCATCGCTCGGGCTGTTCCTGCAGCACATCCTCGGGGCGCCACTCGACCGGCCCTTCCGTCTGATTGCCCTGCTCGTCGATGTGCTGGCGGAAATACCCTTTCCGGTGGAGCAGCGTGACGCCGACGACCGGCAGTCCGAGGTCCGCCGCGGAGCGCAGCGTGTCGCCCGCCAGCACCCCGAGTCCGCCACTGTACGTCGGGATCCCCTGCTCGAGGCAGATCTCCATCGAGAAGTAGGCGATGCCGGCGGTTGTCTTCGTTCCGTTCGTGTCGCTCGCTTTCATCACGCGTTCGGATGCTGAGGGTTCCGTGCCGTCACGCGCGCCCGCATCACGGCACGCACAGCGGCCTCATCGACCATCGAAAAACAGTAGCTCACACGGCTGCGTCGCGGGGATGAGCGATCCCACGTCGACCGTCAGCCCGGCGCGGGAACGCCTGAGCTCGACGACGCGGTCGCTCAACACCGAGCGCCACCGGCCGGCCAGTGCGGCCGACACCGGTTGGCTCTGTTGCATGGTGTCGGCCAACCCCTCGGCAACCGGCCGCGTCCGGGCCAACGCGATGCAGGCTTCGCTTCGCGTTCGCCGAACGAACGCAAAAATGCCGAGGTCGGCCGGCGGCGCAACCAGTGACAAGGGCTCGTACCCGCCGTCGAGAAACAGGCTCCGATGTTCCCGCCGGAATCGCAGCAGTCTGGCGACGAGCGCGAGCTTCACCGCGTCGTCCAGGTCTGCTGCGGGGTTGGTGAAGACGCGCCCGAGCGCGTCGCCGCGATCGATCTGGGCCAGCAGCTGCCGGCGGCGCGCGAAGTCCACCGGACGGCGGTTGTCCGGATCCACGAGGGCGAAATTCCACAGCTCGTCGCCCTGATAGACGTCCGGGATCCCCGGCGCCGCGCAGTGCAGGAGCACGCGCGCGAGCGCGAAGTGGAAGCCGTTCGACGCGACGCGCGCGGTGAGACGCGCGACATCCGAGAGGAACTCCGCCGATTGCGTGGGATCCATCGATTGCCGCACG
>DATFHG010000017.1:0-13693 GCA_035248725.1 Gemmatimonadaceae bacterium | reverse complement strand
AGGCGTAGCTGCGCGACGCGACTGCCTGCGCCTGGAGTGCCGCGGAATCCGCACGATTGCGATTCCCCATCTCCACGGGCACCACGCCGCGCAGGTAATCCTCGATGTTCAGTCGGTTGACCAGCACCACGCCGGTATCCTGCGGCACGAAGGCCAGCTCGCCGCGATAGCGACGGCCGTCGATCGTGAGAAATCCTTCATCGCCCACGCGGACGCGCAGCCCGCGCTGCCAGGTCGTGGCCTGCCCGTCGGGGCGGATGGCGCGCACGCGTTTGGCGGCGTCGTCGTACTCGACGAACCACTGTTCGCTGCGCCGTCCACGGGTGATGTACGCGCCGTCTGCGCCCTCCGCCTGGTACCAGCCGAAGTCGCTCGTCGCGCCGATCCGAACGCCGCTCGCGGGGAGCGCGACCCGGATGGTGTGATTCGAGAGTGGACTGGGAGGCGCGGGGCGCCCGCGCGCGCGCGTCGAGCAGGCGATGAGGACCAGCGCCAGCGCGATGGGGCGGCGCGTCACCGTCCGTACGAGCCGACGCTGGCGAGCGGAAGCGCCGCCCGCCGGTGCGGTGCATTCGCCTGGGGCGCCGATCCCACGCGCCGCACCAGCGTCGCCTGGAGGTCGTAATCGTCCACGACGGCGTCGACCCGCACGTCGAAGAAATCGCCAGGCCGCGGCACGTGTCCGTCGGGCGACGCGAGCGTCACGCCGTCGATGTCGTGCGCCTGCCAGCGTGTGCGCAACTCGATGCTGCTTGCGCTGGCCCGATCCACGATCGCGCGCACGGTACGACCCGTGCGCGACTCGAAGCGCTCGGCGGTGATCATCCGCTGCAGCTCGGTGAGGCGCTCGAGCCGCTCGAGCTTCACGGATTCCGGCACGTCGTCCACGAGCGCATACGCCGCCGTGCCCTCCTGCGGCGAGTACGTGAATGCGCCGACGCGGTCGAACTGCGCCTCCTCGAGCAACTGGAGGAGCGTCGCAAAATCGTCATCGGTTTCACCGGGAAAGCCCACGATGCACGTCGTGCGGATCGTGACGTCCGGAACGATCTGCCGGACGCGCGCCACGGTGTCACGGATGGTGCGATTACGCTCGGGGCGGCGCATGCGCTTCAGCACGGCGTCGGACGCATGCTGCATCGGCATGTCGAAGTACGGAACGATGCGTTCCTCCCGGGCCACGAGCTCGAGGAGGCGTGGCGTGATCCCCGCCGAATACAGATACAGCATGCGGATCCACGGAACGCTCGTGTCGCGCACGAGCGCCTCGAGCAGCGTAGGCAGCGACTCGTCGCCCGCACCGCCTCGCTTGAGATCGCGCCCATAGTGCGCGAGATCCTGCGCCACGAGGTTGATCTCGCGGGCCCCCTGCGCCTCCAGCAATTGCGCCTCACGCAGGATGTCGTCGAGTGTGAAGGAGCGATGCCGGCCGCGCATCAGCGGAATCGCACAGAAGGCGCATCCGTGATCGCACCCCTCGCTGACCTTCAGGTACCGCACGTGCGGCATGTCGCCCGAGAACAGGCGGATGCCGGGATGCATCACCGGCGCGTCGTCCAGCAGACCGCGGCCAACGAGCTCGGGCACCAGGCGGTCCATCTGGCTCGCGCCGAGGAACAGATCGACTTCCGGGAGTGCGTCCTCGAGCTCGACCTGATGCCGTTCCACCATGCAACCGACCGCAACGACGGCGCGCGCGTGTCCACGTTCCTTGAGGCGGCCGGCCTGCACGATGGCGTCGATGGACTCCTTCTTTGCGGCGTCGATGAAGCCGCAGGTGTTCACGAGGATGACGTCGGCATCCTCGACGCGCTCCGTCGGCTCGGCGCCGCGGTCGGCCAGCTGCGCGAGATACCGCTCCGAGTCGACGGTATTCTTGTCACACCCGAGCGTGACGACGGCAACCTTCACCGATAATTCCCGAACTTGAGCTCGACGCCGAAATCCTTGCCGCGGAGCAGCGCGATGGCGTCCTGGAGATCGTCCTTCGAGGGCGACGTCACGCGCACCTGGTCGCCCTGGATGGCGGCCTGCACTTTCTTCAGCTTCGCGTCCTTTATGGTCGCGGCCACCTTCTTCGCGGTCTCGGAGTCGAGCGCGGTCTTGAGCTTCACTTCGCGGCGGACTGTGTCGTTGCCCGCCGGCTTGATCTCGCCGATGTCCAGGTTCTTGACCGGCACCTGGCGTTTGATCAGTCGCGTCTGGACGATGTCGAGCAACGACTTCATCTGAAAATCATTGTCGGCGACGAGCACCAGCGTCGCCTCGGCGCGCTGGAACTCGATCGACGCCCTGGATCCCTTGAAATCGTAGCGCTGCGCGAGCTCCTTCTGCGCCTGATTCACGGCGTTGTCGACCTCCTGGAGATCGACACCCGTGGTCACGTCGAAGGACGAGGTCTGAGCCATTGGGGAAATGTAAAAGAGAAAGGCCGAACCGTTCGATGACGATTCGGCCTGGTCGCCTGATTCGAATGCGTCGTGGGCGTCAGCCCAGGTACGACTCCAGGGCCCGCGCTCGCGAGACGTGCCGCAGGCGCGACAGCGCCTTTTCCTTGATCTGGCGCACGCGCTCGCGCGTGATGCCGAGCAGCGCGCCGATCTGCTCCAGCGTCATCGGCTCCTCGTCGTCGAGCCCGAAATACAGACGCAGGATCTTGGCTTCGCGTTCCTTCAGGTGCGACAGCGCTTCCTCGATCGACTCCGTGAGCGCCTTCTCGAACGTCTGCTCGTCGGGCGTGGGATTGAGGTTGTCGGGGAGGTAATCGAGGAGCTTGTTGTCCTCGCCGGGCGTGAGCGGCGCGTCGAGGGAGAGATGCGTCTGCGAGATCGACATCGTCTTCGCGACTTCCTCTTCCGTGATCTCCATGCCCTCGGCGATCTCGGCGTGCGTCGCTTCGCGTCCCAGCTCCTGCAGCAGCGCGCTGGCCCGCTTGCCGATGCGGTGCAGCGTGCCGGCACGATTCAGCGGCACGCGCACGATGCGACTCTGCTCGGCGAGGGCCTGCAGAATCGCCTGACGGATCCACCACACGGCATACGAGATGAACTTGATCCCCTTCGTCTCGTCGAATTTGTGCGCCGCGCGGATGAGGCCGAGGTTGCCCTCGTTGATCAGATCGGCGAGCGAGACGCCCTGGTTCTGATATTTCTTGGCGACGGACACGACGAAGCGCAGGTTCGAGCGCACCAGTTTGTCGAGCGCCTCCTGATCGTTCACCCGGATCCGCTGCGCGAGCCGCACCTCCTCCTCTCGATTGATGAGAGGGTAGGCACTAATGTCGCGCAGATACTGATCGAGTGAGCCTTCCTCGTACGAAGACTTCTTCGTGGCAGGTGGCATGCTGGACTACCGTTGTGTAGCGGTGCGGCGGGACGTGCGGTGGGAACCGATTTATCTCAAAACGGACGCGCGCAACAGGGCTGCGCGACGACCGGTTTTTGACCTACTTGACGCGCTCGCCGAGACGATGCCAGCGAATGCGGGTGAGCCACGCGAGAGACTGCGAAGAGTCGGGAGCGTAACTGTAGTAAATGACGAACGGGCTGCCCTTCACCAGTGAGTCGGCGACGAAGCCCCAGTACCTGCTGTCGCTCGAGTTGTCGCGATTGTCTCCGAGCACGAAATAATTCTTCTGTGGGACGACCAGCGGACCCCAGTTGTTTCGTGACGGATAGTACCCAACGGTTGCGTTCGCCGAGCGCACGATGTAGTCGCGCTGCCAGCGAAAACGCTCCTCCACAGGATCGATCTCGGGCGCGACGTGCTCGACGTATCGCTCGGTGAGATGCCGGCCGTTGCGATACAGCTCGCCGTTGCGCATCTCGAGCGTGTCGCCGGTGAGGCCCACGAGACGCTTGACGTACGTCTTGGTGGGATCCTCCGGCGCCTCGAACACGATCACGTCGCCGCGCTGCGGATCGCGGAACGCCGGCAGGCGTTTGTGCGTGAACGGAATCTCGGCGCCGTACGCGAGCTTGTTCACGAGCAGGAAGTCGCCGACCAGCAGCGTGTGCTCCATGCTCCCGCTCGGAATCTTGAACGCCTCGACGATGAAGGTCCGGAGCACCAGGAAGAGCGCGACGGAGATCCAGAAGATCTTCGTCCACTCCCACAGAAAGCCGAGGCCGATGCTGCGGCGGCGATTGACGTATTCCAGCGCGCCCATGCGTTGTTCGGGCGTGATGGCGCGCGCGTCCTTGTCGGCGGGGGGTGCCGTCGGCGGCACAGATGCGGTGGAAGGACCGGGTGGCAGGGAGGGCACGGAAGCCATGGAGCTGTCCTGCGTTCGCCTAGGAGTCTACCGTCGCGTCCGGTGGCAGCAAGTGCCCCCGAACCGTCCCATCCGGCGCGACGTACGTCACGTCGCGACCGTGCGTCATGACCGACTTCCCTGCCAGCATCATTCTATAGATAGACTCCCGTCGCGGCCGAAAGTATCAGTCGGGCGTGCCCAGATAGTTGTCGATCTGCGCCCGCTGGAGCGTGCCCGAGAAGTCCACGTAGCCCACCTTCGTCTCCGAGTAGAACTCGTACACTTCCCAGCCGCCTTCCCGGTGGCCGTTGCCTGTCTGTTTGACACCACCGAATGGCAGATGTGCCTCCGCACCGATGGTCGGCGCGTTCACGTAGGTGATGCCGGTGTCCAGCTCGGTCTGCGCGCGGAAGGCGATGTTCACGTCCCGCGTGTACACGGACGATGACAGGCCGTACTTCACGCCGTTGTTGATCGCGAATGCCTCGTCCGCGGAGCGCACACGCACGACGGACAGCACGGGCCCGAAGATCTCCTCCTGCTCGATGCGCATGCCCGCCTTGACGCGTGCGAAGATCGTGGGCTCGAAGAAAAATCCCTTGCTCAGATCGCCGGCAGTCGCTCGGCGGCCGCCGATCAGGAGGTCCGCGCCTTCGCTGACGCCGATGTCGACGTAGCGCTCGACCTTCTTCAGTGCGGGCTCGTTCACCAGCGGGCCGACATCCGTCCCTGTCTTGCGGCCGTCGCCGAGCGTGAGCGCGCGCACACGTTCGACGAGCCGGCTGAGGAATTCATCATGCACGCCGTCGTGGAGCAGCAGCCGGCTCGTGGCCGTGCATCGCTGTCCGGTGGTGCCGAAGGCGCCCCAGAGCACGCCGTCGAGCGCGAGATCGAGATCGGCGTCGTCCAGCACCGTCATGGCGTTCTTGCCGCCCATCTCGAGCGACAGCCGCTTGTGCATCCGGCCACATGTTTCGCCGACGATGCGTCCCGTCTCTGTCGAGCCGGTGAACGAGATCAGCGGCACCTCGGGATGTTCCACCAGCGCCTTCCCCGCCGTCTCACCGAGCCCGTGGACGAGCTGGATGACCTCGGGCGGCAGTCCGGCCTCGAGCAGGATCTCGACGAGCAACGTCGCGGTATGTGGGACGTCTTCTGCGGGCTTGATGATCACCGAGTTTCCGCACGTGAGCGCGGGAAACATCTTCCACGTCGGGATCGCCATCGGAAAGTTGAACGGTGTGACCAGTCCGGCCACGCCGATGGGGCGCCGGAAGCTCATCGCCCATTTGTTGTGCAGCTCACTCGGCACGGTGTGGCCGAAAAGGCGTCGCCCCTCACTCGCCGCGTAGTACGCGGTGTCGATGCCTTCCTGTACGTCGCCGCGTGTCTCCTGCAGCGGCTTGCCCATCTCGCGCGTCATGGCGTCGGCGATCTTGTCTTTCCGCTCCGTCATGATGTCGCCGACGCGACGCAACACGTCGCCGCGCGCGGGCGCGGGCGTCTTGCGCCACACCTGGAATCCGCGTTTCGCCGATTGCACCGCGCAGTCCACGTCCTTCGCGTCGGACAGCGGGAACCTGCCGATGACGTCGCTCCAGTCCGCGGGGTTGCGGTTCTCGAACGTCTCGCCGCTCGCCGCGTCCTGCCATTTGCCGCCGATGAAATTCTTGAACGTCTTCATTGGATTCTTCACGCGCGGGCCACGGACAGCCGTATCCGGATCGATCCGGATGCATCCGGAATTATCCGGATGAAGCCTTTGTGGCTCCGCCAGTAGGAGTTTGTTGAGCTTGCGGGGCCGGAATCTGCGTCCCGCGCCTCGGTAGCTGATTGGTGCACGACCACGTGAGGATCTGCTTCGCATATCCAATACGCGGCAGCACTTCGCCCGCACCGAGGATCAGCCCCCACACCATCAATAGTATAGACAGTACGTGGGCTCGCCCCGTGCGATGCCGCCACGTCCACACCGTGCTCCACACGCCGCCGGTGACCACGGCGGCGACGGCGAACAGGTAGCCCGCGAGGCCCACCCCGCAGCGATTGCCGTACGGCCAGAAGAGAATTCCAATGCCGAGCGCGACGGAGAGAACCAACCGCAGGATCGCCGGCCACGACGACGTCGCCGCACGGTCCGCGGCGACCTGCGCCTTCTGCGCGGGTGCCGCGCCCTTTTTCTCGGGAAACAGCTGCGCGTCCGAGACCGACTCCAGCTGCTTGTCGATCTTGGCCAGCTCCCTGTCCCAGTCGCGTTCCGCGGGACTCACGTGCTCTCTCGCGTGAGCGCGTACCGCTCGATCTTCTTGTACAAGTTGGACCTCGGCATGTCCAGCGCGCGCGCCGTCTCGCTGACGTTCCAGTCATGCTCGCGCAATTTGGCGAGGAGGAACGCGCGTTCCGCCGCTTCCTTGAATGCCTCGAACGTCTTGCATTCGAGCAGCGCGCCGAACCCCGCCTGATCGGGATCGCGCCCCGACACGAGGCGATCCACGTCCTCGGCCCCGATGCGCGGACCGGGCGACAGGATCAGCAGACGTTCGACCGTGTTCCGCAGCTCGCGGACGTTGCCAGGCCAATCCAGCTGCTGCAGCCGGTTCACAGCCTCGGGCGTGACGACACGCGGCGGCATCCCCTCGCCGCGCGTCAGGTGCTCGACGAAGTGGCCGACGAGCTGTGGGACGTCCTCGCGCCGTTCGCGCAGCGGCGGCACATGGACGGGCACCACGTTGAGGCGGTAGAACAGATCCTCCCGGAAGCGGCCGTTCGCGATCTCGTCCTCGAGCTTCTTGTTCGTCGCGGCCACGACGCGCACGTCCACCTGCGTCGCCTTGGATCCGCCGATGCGCGTGACGACGCCGTCCTGCAGCACGCGCAGCACCTTCGCCTGCGCGGCCAGCGACATGTCGCCCACCTCGTCGAGGAACAGGGTGCCCGTATCCGCCTGCTCGAACTTTCCCGCCCGATCGGCAACGGCGCCGGTGAAGGAGCCCTTCATGTGCCCGAACAGCTCGCTCTCGATGAGCTCGGAGGGAATCGCCGCGCAATTGACCTCGACGAACGGCCGGTCCGCACGCGCGGACTGCTTGTGGATCGCGCGCGCCACGAGCTCCTTGCCGGTGCCGTTCTCGCCGGTGATCAGCACGCGGGCGGGCGTCTTCGCGACCTTCTCGATCTTGTCGGTCACCGCGCGGATGGCGTACGAGCGGCCGACGATCTCGAAGCGGGACTCGATGCGCTCGCGGAGCCGCGCATTCTCCTCGTGCAGATCGAGGTGCGAGAGCGCGTTGCGCAGCGTGACGAGGATGCGGTCCGTGTCGAGCGGCTTCTCGAGGATGTCGTACGCGCCGCGCTGCGTCGCTTCCACCGCTGTCTGGATCGTTGCGTGTCCGCTGATCATGACGACGACGGCCGCCGGGTCGATCTCACGCAGGCGACGCAGGGCCTCGAGCCCGTCGATGCCCGCCATCTTCACGTCCATGAAGACGAGATGCGGCTTGAACGACTGATACTGCGTAATGCCGTCCGTCGCGTTGTCGGCCGACCGCACCTCGTAGCCTTCGAACTCGAGCAGCTGACCGAGCGCCTGCCGGATGCCCGGCTCGTCGTCCACGATGAGAACCCGGCGCGGCATCAGGGCGCGGCCTTGTACATCGTGATCTTGCCGTCGGTGACGCGCACGTCGCCGATGTACGACGGCGTGCGCAACAACAGGCCGTTGGGCGACAGGCCCGGCGGACGCTGCCCGCGCGAGATCTGCTGGATGAGTTTCGGGATCAATGCCTGCGGGACGCTGAGGCTGCCGACCTTGAGCTCGCGAACCTGCAACTCCGCCTGACCAGGTTGAATGATGCGCAGAGTGCCGCCGAGTTGCACCCGTTCCCGGTCGCCCAGCAACGCCGCGAGCGGGCCGAGCGTCCCCGCCCCACCGAGATCCTTGATGGGGACGATGGCGCGCACGTACAGCCGGTCGCCGATCGCGGCAGCCTCGATGCTGTCTGCCGTCGCCGGCAGCGTGCGGGAGAGCTCCTGGAGGATGTACGCCGCGAGGTCACCGGGTGCGACCGATACGTACGCCGGTCCCGTGCGCGCCTGGAGTCGTTGCAGCATCGCCGCGGCGGTCTGCGCGCCCTTGGGCGTCAACGGCTGCCATGTGCGCAACGCCGGCGTCGAGCTGTCGGCCGCGCTCCGGACGGAACGCGGCAGCCAGCGATCACGCGTGAGCCACGCGGCGATCGCGATCGCGATGACGACGATCAGGCAGCCGATGCGACGCATGCAACCCATCAATGCGAGCGGAGCGGCGCGGCGTGCAATCGCTCGTATCGACTGCCGCCGGCGCCCGGTGTGCTGCGCATCAGATCGATGGATTGCACGGCGCTTTCCTCCTCGAAGTCCAGCTGCTTGCTCGCACGCCACACCTTGCGCAGCTCGTCCACCGACGCACGCGCGTCGTTCACACGTGCCAGCGTGATGTGCGGCCGGAACGCGCGGCCCTCCAGCTCGAAACCGAGCTGCTCACACGCCACTTCCACGTCGTGATGCAGCAACTCGAGTCGCGGGTCGCGGTCCACACCAATCCATACGACTCGCGCGCGCCGAAAGTTCGGAAACGCGCCGACTTCGCCGACGCGCATGACGAAAGGCTTGTGCCGCTCGGCGACCGTGCCGAGCGCGCCGCTGAGACCGGAAACGAGCGCCGCGTCCTGCTCGCCGAGAAACTTGAGCGTGAGGTGCAGCCGGCTCGCGTCGGTCCACCGCAGTGACGGCGCGTCGGATCGCAGCGGCGCCGTCGCGTCGGCGATCGCGTCGCGAACTGCTGGCTCGAGATTAATCGCGAGGAACAGTCGCACCGCTCGCGTTCGTGTCCACGCCGGCGAGCACGTTCAATGCTCCCGATCGAAATCCCCGCGGATCCAGCTCGGCGTCCGCGAACCCCGCGCTGCGCACGGCCGCCAGCACGGCGTCCAGCGTCGCGCCTTCACTCCATTGGGGGAGCAGATCGCGATCCATCTCGACGCGGCCGACGTCGCCGTGATGGCGCACGCGCAGGTTGCCGGTGACACCCAGTGCGCGGAGCGCAGCCTCGGCGCGGTCCACCTGGCGCAGCCGCTCGCTGGTGACCGACATACCATATGGTAGGCGAGACGCCAGGCAGGGGGACGACGGACGGTCCCACCACAACCACCCGCGATCGCGCGCACGGTCGCGGATCTCGCCCTTCGTGAGCCCGACAACCGCCAGGGGCGATTCCACACCCTGCTCGAGCGCGGCCCGTCCGCCGGGACGGTAGTCGCGCAGATCGTCCGCGTTGGTGCCGTCAATCAGGGTGTCGAAGCCCCGCTCGCGCGCCAGCGGCAGCAGCGTCGACCACAACACGCTTTTGCAGAAGTAGCACCGGTTCGTGGGATTCGCGGCGTAGCGCGGGTCCGCCAGCTCGCCGGTATCGACCTCCAGAACCGGAATGCCGATGTCGCGCGCGACCGTGATCGCATGATCCTCTTCGCTGCCGGCCAGCGACTCGCTCCTTCCCACGAGCGCGAGCGTGTTCTCCGCGCCGAGCGCCGCGACGGCCACGGCGGCGAGATACGACGAGTCCACGCCGCCGCTGAACCCGATCGCCACCCGTCCGCGCTCGCGGAACCAGCGTATGAGGTCAGCTTCCTTGTGCGCGCTCATGCGAGGAAACGTAGTCGAGTTGGTCTGTGTCCTGCACGCCGGAGGCGGCATGCGAACTCGTCATCTCGCGACCTGCGGCGCCGCGGCTCTGGCGTTGGCCTGCGCAGGCCTGCCGGTGTCGGCACCCGGGGGCGCGTCATCCGGAGGGAGCGCGACGCCAGCGCCTGGGAACGTCTCCGCTGACGTGATCACGTATACCAACCAGCAGCGGGCCCGCAACGGATTGCCGGCGTTCATCACCAGCGCGCAACTGATGGACGCCGCCGCGATTCAGGCGCGCCAGATGGCGTCATCGCAACGGCTGGATCACGTGCAGGCGGGGGCGCAGTATCCCACCGTCGAGTCCCGTCTGCAGGCCGTGGGCTACGTCTACCGCGACGCAGCCGAGAACATCGCGTGGAATCAGCCGGACGCGCGCGCGGTTCTGCAGAGCTGGATGGCGTCGCCCGGCCACCGCGCGAACATCCTCGACCCACAGCTGACGCAGATCGGCGCCGCAATGGCGCGGAGCAGCAAGGGCGAACCCTACTGGGTTCAGGTGTTCGGCACTCCAAGATAGAACCGAAGACGGGAGGTGGGAGGAAATGCCACGCGCCCGCAAGCGAGGGATTGGTGCAGGGCAAGTCGGCCGACGCGTTAGCGTGGCCCTATGCTCGCCGCGGTGCGTTCGGCTGCTGTGCTGGGTGTCGACGCGTTCGACGTCACCGTCGAAGTGGACTGCAGCCGCGGGCTGCCCAACTGGAGCATCGTCGGTCTGCCTGCCAGCTCCGTGAAGGAGAGCCGCGAACGCGTGTCCGCCGCTCTCGCCAACGCAGGTCTCGACCTGCCGCCGCGTCGCATCACCATCAACCTCGCGCCGGCTGATGTGCACAAGAGCGGCACCGCGTTCGACCTTCCCATCGCGATCGGTGTCCTGATCGCCTTCGAGCTGATCGATCCCGAGGCCACCCGCGACGCGGTGTTTCTCGGCGAGCTTGGCCTGGACGGCAGCATTCGTCCGGTGCGCGGCGCTCTGTCGGTTGCCCGGCGTCTGGCGCGCGAGCGTCCGACGCCAACGCTGGTGATTCCGCCGGCGAACGTCGCCGAAGCGAGTCTCGTGCGCGATCTCCCGCTTTGCGCACCCGTGCACATCGTCGAGTTGCTGGATGGGTTGAGGTCGCGACGGCTGCCGCGACCCGCGCACGCTCCCGCGCATGGGCCTGCGAACGACTCCGCCGATTTCGCGGACGTCATCGGGCAGGATGCCGCGAAGCGCGCACTCGAGATTGCCGCGGGTGGCGGACACAACGTGCTCCTCATCGGTCCGCCAGGCGCGGGGAAGACCATGCTCGCGCGCCGCCTGCCGTCGATTCTTCCCACGCTTACCGAGGACGAAGCGCTCGAGGTGACGGCCATCCACTCGGTCGCGGGATTGCTCAACGGCAATGACGGCATGCGCGAGCGTCCCTTTCGTGCTCCCCACCACTCGGTGTCGACCGCGGGACTCGTGGGAGGAGGCAGTGTGCCGCGTCCCGGTGAAGTGAGCCTCGCTCACAACGGCGTGTTGTTCCTCGACGAGCTGCTCGAGTTTCCGCGTCGCACGCTGGAATCGTTGCGCCAGCCGCTCGAGGACGGACGCGTGACCATCGCGCGCGCGAATTCGACGCTCACCTACCCGGCGCGGTTCGCCCTCGTTGCCGCGATGAATGCGTGTCCCTGCGGCCATGCCGGTGATCCGGCACGGGCGTGCCATTGCAGCGAAACGGAGATCCAGAGCTACCGCGCGCGGCTCTCCGGCCCGCTCCTCGATCGCATCGACTTGCACCTGACGCTGCTTCCCGTGCCCATTCGCCAGCTCTCGGCCCGGGGCGGCGCCGAGCGATCCGCCGTGGTACGGGCGCGCGTGGAACAGGCACGCGGGCGTCAGCGAGCGCGATTCACCGGGTCGTGCATCAGCTGCAACGCGCAGGCGAACGGACGCCTGTTCGTGCGGTCGCTGAGCACGGAAAGCCGGTCGCTCATGGACAGCGCCGCGGAGGCGCTCACGCTCTCCGCGCGTGCGTACCATCGCGTCGCAAAGGTCGCACGCACGATCGCCGATCTGGCCGCCAGCGAAGAAATCCTCGCGGAGCACGTCGCCGAGGCTCTCCGCTATCGCACTCCGGCGACGCGATGACCGTCAGGACCGGTCAGGATCCGGCGCTGATTCTCCGGTCGACGCGGATGTCGCGTGCGCCCGCGCGCACGCCGAGCGCCACGGAGGCGCCGAACAGAATCGCCGTGCCGACACCGATCAATGGCACCAGCCAGGTGATCGGCATCGCGATGGCCCACGCCACGACACCGGCGATGATCGGCGCCTTCACCGTCTGGGCACCGTCCACGTATTTGAGTCGGTCGCGCACGAAGCGACGCGCCGTGATGTAGCCGAACGCGGATGCGGCGATCGTCGCCGCCAACGCCAGTAGATCGAACACTGCTCCCTCCCCCGCACGCAGGACCTGAAATCAAAAACCTATCGGGACATACGCCAGCCATCGGAGCGAGTTTCACGCGCGCGGTCTGGTCGTACGTGTAGTGCGGACATAGCTTTGCGTCTCGCCCATGTTCACCCTTCGGATCGTGCGTCGCGACCGCAGCGAGATGCTCCTGGCTGAATGCCAGAGCGCCTGCGTGCCCGCCCGCGGCGAGGTGATCCAGCTCGACACGCTGGACGCGGATGGCGACCAGAGCCGGCCCAGCACCATGTGGCGTGTCGTCGGTGTCACGCTGCACGTGCCCTCGGTTGCCTCCAGCCAGCCGAAGGACGGATCCATACTGGCGGTCAAGCTCGTGGAGGTCAGCGTCCTGCCGGACGTGGCCGTGCTGCACGAGCTGTCGAGCGCCGCCCAGGAGATCCTGTCCGAATCGCGCATGTGACGGCGTGAGCACCGGAGCTTCCGAGGCGCACGGGTCCGCCTCATCGCCGTACACGCGCACGACGACTCTGCCTCCGCACCTCGCCGACTGGGTATTGCCGCCATCGTGGTCGTGGGGTTCCGAGGGCGTCCTCTTCGAGCATCGCCACTATCAGGAGATCGTCGACGCGCTGGGCCGCTCGCTCTCGCTCGTGAGCGTTCCCGACGCGCGCCACGCCGGATGGCTGGAATCCGAGGCGCGGCATCTCGCGCATCGCAATCATCCCGCGATTCCCACGACGTACCATTTCTGGGCGACCTACGGCGACGCGCGGCGCGGGCCGGGGTACCTGCGTCGCTGGATCGCCGGTGAGACGATCGGATCGCGCATCGAGCGCGCGGGCGCGAACGACATCGCCGGCGTGCTCCGGCTGCTGCGCGACGTGGGGTCGTCGCTGAGCTACCTGCACGACAGCGGACAGGTGCACGGCAGCGTCTCCTCCGAATCCGTCTGGGCGACGCCGATGGGGCGCATCTGGCTCCTCGGCTGGCACTGGGCCGTGCCCCTCGCGGACATCCCGGAGCGGCTCACGCCGAGCACGTCGAGCTACGCGCCCGGGCCGATGGAGTGGGGCGACGGATGGAAGCCGACGCAGGCGTCCGATCAGTGGCAGCTCGCCGCGCTGTGTTTCACCGCCCTCACCGGCGAGATCCCGCCGCGCCGCAACATTCCGCCGCTCAGCCTCGTGCGACCCGACGTCCCGAAGAAGCTCGGCGCGGTGATCGATCAGGCGTTGTCGAATGAACCGGAGGGCCGCTTTCGCAGCGTCACGGCGATGTTGCGCGCGGTGGATCGCGTGATCGGCGGGCGTTCGCAGGTGCT
>DATFHG010000016.1:0-36266 GCA_035248725.1 Gemmatimonadaceae bacterium | reverse complement strand
CCTTCTCGCACCGCCACCAGCTGCGCGGCGATCGAAAGCGCGATCTCCTCGGGTTCGCGCCCGCCGATGTCGAGTCCGATCGGCGCGTGCAAGCGGGCGATCTCGGCTTCGGTGAGGCCGTCTTCACGCAACAGCGCGCGAACCGCCGCCGCGCGCTTGCGTCCGGCGAGCATGCCGACGAAGCGCACCGGAGACCGCAGTACGTCGCGCAGAATCGGCAGATCGTACTTGTATTCGTGTGACGCCAGCACGACGAACGCGCCGTCGTCCAGCAGCGGGCGCACCAGCTCGGAGGGCATCCCCACCCTGATGTCGTCGGCGGACGCGAAGCGCTCTCGCGTCGCGTAGCGCTCCCGACCGTCCACGACCACGACACGGAAGCCCAGCATGCGCGCGAATCGCGACAGCGCGGCGCCGACGTCCGACGCCCCCACCAGCACGAGAGTGTCGGGCGGTGTCAGGCGCTCGACGAACACCGCCGGCCCCGCGTCTGGCGCCGACTCGCGTACCTCGCGTCGCGGCAGGTCGCGCAGGTGTGTGATGACGAATGCGGTGCGTCCCGCGCGCGCGTGCGCCATGGCGCGCTCGTAGACGGCGAGCGTGTCGTCGTCGCCGTCCAGACGCACGGGTCCAATGACGAGGTCGAACTCCGCGCCGCACGCCAACCCGAGCTCCAGCGCTTCGCTGTCGTCCACCGTGACGGTGACGCACTCGGTGCGATTCTCCCGCAACAGCCGCTCGCCGTGCTCCACGACGCGCGCGTCCACGCATCCGCCGATCGACACCGATCCGAGCAGGCGCCCGCCTTCCCCGACGAAGAGCTTCGCCCCGAGCGGGCGAGGACTGCCCCCGCGCGCCGCGATGAGCGTCGCCATCGCGACGCGACGTTCGGTCGCGCGGAGCGACGCCACTTGCTCGAGCAGGTCCGCCATGTCTCAGTTTTCGGCGGCAGCGTCGATGGCGTCAAGCCACACGCGTCGAATTTCGCTGGCTCCCGCGGCGTTCGGCTCGATCCACGAGCGACGCCAGTACCACCGGTCCGCTTCGCTCGCGGTCACGCCGTGGCCGAGGAAATGCCGGTGGACGTCGGCCACGACCACGCCCCGGTGCTCGTCCGCGAGGCGGGCGATGCGGACGTTCAGCTCGTGCAGGGCCTCCAGTGGCAGCGGGCCCGCGCCCTCGAGCACGCCGGGGATGCTGCGCGTGCCGTCCGACGGATCGTACACCGTCGTGACGACGACCAGCGCATTCGGGCGTCCACGGCGCAGCGCCTCCACGAGAAAATCGTGAGCGTCGCCGATGTCCTGCACCACACGCTTGAGCAGCGACGCCACCGGCTTGTTCGCGAAGGCACTCAGCACGTCGTTGCCGCCGGCGGACAGCGTGATCAGCGTAGGGGCATCGCTTGCGGGAAGCGACGCCAGCTGGGAGCCGAACACGTCGCCGATGGTCGCGCCATCCTCGGCGAGATTCGTGTACGTGATCCCTGGATACATCGTCGCGAGATCGCGGCCCTGGAATTCCGCGTAGCGATCGTCCGCGTTCTGATGCAGCAGCGCGGCAGCACCGAGTGGGGCCACCGTGCCCGCGCGCGCGTCCCACTCGAGGGCAACCGCAACGTCGGTCTCGCCCGCGTCCAGCGCGGGATAGAGATCGATGGACATGCTGTCGCCGAGCGCGACGTACTCTGTGAACATCGTGGCGGGTGGCGACCGGTCGTCGCTCAGTCCAGCTCCGGCAGTTCCAGGCCGCGGGTTGCGAGGATGCGCGCCACGGCTTCACCGATCTTCGAGTTCGGGGTGCTCGCTCCCGCCGTGATGCCGAGCGTGATCGGGCCCGTCGGCAGCCAGTCGCGCGTGTCCGACTCATGGTGATGGACGCCCGCCAGCCGATGATGCACCGTCGCCGTATCCGGATCGATGCCCTGCGGCGATTCCACGTGATACGTGGGAACGCGTTCGGCACACAGCGCGGCCAGGGAAATCGTGTTGCTCGAGTTGAAGCCGCCGATGACGACCATCGCATCGAGCGGGTTCTGCAACAGCTCGAGCACGGCGTCCTGCCGCTCCTGCGTCGCGCTGCAGATCGTGTCGAAGGTGCGGAAATCGCGCGTACGCGCGTCGGCGCCCCGCGCGCGCTCGATCGCGCTCCCGATCTCGTTGGCGATCGCCAGCGACTCGCGCGCCAGCATCGTGGTTTGATTGGCCACGCCGACGCGGCACAGATCGCGCGACGGTTCGAATCCCGGCGACGCGGCGTGGCCGAGCTTCGCCATGAGCGCTGCCGCGTCGGCTTTCCCCTCGATGAAGTCGCAGACGAGACGCGCGTCGTTCATGTCGCGCACGATCAGGTAGCGGCCGTCCTCGCCGGCAAGCTTGCGCACCTGCGATGCCGTGGCGCGCGTCTCCTCGTGGTAATACTTGCCGTGGATGACCGCGGTGAATCCGTCGCGCGCGTAGCTCTCCACGCGTTTCCACACGTTGAGCACGGATCCGCACGTCGTGTCCACGAGGATGCTGCCGATCTCGCGCAACGCCTGAAAGTCGTGGATCGTGACGCCGAACGCCGGCATGATCACCACGTCATCAGGCGTGATTGCGGCGAAATCGAAGTGGCCGTCGCGCGGCATCAGGATCTCGATCCCCATGTCGCGGAGTCGCGCATTGACGTGCGGATTGTGGATGATCTCCCCGACGAGGTAGATGCGGCGCTCGGGAAACTTGCGGCGCGTCTGATACGCGTACTCCACCGCCCGCTCCACGCCGTAACAGAAGCCGAATTCGCGCGCGAGCCGGATCGTGACGTCAGCGACGGTGAGGCTGTACCCGCCCGCCCGCATGCGGTCCACGAGCCTGCCGCTGTAGTCGGCGGCGAGCTCGTCCTGGACCTCGGCCTTGAGGCCGAAACCCTTTCTGAAATAGGTACTTGGGTCGGTTGCAGCCATGCCGGAATTTAGCGCCGGGCGCGCGGTCCTGGTGACGGACGGGCTCGTTTGTTCGCCGCAGACCGAAACGCGGGGTACATTGAGTCACGAGGCGGGAGCCGGGAGTCGGGAGCGCTGTTGTGCTCTCCCGCTGCCGCCTCCCGCCTCCCGTCTCATCACTCCCCATGGCGCTCACAGTCGACGTTCTCGTTGCCGGCCCGGAATCGTCCGCGGCGCCGCTCGTCCGCCCGCTCGCGCTCGCGAAGGGTGACACCATCGGGATCGTCGCGCCGTCGTCGTCGCCCCGGGAAGGGTGGCTGACGCGCGGCGTCAAAGCGCTCGAACGCGCGGGCTTCAACGTCGTCCTGGATTCGGAGATCCTCGCATTCCGCCGCTTTCTCAGAAAGGAAGACGAGCGCCGCGCCGAAAACTTCATGGGGATGTGGCTCGACCCCCGCGTGAAGGCGATCATCGGCGGCACGGGTGGGTATGGCGCCGTCCGCATGTTGCCGCACCTGGAGCCGGAGGTGTTCCGGCTCAATCCGAAGATTTTCGTCGGGTACTCGGACGTGACGGCGCTGCATTTGTGGCTCAATCGCCGAGCGGGCCTTCGCACCTTCCATGGCCCCACCGTGGACGACCTGGTCCCGGGGCTGCGCGACCCGTCGTTTGCGTCGCTGCTCACGGCACTCACGACGCCGTGCCCGTCGAACCGCATGGGACGCGGCACGACACGTTGCGTTCGCCCCGGCCGCGCCGTCGGTAGACTGATCGGCGGCAACCTGTCGCTGGTGCAGCAGTCGATCGGTACGCCCTACGAGGTGCCGGTGGAAGACGCGATCCTGTTTCTGGAAGAGACCAAGGACCCGATGTCGGTGGTGGATGAACGGCTGCTCCACCTTCGCGCTTCGGGCTTGCTTCCGCGCGTGCGCGGCATCGTCTTTGGGCACCTCTCGCTCGATCGCTCGGAAGAGGACGAGTTCGAGGATTTCGTTCTGGACCTCGTCTCCGATCTCGACGTCCCGGTGCTCATGGACTTTCCCGCAGGGCACGAGTTGCCCAACCTGACACTGCCCCTCGGCACCGAGGTGGAGCTCGTGGCGGAAGACGACGGCGGGTGGATCCAGTACCACGACGACGCCCTTTCCGTCCGCGAGCCCGCATGAGCGACCACTTCGACCTCGTCGTCGTCGGTGCGGGGCCCGCCGGCGAAAAGGGCGCGGCACAGGCGGCGTATTTCGGCAAGAAGGTCTGCGTGATCGAGAAGGCGCCGAAACCCGGCGGCGCCGCGGTGAACACCGGCACCATTCCCTCCAAGACGCTGCGCGAGACGGCGCTGTACTTCAGCGGCCTGCGGCAACGCGGTCTCTACGGCGTCGATCTCCGGGTGAAGCACGACATCACGATCAGCGATTTCATGTATCGCGAGCGGGCGGTCGTGGAAGCCACGTGGGCGCTGATCGACGAGAATCTCCGCCGTCACAACGTGACGATGCTCCAGGGTGCCGCGAAATTCGCCGGGCCGAACGCGGTGGACGTCTCGCGCTTCGGGCAGCCCACGCGCCGCGTCACCGGTGACGTGATCCTGCTGGCCACGGGCTCGCATCCGCAGCAACCGACGGGCTTCGAGGTCGACGGCACGATCATCGTCGACAGCGACTCGCTGCTCACGCTGCAGAAAATCCCGACGCGCATGGTGGTGATCGGCGGCGGCGTGATCGGCTGCGAGTACGCCTGCATCTTCGCTGCGCTTGGCGTGAAGGTCACCATCGTGAACTCGCGCTCGCGGTTGCTGGCGCACCTCGACGCGGAAGTCGGCGAAGCGCTGCGCCGCCAGATGACCGCGCGTCTCGGCATCTCCGTGCTCGTGGATTGCGAGGTGATGCAGGTGGCCGTGGAAGACGGCCACGCCCGCGTCGCGCTGTCCAATGACACCACCGTGCACTCCGACGTCGTCCTCTTCAGCGCGGGTCGCGTGGGCAACACCGCGGACCTCGGTCTCGACGGCGTGGGCGTGAAATGCAATCAGCGCGGCTACGTGACGGTCGACCGGAACTTCCGCACTGCCGCGACGTCCATCTATGCCGCCGGCGACGTGATCGGCTTTCCCGCGCTTGCCTCGACGGCCATGGAGCAGGCCCGCGTCGCCGTGTGTCACGCGTTCGACCTGCGCTACAAGCAGGAAGTGTCGCCCGTTCTCCCGTACGGCGTCTGGACGATCCCCGAGATCGCGACCGTCGGCGAAACGGAGGACGCGCTGGCGGCGCGTGGCGTTCCCTACGAGATCGGGCGCGCGACGTACCGCACGAACGCCCGCGGCCAGATCATCGGCGACACGGATGGTTTCGTGAAGCTGATTTTCAACCCCGACGATCTCCGCGTGCTCGGCGTCTCGATCATCGGCGAGAGCGCGTGCGAGCTGATTCACCTCGCGGCGTCCGTCATGACGTTCGGCGGGACGATCGACTACTTCATCCAGAGCGTCTTCAACTACCCGGCGCTCTCCGATGCGTACAAGTACGCGGCGTACGACGGACTCCAGGCGCTCGCGCGCCGTCGCGCGAAGATGCCGGGCCTGCCTTCGAGCGGCGAGCATCGCGCGGTGACGGCGTAGCCGTCATTTGTTCGCGACGCGCGACAATTCCTGTCAAGAGTCGCGTTCCCAAGCAAGCGCGTCGTGTAACGCGCGTCAGAAAAAACGCAACGTGTAACGTTCCCATACATCGCGCGCGCGCTGGCGCCCCGATGTACCGCGCGGTATGATGATCGCGCACATGTTGACGACAGCGACGCCGCCCTCCGCAGAGATCGCTCCTCCGCCTCACATCGTTCCCCGCACGGTGCGCTCGACGTTCGCATTCGTCGGCGAGCGTCTCTGGCTGGACTTCGTGAACACCGACGGCGGGATGCACGCCGCGGATGCGGTCGGGGAATTCGATCTCCTCGTGTCATGGCTCGAGGCCGCTGTGGCGCTGGACGCCGAGCGCGCGCAGATGATGCGGCGCCGGGCCATCCAGCAACCGAGCGGCGCCACCGCGGCCCTCGTCGATGCGCGGCGCGTGCGCAGTGCCCTGCGCAGCCTCGCTGAACGCGGAGCGGTCACGGCCGGCGTTCGGATCGACACGCTGAACGAGATCAATCGCGTGCTCGGCCGGAGCGCGGGAACGCGGCGACTCGAGCTGCGGCCGGACGGCACCTTCGCGCGCGCCTTCGTTCCCGTCGGCGACGCCTTCGCCGGCCTGATGATCCCGATCGTCGAGTCTGCGGCGGACGCGCTCATCCTCGGCGAGCTGCAGCGGGTGCGCCGCTGCGCCGATCCGCGTTGCGCGCGCGTGTTCTACGACGGCACCAAGAACGCCGCGCGGCGCTGGTGCGACATGGCCACGTGTGGCAACCGCGCGAAAGCCGCGCGCCATCGCGCGCGCCTCAAGTCCAGCTGAACCCTACGCGTCGCGTCGAAGTCGTTCGCACGTATCTCACGCTCGACGCACCGGCGGAGCTGCGCGCTTCGACGGCGGTGCACCCGGAGGCGCAGCTCGAGCGACGCGATCCATGTCCCGTCGCCCTGTATCGCCGGCTCTACCACGACGTCGGCGAGCGCTGGTTCTGGCACGAGCGCCTCAAGTGGACCGACGCCGAGCTCGAGGACCATCTCGCGAACCCGAGAGTTGCCGTGTGGGAGCTGCTCGTGCGTGGAGAATCCGCCGGCTACTTCGAGTTGTATCGCCACGAGGATGCGTCGGTGGAGATCGACTACCTCGGCCTCACCGCGCCGTTCATCGGGCGCGGACTCGGCGGACTGATGCTCACGCGCGCCGTGGAGGAAGCCTGGGCCCTCGGCGCCACGCGTGTATGGCTGCACACATGCACGCTCGATTCACCGAACGCGCTGCCGGGCTACCAGGCACGCGGCTTTCGACCCTACAAGACGGAGAAGCTCGAGGTGGACATCGAGGGCAACGCCGTCGTGGACGAACGACTCATTCACGAATGAGCGGCGGCGCGGCGCAGAGCAGCCTACCGCCCGCGTTTGCGTTTCCGACCCCGGCCCCCACGCGACGACTCGGCGTATGAGGGGCGCGGCCCCCGTCGCCGTTCTTCGCCACTCGACGTCGTCGTGCGCGCGCCACGGAATTCGCGCGCCACTTTGCGTGCATGCCGCTCACCGCGCTTCCGCGCCCGATCGTCGCGCTGCTGCTCGCTCGCGCGATCCAGCGCGGCGAGCTCGGCGTCCGTGAACGGCCGGTCGAGCTCCTCGCGCAAGGCATCGAGCGTGTCCGCACGCGCGGCCCCGCGCGCGCCCCGCGTCACCATGAACCGCAGCGGACGATCGAGCTGCGGCAGCTCCGCGTCCGCGAGATTGCGCGCGAATTTTTCAGGCAGCGTGAGGCGCGCGACCGCAATCATTCCCGACGGCGTTTCGTCGACCTCGTAGCGCACCGGAATCTCGCGACCGCGAATGTCGACGAAGTCCGGCAGCGCCAGGTACCGTTCGCGTGTCTCACGCGGCAGGATCGCTTCGCCGTCGATGCCCAGTCGTGCGCGGCGGAAATCGGAAAAGGAGCGGACGTTCTGATCCGCGAGCTGTCGTTCGTACATGGACGCCAGCTCGTCCATTCCAAGCCGCGGCGTCTTCCCGCCCGAGCGCCGCCACGATTCACGAATCTCCTCGATGGCGACGCGATCGTTCTTCGCGGCGACATGCCGCGCCTCCCCACGCGCCAGCGCCTCGGCGAGGACGCGTCGCGCCCGATCCTCCAGCCCTGCGGGGAACTCGTCGATGGGCTCGATCTCCTTCTCGAGCTCGAAGCCGTGATACGTGACGCGTCGCTTCAGCACGAGGGGCGCGCGCTTGGCATTGCCGTCGTACACCAGCTCCGGCTCCCGCTCGTTCGCGTAGCGGCGAATCAGCGCGATCGGAATGTTGGTGCCTTCGATCCCCGCGCGCGGAATGCCCATCTTGTCCGCGAAGTACCGGATCTCGCCGGCGATCGCGCCCCAGCTGCCCGCGACACTCGTCTTGGAGACGCGGACGTCGTCGCCGTTGGCGTTCTCTTCGTCCATCACGAGCTCGAACGGCATGAACTGCGCGAGCAGCTCCTGGAATTTCGCCAGCGTTCCCTCGGCGGCATTGGGCATCGACGCGGGCAGATCGAGCCCCACCGCGCGGTAGATGCTCGCCATGCCGAGCGCCGCGTCCTCGACCGATTTCACGAGCACGCCGCGCTGCTCGGCCCACTCATCGATGGTCTGTTCGTCGAAGATGTGTCGCGGCAGACCATACACTTCGCCCATGCGGCCTGCGGTCTGATACGCCTCGGCGTAGAGATTGTACGCGGTGAGGTGATCGCTCCCCGGCACCGTCACGCCATCCAGGTCGCGGTCTTCCCGCGTCATCCGGTGCAGCGACTCGATCGAGGCCATGACCGCGAGATACGGCACGAGGCTGTCGTCACCATTCACGAGCAGCTCCGCCCACGCGCGTTCGACCGGCATCGCCTCCACCGCTTTGCCGTAGCGCGTGAGGCGGCCGTTCTCGATGATGCCGCGACGCTCGAGCAGCGTCACCGCGTTGCGGTACGCGAGCTTGTCGAGCGGCACGGGGAGATCCAGCTCGTCGGCTCGAACGCCAAGCGCGGCGCACGTGATGGCGACACGCTCCGAATCGCCGGCAAGCTGGAACTCGGGCGCGGTGGGCGTGAGTGTGCTGAAGTAGATCTCGCGATCCGAAAGGATGAAGACGCGACCGCCTTCCACCCGGCCGTGCACGCGCCCGGCCATCTGCAGCATCTCGTTGGCGCCGAGGTGCTCCTGGGTCAGCACGTTCCGGCCGCGATCGATGACGTTGAAGAAGCGTTTGTCGTCGATGATGACCGTATCCAGACCGCGGACGTTGAGCGCGCTCTGTCCCGCCGCCGTCATCGAAAGGAAGTACGGCTTCTTCTCGCCGCCTTCGAGGAAGGGCCGCAGGATCCGGATCGGCTCACCGCCGTGATAGAAAGCGGTGTTCACACCGGGTGCGTAGCGTGACACGTGCTGCGCAATCTCCTCGACGCCCTTTCGCGTGGGAACGAACATCGCGACGCCGCGCCGCTCCTTCCGCACCTGTTGCAGGAACTTCGCGTCGAGGAAGTCGAGCGGCGCCTTGTCCACGACCTTCACGCGCGCCGCCTTCGCCTCGTCGAACTCGTACACCTCGAGCACGTCGGCGGAGTCGAGATAGTCGCGATAGAACGTCGGATCGACCGTTGCGGAGAGCCATACAAAGCGACAGCCAGCGCGCTTGCCCAGCGCAAGACAGAGCTCAAGCTCCGCCGATGTCTGGTGAATTTCGTCCACGACCAGCGTGTCGGTCTTGAGGATGTCGTTTTCCTCGAACCAGCGTCGCGCGATGCCCGTCGTGACGACGATGACGTTCCACGTCGGCGTCTCCGGTGTGGCTTCGCGCTCGCGGTTCACGACGCCGACTTTCAGCTCTGTCGTGCCGAGGATCTCCTCGGCGATTGGCCGGATCGCGAGCGTCTTGCCGGTTCCCGTCCCCGCGACGATCCCGAATCCCTTGCCGCTGCGCGCGAGCTCGCGCACACGATGCCCATGATTCTTCTCGAGGAATGTCTCGATGTGCAGGCCGAGCGCGAGCTCGATGGTCTCGCACGCCGCGCGCGTCGGCGCGATGACGATGATGCGCCCGGTCGGCGGTTCGGCTTTGAGAAACTCGTCGTGGTCTGGTGGCAGCCACGGCTCGTGGACGGTACGGATCACGCGGCCCGCAGGTGCAAGGATGACGCCCGCTTACGGGCCATCCGGGGCCGCCGGTCGCGCCTCAGGGGAAGTGAAACTTCACCTGCGGCGGCTTTTTGTTCTTGTCGGCAGGTGCGAATCCGTTGATCGCCGGAGCTCCCTTCTTCGTAGTATCGCGCCGCTTGGCCGAGACGTAATCGTCCCCGAAAATCACTCGCCCGTGCTCCGGACGATTCCGAACCGCGGATGCACAATCCGTCGGAGCCGGCTGAGAGGCAGCGGGCACATTGTCCAGCCAGATGCGGCACATGCCAGCAGGCGGCCGCTCGGAAACCGGGATATCCGGCTTGCGACCCTGCGCGGAAGCCACGCTTGGCGAAGCGAGCGCGAGAACTGCGACGGAGAGTACGACTGACAGCTTCATGACGCGAAGTGAAAAGCAGGGCCGGTGCCAAGAACACCACGGGGTTAAGTGAAACAGCTACAACATTTTAGAAAAAGCCGCGGCTGCTTCCTTATATGGAACCTGTCCCCACGTCTGGAATCTACTGTCCTAGTCACGAGTCAGAGATCGACTAGTCACCGAAGCTGATACCCGCCTCACGCGCAGTTCGCACCACATCGTGATTCAGCTCGACCCGTTTGACTTCGGCGAGCGCGCGCTTCAGAGGGATGGTCACGATGTGCGGCGACTGCAGCGCGACCATGTGCCCCCATTTCTGCTCCTCCACGGCACGCACGGCGGCACCCCCAAAGCGCGTCGCCAGCAGACGATCGTAGCCGGTCGGCATGCCGCCGCGCTGCAGATGGCCGAGAACGAGCGATCGAGTCTCCTTGCCCGTCATCTTCTGGATCTCGTACGCCAGGCGGCCGGCCAGGCCGCCGACGCGACGATCCTGCCCGGGCATGGAAGGACCGATGATCGACTCGGACCCTCCCTTCTGCGATGCGCCTTCCGCGAGCACGACGATCGAGAAGTGACGGCCCGCTCGATCGCGCGCAGCGATCTTGTCGCAAATCCGGTCCATCTCGAACGGAATCTCGGGAATCAGGATGACGTCGGCCGATCCCGCGAGCCCCGCGTGCAGCGCGATGAACCCGGCGTGCCGGCCCATGACCTCGATCACGAGCACCCGGTCGTGGCTTTCGGCCGTCGTGTGCAGTCGGTCGATGGCCTCGAGCGCGATCCCCACCGCGGTATCGAATCCGAACGTCGTGACCGTTCCCGCCACGTCGTTGTCGATGGTTTTCGGCACGCCCACGATGCGCAGCCCCTTGTCAGCCAGCTGGTCCGCGATGCCGAGTGTGCCGTCTCCGCCAATCGCAATGAGCGCCTCGATGCCAAGCTGACGCGCGTTTTCGATGAGCTCATCGGACCGGTCCACTTCGTCGTACGTGCCGTCGGCTTTCTGGCGCGGCCACTTGAAGGGGTTCCCGCGGTTCGTGGTGCGGAGAATGGTGCCGCCGAGGTGGCTGATGCCCCGCACGCTGTCGCGCGTGAGAGTGACGACGTCGTCCTCGCCCAACAGTCCGGCGAAGCCGCGCTTGATCCCGAGCACCTCCCAACCGCGTCCGATCGCGGTGAGTACGGCGGTACGAATGACGGCGTTGAGGCCGGGGGCGTCGCCGCCGCCCGTCGACAGCGCTATGCGCATGCCGGACGCGTCACGCGCGACTCAGGAGCTCGAGAATTTCGCCGGGACGTGCGTGGCGTTCGAGCTTCGATTTTTCGAAGATCGCCTGTCCGTCGCGCTGCACCTCGAACCGTCCGCCAGATGACGGAATCATCTTGACCTCGGCGTCCGGATACTTCGCGCGAATCTCCGCCGCCAGACTGGCGGCGCGCGGTTCGTAGTTTCAAAGCGTGCAGTATTCGATGATGATCTGCATCGGCGCGTGGGAGTGCGGGGCTAGCGCTGGTTGAGCGGCAGACCGGCCATCGACGCGAGCCGGCTGATGACGGTGTCCTGATGGGCAACGACGCCGCGCAGGGAATCGACTTGCTGCTGCAACAGAGCGTAATCCTGCTGCATCGCGCTGATCGTCGGACCAATCTCGTTGATCGCTTGTGCGACGTTGGCTTCAACGCGCGGGTTGGTACAGGAGATGGGAATCACGGTCGCGGCGAGTACGAGAATGCGCGGCATAGGCGTGTACGGTACGGGGCAGACATTGGCCACGGTGCGCGACCGATGGATGATATGCGCCGCTCGGGCTTCATGCACCATGGCGCATGCGACGCACTCGGGCGGCCGGCCACACCGTCACGGAGTTGATCGTCGTCCTCATGATCGTCGGCGTTCTGCTCGCGGTTGCGGTGCCGCGAGTCCAGCGGGTTCTCGATCGCATCACGGTGCACGGGGCAGCGACGGACGTGGCCCAGGCGCTTGGCAGTGCCCGTGCGCTGGCGATTGCAGGTCATGCATCCGTCGCCGTGGACCTCGACTCCTTGAGCGGCGTGCTGCGGGTCAGACGTGGAACGGAGCTGCTCCTGTCGCGCAACATTGGATCTCTGCACGACGTGACCCTGACACGGTCCCGTGATTCCCTCACGTATGACGGTCGGGGTCTGGGCAGGGGCGCCGCCAATCTGAGCATCGTCGTCCACCGCCGCACAGCGGCCGAGACGGTCTTCGTATCTCGATTCGGCCGTGTGAGATAGGTCACGCGTGGCGGGTTCGGAAGCGCGCGCTAGATTGGGCTGGAAGGTCTTTGTGCGCTGCGTGTCGCCCGGTCCCTCCCCCCGTGCGATGAAACGTTGCGTTGTTGGTGCCGGCCCGCGCACCCATGTGACGCGGCAGGCGCGGAGGTGGGTTATCGCTAATGAGATGAGCGACGCCGCCGACGTTCAGCGCGTCCTGAACGGCGATGTGGATGCGTTTGCGCGCCTGGTGGATCGCTACTACGAGCGTTGCGCACGTTTTGCAGTGCGGATGCTCGGGAATCGAGACGACGCGGAGGATGCCCTTCAGGCGACCTTCCTCCGTGCCTATCGATCGCTCGGCAAGTATCAGGAGCGCGACAAGTTCAGTGCGTGGCTGTACCGGATCCTTGTCAACCAATGTCGTAGTATCGCCGCCCGTCGGAACCACCGTGATCGAGTGTTCGTGCGCGAAGAGGCGCTCCTCCTCAACGCGCCGGATCGCCGGCCCACGTGGACTGGAGAGGACGAGGAGTTCGTTCAGCGCGTGCTCGCCGAGCTGGATCCTCTGCTCCGCGAAGCATTTGTGCTGAAGTACGTGGAAGAGATGAGCTACGAGGAAATGTCGACGCTGACAGGTGTTGGCGTGTCGGCGTTGAAAATGCGGGTAAAGCGGGCGTGCGACCGACTTCGATCCAGGTGGGAGCGCATCAAAGATGACTGACGACCTCAATTCGCTCGATCCATACGTGCAATGGATTGTTGCCGAAGCGCGGCGTCCGGTCTACATGGATGCCAGCGGCGAGGCCCGGCAGCGATTGCTCGAGGCGTTGCGCGCGGAACCGCAGCCGAAACGCGAGCGATTCGCGTGGCTGCTGGAGCCGCGCGTTGCGCTGCGCCCCCTGGTGGCCACCGCCATGGCCGCTGGCCTCGTGGGCATTGGACTCATTGGAGGACTTCTCATTCACCGGGACGGCCGTCAGGTCGATGAGCCTTCGGCTCATGTTGCGAGTTCGCAGCTCCCGGGTTCCATCGCACCCCGCGCGGTCAAGTTCGTGTTGATCGCGCCGAAAGCCGCCCGCGTGTCGGTTGTCGGAGACTTCAATGGCTGGGATTCTTCCGCCACTCCGATGACGACGCAGGGGGGCGGCGCCGATGGAACGTGGACGGTGTTCGTTCCGATGCAGCCCGGGCTGCACACCTATTCGTTTGTCATCGACGGCACACACTTCGTCACCGACCCGTCCGCGCCGCAGACGCCGGACGACGGATACGGCCATAGAAGTTCCGTCGTACTCGTTGGAGGATCATCGTCGTGAGCATGACCCGTCGGGTGATGGCACTGCTGGTCCTCGCGTTCACTGCCCGCGCCGTCGCGAGCGCACAGAGCGCGGAGCCGGCAACGCGCGATCTCGATCCGCTCGGCCGGCTGACCGACGCATCGCGCTATCAGATCGAACTGATTCTCGATTCTGCACGCGTCGCCGGCCTGCCGACCGCGCCGCTCGAGTCCAAGGCCCTCGAGGGAATCTCGAAGCGCGTGGACAGTCGCCGCATCGTCGTCGCCGTCCGCATGGTTTTCCGCTCGCTTCGTGATGCGCGCTCCGTCCTTGGTGAGCATGCCAGTCCTGACGAGCTCAACGCCGCCGCGTCCGCGCTGCGCGTGGGACTCACCCGCGCTGAGCTCGCGCACCTCGCGCAGACGCGCCGCGAGAAAGCCATCACGGTTCCGCTCGTCGTACTGTCCGATCTGATCACCCGCGGCGTTCCACGCGACACCGCCTCCCAGACCATCCTCCAGCTCTGGCAGCGCGGGGCAGCGGATGATGACTTTCTGGGCTTGTGGCGCGGGGTGGAGCGGGACATAGTTTCAGGGACGGATCCGGGGGTCGCGCTCTTGAACAGGGCGCGCGAAGTACCCTCTCGTGTACCGTCGACGCCCGAAGCCGGCTCTCGTCCGGAAGGCACGGAGACTCGCAACCCTTAGGCGAATGAAGGTTCCGAAGCCGCACGCCACCGCGATAGCGGTAACGCTGGCGTTGCTCGCACCCGAGCAGCGCTCGATGGCGCAAAGTGCTTCGGAGCTCGAGACCACGGTGGAAGCGGGCGCGCTGATGACCGCGCGCGATGGTGTCCTCCCGATCACCGGCCTCGCTGTTGCGCCGGGTTTCCGCTTCGCGTCACCGCGACTTACCGCCAGCGGCTCGGCGGCCGCGTGGATGCCGGGCGATCGATGGCAGCTCGGCAATGCATTCACCACCGTCGAAGCCTTCACTCCTACCGTGCACGGGTTCCGTGCTGAAGTCAGCGCCAACGCCAGCCGCCTCGTCCGCGACCTGACCGTCCAGAACGATCAGCTCGACGCGGAGGGACGGCTTCACTACATGCGCCAGCGTGGTGGACTCTGGCTCGGCTCCGGCATCGCGCGTCCACTGCGCGTCGCTGCGGTCTCGAACGTCAACGTGAGCAGCGGCGGCATCTGGACGAAACTCGGTGCGGCGACGGTTCGCGGAACCGTGACCAGCTTCCTCTTCACGAAGGTCGCCAACCGCACCGATTCGACGCTCGCGTCGTCGAGCAGCGCCACACTGTGCCCCAGCCACGTCTCCGCCGCGCCGCAACCGGATCCGGTCTCGACGAGTCCGGACGTCGTCGGTGGTAGCTGCCGCCACACTACGCGTCTCACGGACGTCGAGGGAAGCGTGCACTGGGAGCACCGCTTGCTGGAAGTCACGGTTCGCGGTGGCCAGCGCTTCGGTGATCGCCTCGACGTCACTTCGGAATCACGTCAGTGGGCGTCGGCCCAGGCGGCGGTGTGGATCAGCAGCCAGCTCGCAGCGGTCGCCGGCGGAGGACGCGAGCCTGCGCAGCCCACGCGTGGGCTGCCGGCCCGCAGCTACGGCTCGCTGGGTCTGATGCTGGCGTACTGGCCCATTCCGCGCGGCACGGTGCCCGTCGAGACGCCCGCGACGATGGTCCAGGCGTTTTCACTTCGCACAGCTGGCCCGAACGTTCAGCGCATCACCGCACGAATCGGCGGCGTCGAAACGGTGGAAGTCATGGGGGACTTCAGTGACTGGCAGCCCCTCCCGCTCATTCGCCGTGGCCGCGACCTCTGGGAGCTGCTGGTTCCGGTCGGCCCGGGCGTGCACCAGATCAACCTGCGAATCGACGGAAGCCAGTGGATCGCCCCGCCAGGCATGCCGACGCTCCGAGATGGATTCAATGGCGAGGTCGGGATTCTCGTCATCAGCGCCGAGCGCTTGAAGAACTGACTCCGGCCGATCACGCGACGCCCGGCTCACTCGCCGGGCTTTTTTTTTGCCCGAAACCGTCCTCGAGGGGGAACGTATTGAGCACGAGCAGCTTCCTGACGCCTCCCTCTCCCGACCACCGCGCCGTATGCGTCTCACGCGCCCGTGTGCCTTTCTGTGCTTTTCTCTTGTCGCACCGTCGCCAGCCCTGGCACAGAGTCTCGACCTCACGATCCATCACACCGGCATCAGCATCGGTGACTCACGCTTCGTTCGCGGCATTCGGCTCAACTTCCGCGACCGGCATCTCGAGGAAGTCGACGGCGTCAACGTCACGATCTGGTCACCCTATGAACCTGCCACCGGCGTCGTCAATGGCGCGGCGATCGGTCTGCCGCTGACCGGAGCGCGCGAGATCAACGGTCTTGGCCTCGGCGTCTTCGGAGTCGGCGCCGACAATGATTTCACTGGCCTTGGCTTTGGCGGATTTGGCATCGGCGCGGGCGGGAATCTCCGCGGCATCATGATCGGCGGCTTTGGTGCCGGCAGCGGCGGCAACATAACGGGCCTGACCATCGGCGGATTCGGCGCCGGCAGCGGCGGCAACGTCGAAGGAATCACGATCGGCGGATTCGGCGCCGGTGCGGGCGGCAATGTGACCGGACTTCAGATCGGAGGATTCGGTGTCGGCAGCGGCGGTAACGTCACCGGAATCACGCTTGGGGGATTTGGTGCAGGCGCAGGCGGTGACGTCAAAGGCCTCACCTTCGGCGGATTTGGCGCGGGCGCGGGTGGCGACATCACCGGTATCACGCTGGCCGGCTTCGGCGCCGGCTCGGGTGGTACGGTTCGCGGTCTGGCGATCGCCGGCATCGGTGTCGGCGCGCCGAGGATCCGCGGAATCGTGCTCGCGTCAGCGGCCGGCGGAGAAGACGTGGAGGGCGGGATCGTCGCGCCGTTCTACTTCAAAGTCGAGAAAGGCGGTCGCGTGAAGGGCGTCACCCTGAGCGCGTTCAATCACGTCAAAGGTGATCAATACGGCCTGTCCCTCGGCCTGTTGAATTACGCGTGGCAGGCGTACGGCTGGCAGTTCGGCGTTCTCAATTATGTGCGAGACAATCCGCACGGCCTGCGCTTATTGCCACTGGTGAATCATCGATGGAAATAGCGTGAACAGCTGTTGAATCACGTTTTAGTCTGCCGCAACCGTCCCGAAATCGAACCCCGGAACCGACACGCGCGGTATTGGCTTTCCGATCACCGCTTCGATCGTACGCACCATCGCGATCTCGTCAGGCGCCATGAACGTGAACGCGTCACCCTCGCGCGATGCGCGGCCCGTGCGGCCGATCCGGTGCACATAGTCCTCTGATTGTTGCGGCACGTCATAACTGATGACGTGCGTAATGTGCGAGATGTCCAGGCCACGCTGCGCGATGTCGGTGGCCACGAGCACGCGAATCTTCCCCGCCCTGAAGTCATCGAGGGCGCGCGTGCGCTGTGCCTGCGTCTTGTCGGCATGCATCGCCGTCGCCTCGATGCCTTCGGCGTTGAGATGACGGACCACGCGATCCGCGCCGATCTTCGTGCGCACGAACACGAGCACGGAATCCAGGTCACCGTCGCGCAGCAGGTGAGCGAGGAGCGCGCTCTTCCGCTCGCGCGGAACCGGATAGACCGCATGCGTCACCGTGGAGGCGGCCTCGGAGCGTCGTCCGATCTGGATGACCATGGGCTTGCGGAGATACTTGCGCGCCAGCACCTCGACTTCCGGCGGCATCGTGGCGCTGAACAACAGCGTCTGGCGGTAGCGAGGCATCTCGGCCACGAGCCGATTGATCTGCGGCGCGAACCCCATGTCCAGCATGCGATCGGCCTCGTCGAGCACCAGGATCTCGAGGTCGTCGAACACGGCGTTCTGTCGTTCGAGATGATCGATGAGGCGTCCCGGCGTGGCGACCAGCACATCAGCGCAGGCCCGCAGCGCCTTGCTCTGCGGCTCGAGTGGTACGCCGCCGAAAACGGCGACAACGGAAAGAGACGCGTGACTCGCATACCGCTGCACGCTTTCCTCCACCTGCATGCAGAGCTCGCGTGTCGGGGTCAGCACGACGGCGCGCGTACGCCGCGGACCGTCGAGCAGCGCGTCGACGATCGGGAGTGTGAATGCCGCCGTCTTGCCCGTGCCCGTCTGCGCGAGCCCGATCACGTCCCGACCCTTGAGGATCAGCGGAATGGCTTCCCGCTGAATGGGAGTGGGCTCCGTATACCCGGCGTCCCCAACGGCCTGGAGCACTTCGGGGCGCAGGCCGAGCGATTTGAAGCTCGAGACCGGCGTCGTGATTTCTGTGTCGCTTTCGACCTTCATCTTTTCTAGAGCTAGGTGGCTGAATGACGTGCTGCCACTGAGTCCGCTACGCGTGTCCCGGACGCAGGAATTCGATCAACTGCTCATTGCATTCTCGAGCGCATTCCTGGTGCACGAGGTGGCCGCCCGCCCGCACCGACACGATACGCGCGGTGGGGATCAGCCGGCCACGTTCGGCCGTCCCGCGGACGAGATAATCGCGGCGGCCCGTGAGCACGAGAACAGGCAAATGCAGCGCCCGCAGAAGGGATTCCGGCTGCGGCTGCCACCGCGCGCGGTGCACGCATGCGCGCGCGGCCCATGCGTATTCCGGGAACTGCGACGGCGCCCAGTACTGGTCGATGTCGGTCGCGGTCGGCCGCCGACGGGTCGCAAACGCAACGCGGAGGATCGCCGCGAAGGTCGCGCGCCGCAGGATCGTCGGGGTGAGGCGATTCACGATCGGAGGCGACAGGAGGCGCAGCGGCGGTATCAACGGCGACGACGCAAGTCCGACGGAGCTGATCAGCACGAGTCGGTCGAGGGCGTGCTCACCGCGCACCGCCAGCTCGAGCCCGAGCGACCCGCCGAGCGAGTGGCCGACGAAGCTGTACCGCGTGAGACCACATGCGTGCGCGAGCGCGACGATAGCGTCGCACAACGCCGGAGTGGAGTACACGCGTTCGTCGACGGGCTTGTCGCTGAGACCGTGGCCAGGGAGGTCGCACGCGAGCACGCGCAGCCCCACGGAGGCCAGGGCGGGAATCGTTTCCGCCCACGAATACACATTCGCGCCCCAGCCGTGGACGAGCAGTACCGCGCGCCCGTTCGGGCTGCCGCTCTCCAGGACGCGAAGCTCGACGCCACGCGCGACCTGTACACGGCGCACCGTGATGTCCGGCTGACCCGCCGGATACATTCGCTCCGGGGGAAGGCGTCCGGGAAGGCGCGTCAGACCAGCTCGATCTGTCGTCCGAGAATCCTGGCGATCAGACCAATCCGGAACGTCGCGTCCGTCCACCGCTCGTCACCCGTGAGCGCACCCTCGAGCGGATACATCGGCCACACGAACGGGTTCGTGCTGCGAACGGCAGCCATTCCCTTGTGCGGATGCCACACGCCGTTGGGATCGCGATCGTCGAGAAAGCGCTCGAACAGTTTCAGCCAGTTCTCGTTGCGTTTGAGAAAGCCGAGTCGCGCCATGAGCTCCAGCCATGCGAGGGCGCTCGGGACATCCGCATCCGCCGCGTTGCGATTCGGCAGTAGATCGCCGAGCACGAGATGGGGCTGCGCCATGACCTTCTTGCCGCACAGCTGCAGCGGATCCTGGCGCGGCAACGGTTGCGAGAGGTACTGGTACAGCCGGTCCATCGCCTCGTGATGCTCCGTGCGGAACAACGGCATGTACGCGAACATGATCAGCGCATACATGGACGGCGGCGCCGCTTCCGCGGCCAGCACGTGCTGGTTGCCGACGCGCACCCAGGGCCGCTGGGCCAGCGGGGAACGAATGAACGCCGTGACACGTTCCAGCACGCGACGCGCGGCGCCGCGCAGACGCGGATCGTCCTCGAAGCCCGCCTGTGCGAGCGCAGCACCGGCAGCTTCGCGCAGGATGGCACGCCCTCGCCGAATCAGGTCGTCGTCGTTCGCCTTTGCGCCCAGATCGTAGAGGAACTCGGGATCGGTGTCTTCCGCGAGCAGGCGAAACAGGGCGCGACGGGAATGGTAGACCGGCGGCGAATCCTTCTCCCACCCGTATTCGAGAAGGCGGCGGACGGCGTTGATGGTCCCGATCCCCTCGAACGCATCGGAGCGCGTCGCGGGGAGTGCCAGCATGCTCTGGTTCCACGTACCGTCGAGACGCTGCTGGAGGGCCAGCGTCAGCGCAGGCTTGTACGTGTAGGTGATAGCGGCGACCTTCGGTCCGACGTGGTCCCCGATACGCGCTACTTCTGTAATGGCGCGGTACTGTAGCGGTGCTGCCGCATGCTCGAGGAGCCAGCCAAGGGGGAAGCGAACCGGCGCCTGAGGCGCAGCTGTCGGACTTTGTGGAAGTGTCGCCGGCTGTATGGGCGGCAGGGTCACAATGCTGTCGGTTCGGTCTTCATACGGGAACACGCCAGTTACTCCGGCAGTCCCGGCGGTTTGGCGGCGTAAGCATAAAGGGTTTTGCGAATTGCGCTAGAGGGGCTTTAACGCAATTAGCCTGCTGCACTTAGGTTCACTCGCATGCGCGGCGAATTCCTCGACATCGATGGCGCTCGCATCTACTACTACGCCGCGGGATCTCGCGGGGCCGGCGAACCCGTGGTTCTCGTGCACGGATTCCCCACGTCTGGACACCTGTGGACCGGCGTGGTTCCGCTCATCCCCGAAGGACATCGCGTCGTCGTCGTCGACCTGCTCGGTTTTGGCAGGAGCGACCCGCCAGGGCAGCATCCCGTCACCTTGCGCGCCCACGCCGACCGATTGGCACGCGTGCTCGATCAGCTGGGAATCAACTTCGCATGCGTGGTCGGCCACGACGTCGGCGGGGGCATCGCGCAGTCGCTGGCGCTGCGGTACCCACACCGTGTCTCGCGCATGTGTCTCATCGACAGCGTGGCGTTCGATGCGTGGCCGGCCCGATCAGTGAAAGTCGCGCGAGCGATGCTGCCACTCACGCGGCATCTGCCGCCCACGTGGATCCTCTCCGTCGTTCGTTCCGATCTGTTGCGTGGATATCAGGACGTCGACCGCGGCGAGCACGCGGTCGACCTCTACCTCCGTCCCTTCGCGACGCCGGCCGGTCGAGACGCCCTCGTTGCCCACCTTGGCGCGCTCGAATGCTCCGAGACGCAAGCATTGGCTCCCCGTCTCAAGGATGTCGTATGCCCCGTGTCCATCATGTGGGGCGAGCGGGACCCGTTTCTGCCGGTCGAGCTCGGCCGGCGTCTGGCCGGGTCGATTCCGCGCAGCACGCTGGATGTCATTTCGGGCGCCAGGCACTTCCTCCCGGAGGAATCGCCGAGCGAGGTCGCAGTCGCGATTACGCGCCTACTCGCGCGTTGAATCACGCCGCGCTGTCGAATCCCGACGTGCGCCGGAGTCGCGAACGAGCGGGATGCTGTCGCGACGCAATGCGTCGACGTGATACTTGCTGGACGGATTCCACAGGATCCACTCGTGGTAGCCGCTCGCATAGCCTGAGTTGATCTGTGCGCGCACTTCGTCCGCGCCGTATGGCGGAGTCCCCAGCGTAAAGTCCTGGTACCACGGGATGATCCTGGCAGCATTCGCCACCGACTCCGTCCGACGCGTCACGTCCTCGAGAGCGCCCGCGATCGTCGCGTACGGCTTCGCGTTCGGGTTCGCCAGCCCGTAGGTGCCCGCGGCAAAATGCGACGGATATACCATCGGCAGAACCACGTCCGCACGGTCGATGAACATCTCCCACCGCTGCCCGATTCCCATGTCGGTGGAATCGGTGGCCGTGAGGCCGAACACGTCGATCGTCATTCGCGCGCCCAGCGGTTTGACGAGTGATCGGAGGTAGGTGAGCTGATCGCGAATCACCTGGGCGCGGATGCGTCCGTTCATGTGGGCATACCGGCCTTCGTCGATCACGCGATCTTCGTCGGGAAAGCGTACATAGTCGAATTGCAGCTCGCTGAAGCCGAGTCGCACCGCTTCCGCGGAAAGGTCCGCCGCGTATTGCCAGATCTCCGGATTCGTGGGATCGAGCCACGGCCGGTCATGGCGATCGAGCCAGACGCGCGTCGAATCGTCCCTGCGATGAATCGCCCATTCGCGACGCGCGTCGGCAAGCAACGGGTCCTTCGCGACCACGATGCGCGCGACGGGATAGATGCCATACGTGCGCATGGTGTCGAGCACGGCCCGCAGGCGGGTGTCCGACATGGGCTGGGTAGTGTCGGCGCCGATCTCGCGCGCCAACGGCACGTCCGACCGGTAGAGCGTCAATCCGCGATCGTCCTTGACATCGATGACGAGGGTGTTGATCTCGGTCGTTCGCGCCACGCCGATGAGTCGCCAGATCGACGATCCGATCGCCGCCCATCGGCTCACATACAGCCCGCGAATGGTGTCGGGTCGCGCGACGCGGGGCGCGTTCGCGCGCGAGGAATCGCGCTGAGGGCGCGCCGCACCCGTCGCCGGCGCACGATCGCCGACCGAGTCGCGCGGCCGCTCTTCGCTGGATCCGCACGCAACGCACACGAGGAGCAGCGAGATGACGCGCGGCAGTGGGCGCGATCCGACGCTCAGAGCCGACGTACCTCGTCGGCGGCGTCGAGCATGTGGCCGATGTCGCGCGAGAGCGCCCGCGCTTCGCGCGTGGCACTGGTCACGTCCTCGAGCGCGTTGGAGACGCCCGCCGAACGGAAGCGGACCAGATCGAGCTTGAGATTCTCGAGCGCGAGGCTGGCGCTCTCCATCTGCGTGAGGAGCGCGGCACGGCGCTCGAGCAGATCGCGCAACGTGGTCCGTTGCCGCTCGAGCAGCGCCAATCGTCGCTCGCCTTCGCCCGAGAGTGTCGGTTCGCGCTTCAGGGTTTCCACGCGCTCATCGAGGGAGCCGAGTGTGGCGCCGTTGGCCTCGGAATCCAGACGGTGCAGCGTGGTGGCCAGCGATGCCACGCGATCCATGAGCGCTTTCACCGTTTCGTCCACGTCGGCGGGAAGCATCTCGCGCTCCTTCGGCGTCATGCGCGAGAGCAGATCGACGATGACGTCGCGGCTGCCCGCGGCGCGGCGCACGGTGGCGCCATGCGACCCCGCGAGGATGTCCTGCGACACCAGCGTGCCGGGATCCGTCCGGGGCTTCGCGGGCGCCGCCGCCGCGGCCGGGAGGGCGGACACGGCGCGGGTCGATCCGAACAGGATCTGCTTCATGGACACGCCATCACCCCAGAGCGATCCGAGCTGCGTCAGCGTTCCCACCATCATGCCCAGGATCGGGAACGCAGCCCATGGAAAGTGCGGCGACGTGATGCCGTTGATCGCCGCCAGCATCACCGACGTCGCTCCGTACGAGACGATGCTGCGCCTGAATTTGGCGATGCGACGCTCGACGGGTATCTCCGGCATTTCGAATCCCGCGCGCACCGCGTCCTTCATGCTGCGCCGCTGTTCCTTGTACCAGTCCCGGCGTTCGCGTTTCGACAAGCCGGGCGGGGGCAACCGCAGGAAAGGCAGCGCGACGTTCACCGCGCCAGGGCCGAAGGCATCGGCGGGTTCCATGGGACGCGGGAGCGCTCGTGCGTCATCGTGCCGGGGCGCCGACGGTGCCGCCGGGGAAGGCGGGGGAGGCGCGGGATAGACTTTCGCCAGCGTGCGCTCGAGCACGGCGTCGCGGAACTCCGACGCCGAGCGCCAGCGGTCCTCGGGCTTCTTCGCGAGCGCGCGTTCGACGGCCTCGGCGAGACTCGCAGGAATCTCCGGACGACGCTGCCGCAGCGGAGGCGGCGGCTCGGCCACGTGCTTCATCAGCATGGCCGGCGTGTTCGACGCGCGGAACGGCGGTTCACCGGCGAGCATCTGATAGGCGACGATGCCGAGCGAGTAGATGTCGCTGCGTCCATCGACCTCGCGCTCGCCCATCGCCTGTTCGGGACTCATGTAGGCCGGTGTGCCGACCGCCATGCCCGTGACGGTCAGCCGCGATTCCTCGGCGGCGGCACGCGCGATACCGAAGTCCGTGACCATGGGACGTCCGCTCGCGCGATCGAGCAGGATGTTGTCGGGCTTGATGTCGCGATGGACGACGCCCTGGCGGTGCGCGAAATCCAGCGCGTCGGCCACATCGGCGACGATGGCGCGCACGCGGTCCACGGCCATCGCTCCCTGGCGTGATAGCAGGTGTGCGAGACTCTCGCCGTCGACGAGCGCCATCACGTAGTACACGAGCCCTTCACGCTCATCGACCGTGTAGATCGGCACGATGTTCTGATGCATCAGCCCCGCCGCCATCTGTGCCTCGCGCAGGAAGCGCGAGCGCACGCTGGGATTGAAGGCGAGGTCGGGCGGGAGCAGCTTGATGGCGATGTGCCGGTTGAGCCGCACGTCGAGCGCGCGGAACACGGCGGCCATCCCACCGCGGCCAAGCTCCTCTTCGATCAGGTAGTGGTCGCCGACTGCCGCGACGAGCCGGTCGCGGAGATAGTCCTGGCTCACCCTGGTCTCACCGACGATCGCTGGACGCGTCCGCTGGGTCGAGCGGTAGCGCGCGAGATCTCATCGGCGACATAGAGTGCGCTGTCGACGTTTTCCGCGAGCGCCATGGCTTCCAGCGCGAGCGACGTCACATGCTGGTGCGTCTGTGCGCCGGCGCGCAGGCGCAGCACGTCGAGCTTCAGCTGCCGCAGCGCCAGCGCGCACGTCTCCAGCTTCGAGGCCACCTGGTCGCGCCGTTCCTGCATGTCCTTCACCGCGCGGCGCTGGCGCTTGAGAAAGGCGAGGCGACGCACGCGATCCTCGCTGCCCGACTCCAGCGGATTGGCCTGCTCCTCGAGGCGGCTGATCTCCTGCTCGAGCGCACCGGCGCCGCCGGGAACGACGTTGCGCTCCAGGTCGGCGAGGGCCATCGCCAGGGCGCCGATGCGATCGTGCAACGCGTTCGCCGAGCGCGTGACGTCGTTGACGCGATCGCGGTCGCGCTCCGGAAGCGTGCCAATGAGACGGAGGATCTCGTCGCGGTCCGTCGCGGCATGGCGCACGCGGTCCGCGTGCGTGCCGGCGGCGTCGTACACGGATTCAGGCGACACCGACGCAGCGAGTGACATGTCGAGTCCACCCGCGCCGAGCACGGGCGAGGCCATCCGCCCCGACAGCCGGCGGGCGCGCGCCTTGTCGCGCAGCTCGCGACGCTTGTCGCGATTGAACATCGCGCGCACGTATTCGAGAAAGTCGTCGGCGACGTCGATCAGCTCGCGTTCGCGCGGCTGGCGAAAGACGTCGCGCCAATCGAAGCCATCGCTCCACAGCCGCGCGTACTTGTAGGCGATGTAGATGCTCCACATCACCGTGAGCGGGAAGAAATTGTCCTTACCGAAGATCGTCGCCAGGACGATTACGCTGTTCACGAACAGGTACGGCGCGAGCTTGCGGCGGAACGCCACGACGTCGGGGTGCTCGAAGCGGCGCTGCTCTTCCGGTGTGGGGAATCGCGCGTCCTCGTAGCCGGTGTCGAGCGAGACGCGCTGCGACGCCACCGGAGCGGGGACCATGCCCACCTCGGGCTGCGGCGCCGAAACGCGAGGCTCCGGCACATGACCTGAGTCGAGCGCGGTCACGAGCGCGCCCGCGCTCGGGAACCGGTTCGCCGGTTCCTTCTCGAGACACATCATGACGGCGCGCGCGAGGTCGGACGGCACGTCGCTGCGACGCTGCGTCACCGGCGTGGGTCGTTCGGAGATGTGCTTCACCAGCATTGCCGGCGTGCTGTTCGCGACAAACGGCGGCTCGCCGACGAGCATCTGGTATGCGACCACGCCGAGTGAGTACAGGTCGCTGCGTCCGTCGATTTGCCGATCGCCCGCGGCCTGCTCCGGCGACATGTACGCCGGTGTGCCGATCGCCATCCCCGTCGCGGTGAGACGGCCGGAGTCCATGTCACTGACGGCGCGCGCGATACCGAAGTCGGTGACCATCGCGCGGTTGCTGTTCGCGTCGAGCAGGATGTTGTCCGGCTTGATGTCGCGGTGCACGACACCGCGCTCGTGGGCGTAGGCGAGCGCGTCGGCGACTTCGCGCACGATGCGTCGCACGTCCTCGATCGCGAGGACGCCGCGATCGTGCAGCCGTTTCGCGAGGTTGTCACCGCTCACGTACGCCATGACGAAGAACACCAGTCCCTCGGCTTCGTCGACGGTGTAGATCGGAACGATGTTCGGGTGACTCAGCTGCGCGGCGGTCTCCGCCTCGCGCAGGAAGCGCGTCCTGATGGCGCTCTGAAAGGCCAGCTCCGGCGGCAGCACCTTGATCGCGACGTGACGCTTGAGTCGCTTGTCGCGCGCGCGATACACCACACCCATCCCGCCCCGCCCGATTTCACTGTCCAGCTCGTAGTGCGCGCCCAGAATGCGCTCGATGTGCGCCTTGAGCTCCGAGCTCGACGTCTGGGCGGCGGAATCAGTGGATGCCGGTTGGGATCCGGGCGCGGGAGGTTGCGAAGACAAGCGGCTGAGTCGAAGTGGCAATCGCCGGTGCTCGGCTCGGAGGATAGTACCACGCATGCAAGTCCATGGAAAGGACGGAGCTACGGGCGTGCACGACGCACACGCCGATCAGGCATGGTCACTACGTCAGATGTGCCGTCTCAGGTTGCAATTCCTGCCAAGCTGTCGTAGAACATGAGCACGCAACCCGCACAGAAAACCGCGCATTGCAGCGCTGCGACGGGCTAAAGTGCGCTGCACCACCAGTTAGGGCGCACTGCCATGGCTGGAATGGAAGGTGCGTTTCCGCAGCCAAGCGCATCGCTGTCGCGTGCGATGCCCGAAATCGCGGTTTACTACTACGAAAGGACATCATGGCTCAACGCCAGACTTTGCCTGTCCTCCCGCTGCGCGGCACGGTGATCTTTCCGGGTCTCACAGCGCCTATCGCGGCAGGCCGGCCGGGCACATTGCGGGCGATCGAAGCGGCGCTGCGTGGCGAACGACTCGTGTTCGCGGTCGCACAACGGGACAACACCGACGAGCCGACGCCCGACATCCTGTACCAGATGGGCGTCATCGCGCGCATCGGCCAGATCCAGCGTGGCCTCGGCGGTGTGCAGCTCCTCCTGCAGGGTGAGATGCGCGCGACAGCGCTGCAGTACACGACGTCAGAGGGCTACCTGAGCGCGATCGTCATGCCGGTGGACGAGATGAAGCCGGTGAAGGAGGACGATCCCGCCTTCATCGCGCTGCACAAGGAAATCCGTGAGCGGGCCGCCGAGCTGGGCGAGCGACGCGGCCTCCCCGAAGAGGTCGTGCATCAGGTGCTCGACGCGGTCACGGATCCCGGGCGCTTCGCGGATCTCGTCGCCGGATACATCGAGCTCCCCGTCGCCGAGAAACAGGGGCTGCTCGAAACGCTATCGGTGGAGGAACGCCTGCGCCGCGTGCTGGTGCACGTTCAGCGTCAGATCACGATGATCGAGACGCAGGAGGAGATCAAATCGCAGGTGCAGGAAGAGCTGGGCGAGCGGCAGCGCGAGATGTATCTGCGCGAGCAGATGAAGGCGATCCAGAAAGAGCTGGGTGAGGACGACCAGAGCAAGGAGATCACGGAGCTGCGCGAGAAGCTCGCAAAGCTCGAGCTGCCGGACGAAGCGCGCCGCGAAGTCGACCGCGAGCTCGGCCGGCTGGAGCGCTCGGGCCGCGAATCCATGGAAGCGCAGGTCATCCGCACATATCTGGAGTGGGTGAGCGAGCTGCCGTGGAACACGCGATCGGACGACAGTCTCGACCTCACGAACGCGCAGAAGGTGCTCGATGAAGACCACTACGGCCTTCCCGACGTGAAGGATCGCGTGCTCGAATTCCTCGCGGTGCGCCAGCTCCGCGCTCAGGAGATGGAAGAAGAGCTTCGGAAGACCGGCGAGCTGTCCATTGAAAAACTCCGCGCCACGCGCGACGATGCGACGCCGACACTGCATCTCGACCGCGACGTCAAGAAGCCGATCAAGGACAGCAAGGAAGCGAAAGCCCGCGCCATGGCGAAGGGGCCCATTCTGCTGTTCATCGGTCCTCCGGGCGTCGGCAAGACATCGATCGCCAAGTCGATCGCGCGGTCGCTCGGAAGGAAGTACGTCCGGGCGGCTCTGGGTGGCGTGCGCGACGAAGCGGACATCAGAGGGCATCGTCGTACCTATGTCGGCGCCATGCCCGGTCGCATCATCCAGGGCATGAAGCAGGCGGGCACGAAGAACCCCGTCTTCCTGCTGGACGAAGTGGACAAATTGGGGATCTCCTTCCAGGGCGACCCCGCGAGCGCGCTGCTCGAGGTCCTCGACCCCGCGCAGAACGACACGTTCACCGACCACTATCTCGGAGTTCCGTTCGATCTCAGCGAGGTCCTTTTCATCTGCACCGCCAACTTCGTGCAGAACATTCCGGGTCCGCTGCTCGACCGCATGGAGGTCGTGGAGTTCGCGGGCTACACCGAGCAGGAGAAGCGCGAGATCGCCAAGCGGTATCTGATTCCGCGCCAGCTGGAAGACGCGGGCCTCAAGGGCAAGAACGTCGAGTTCACGGACGCGGCGGTGGAGCGTGTGGTGTCCGAGTACACGCGCGAGAGCGGTGTACGCCAGCTCGAGCGCCAGATCGGCGCGGTCGCGCGCAAGGTCGCGCGTCGCATCGCGGCTGGTGATTCCCGCGTGATCGACGATGGGAAGATCGACGAAAACGAGATCCGCGATCTGCTCGGCCGGCCCAAGGTGCATCCGGAGCGCGCGGCGGAAGAAAGCGAGGTCGGCGTCGCCACCGGGATGTATTACACGCCCGCGGGCGGCGACATCATGTTCGTGGAGGCAGCGATCCGCCGCATGTACGGCTACGGCCAGCGTCTCAACGACAACGAGTCGAAGACGCAGGTGAGCGGCTGGGGAAACGTTTCGCTGATTCTCACCGGCCAGCTCGGCGACGTCATGAAGGAATCCGCACGCGCCGCGCTGACGTATGCGGCGACGCACGCATCGTCATTGCACATCCCCGAGGACCGCCTCGGCTCGATCGAGGTGCACGTCCACGTGCCGGCAGGTGCGATCCCGAAAGACGGCCCTTCCGCGGGCGTGACGATGTCCACGGCGCTGGTCAGCGCGATGTCTGGACGACCGGTGCGAAAGGACGTCGCGATGACGGGCGAGATCACACTCCGCGGCCGAGTGATGCCGATCGGCGGACTGAAGGAGAAGGTGCTCGGCGCGCATCGCGCAGGGATCAAGCACATCGTGCTGCCCAAGGACAACGAGGGCGACCTGGAAGACATTCCCGAAGAGGTGCGGAAGCTGCTCAGCTTCCATCCCGTGAGCACCCTGGACGACGTATTCGAGGTGGCGCTGCTCCCTGCTCCGGAGCGCAACGACGTACCGTCCGGGCAGACGATGATGGAAGTCGCCGAGAAGCGGGTAGCGGCCGCCGGCGCGTAGCATCGGGCATCGACGTAAAAAACGGCCGGCGGATGCACTCCGCCGGCCGTTTGTCTTTCGTGGGATACCGTTACATGCGCGGATCCGCCTGCGCAGCGAGTGTCCGCACAGGATTGAAGCGGAGACCGATCGTGTAGCGGATGGACGTCATCGGATACGTGGATCGGGTGCCAAAGCCGCTACCGAGGTCGTACGGCTTGAGGTAACCGCGCACACCGGACACGGATGTCATCAGCGAGAACTGCCGCGACAGCGCGTATTCCAATCCCGTCCCCGCGATAGCGCCCAGGCCGGTCGTGTAATGCGCGCCAGGTCCGTACGCGGCGGTTCCAGGAGGCGCGTAGGTCTCGTCGATCGGGTTCAGCGACATGTCGTACGTGGCGAAGTAGCCGCCACGCAGGTCGATGAACGGCATGAGACGGTGTCCGTCGCGCGGCGCCCGGAAGCGCGTGCCCAGCTCGGCAGAGAACGTGTTCGCGGGACCGCCGAGGAATGTGGAGGTCATGTCGAGCGTGGCCGACATGACTGAGGTGACGCGATAGTCGACGCGAGAACCCATGCCGGCACTCGTCCAGTGCGACGGCGCACCGCCCGTCATGAAGCCCGGCACGTCGAAGTGGCTCACCATCGGGTACGACTCGATGGATACGTTGAGCCGCTTGTACGCGAGCTCGCGCGCGATCGGTGCGGCGGTCGGGGGCAGGTTGGTGGGGCCACCCGGATGGCGTCCGCCGATGCGGAATGGAATCCGCTGAGCGCTGAGCGCGGCGGGCACGACGACGAGCGACAATGCGATCAGACTGGATGCACGCATGAAACCTCCGGAGCAGCTGCGTCCCTGAGGGACACTCGTACACTGTCGGAATTCGCGTGCAATCGCAAGCGCGAACCTAGCTTTCCCGCATGACTTCCAGGCACGATCCCACTCGCACGGCCTTCACGGTCCTCGGCGCAATCAGCCTGTGTCACCTGATCAACGACATGCTGCAATCGCTGCTGCCGGCGATCTATCCGATCCTGAAGACGCAGTTCGGCCTGACCTTCGTGCAGATCGGGCTGATCACCCTTACGTATCAGATCGTCGCCTCCCTGCTGCAGCCGCTCATCGGCCACTACACCGATCAGCGTCCGCAACCGTACTCACTCGCCGCGGGGATGGGCTTCACGCTCTTCGGCATGCTGCTGCTGGGCAGCGCGGGCACATTTCCGCTGCTGTTGGGCGCGGCGGCACTCGTCGGGATGGGGTCCGCCGTCTTTCACCCCGAGTCGTCGCGCGTCGCGCGAATGGCGTCCGGCGGACAGCACGGGCTCGCGCAGTCGGTGTTCCAGGTGGGCGGCAACGTGGGTGGATCGGTCGGGCCGTTGCTCGCGGCGTTCATCGTTGTGCCGCACGGCCAGGGCAGCATCCGCTGGTTCGCGCTCGCGTCGCTGGCCGGCATTCTCCTCCTGGTCCGGGTCGGCCGCTGGTACGCGCGACATCATCATGTCCACGCCGCCCACGCACGTGCGGCGCATCCGCAGGTGTCTCCGGGAAGGACGCGGGCGGCGATGGCGGTCCTCGTCGCGCTGATCTTCTCCAAATACTTCTACCTGGCGAGCCTGACCAATTACTACACGTTCTTCCTCATCCACCGCTTCGGCGTGTCGGTGCAACGCGCGCAGGTGTTGTTGTTCGTTTTCCTCGGCGCCGTCGCCGCCGGAACCATCATCGGCGGCCCGGTCGGAGACCGTATCGGTCGCAAGCGCGTGATCTGGTGGTCGATACTGGGCGTGCTGCCCTTCACGCTCGCGCTCCCGTACATGAACCTCTGGTGGACGGCGGCGCTGAGCGTCGTAATCGGACTGATTCTCGCGAGCGCGATGCCGGCCATCCTGGTGTACGCGCAGGAGCTCGTTCCGGGACGCATCGGCCTGATCTCAGGCCTCTTCTTCGGGCTGGCCTTCGGAATGGGTGGGCTGGGCGCGGCGATCCTGGGGGAAATCGCGGATCACACGAGTATCGACTTCGTGTACCACATCTGCGCGTTCCTGCCGGCGATCGGGCTGCTGGCGGCCTTGCTGCCTGACGTCCGCGTCAGGCCGGCTGTGGCGCAAACTCCGTCGTTGGAATCGTGAACTGTTTCGCGACGGCTGGGTCGGTGGGCGCCTCCAGAACGCGTTTGGCGATGTACTCGCCGATCACAGGACCGAACTTGAATCCCTCAGCGTTGCCGCCGCCGGCGATCCACGTGTTGGCGAGCTCCGGGTGCCGGTCGACGATGAAGTTGCGGCTCGAGCTCAGCTCGTAATGACATGAACGGGTTTCCAGCAGCGGCGCGTCCGCGAGATCCGGAAAATGCTCGGCGACCCACGCCTTCGATCGCTCCACACGGTCGCCGCTTATCCAGCGCACGCTGAGGTCGGGATCATTCTGCGCGGCCGGTGTTGGCGCGGGCGGCGCGGACGAACCACCAGCGGCGGTAGCGTTGCGGAGCGGCGCCGACTCGCCGCCACGGACGCGGAAGCCGCGATTGTCCACCGGCAGCCCCGGCCACCCCGTCACGCCAGGGTAATTCCAGCTCGGCATGTTCGGGTAATTGAATCGCTGGTCCCCGAACGGCGTCCCATAATAGAAGACGCGGCCCAGCGGCGTGCGCATGCGATTCTGCATCAGGGCAAACGTTTTGCCGAGCCAGGGTCCCACCGCGAACACGATCGCGTCACCACTGACGGTGTCTCCGTTGGTCAGACGCAGCGTGTGGCCGTCAAATCCGGCGGGCATTGGTGGCACCACGCGCCCGATGACCAGGCTCCCGCCTTCATACCGGAACACCTCGGCGACGGCTTCGGTCGCGCGCCGGGCGCGCACCACACCGGCGTCAGGTTCGTAGAGCACGACCGTCGTGTCGTCCACGTTGAACTGCGGCCAGCGTTTTCGGACCTCGTCAACCGGGAGCACCTCGTGCGGGATGCGGTTCTTCTCCCACCACAGGCGCGTCGTCTTCGTGAAGGGTTCGTCCTCCGCGCGGAGGATGACGTCTCCAGTCGTGAAAAACACGCGCATCTTGAGGGGCTTCGCGTATTCCGCGTCCCATTGCTTCCAGCGGTCCATCGCGACGCGCGCCCACTGCATCCACAACTCCCCCTGCGGGCGGTCGCCGTACGAGCTGCGCACGCCCCGCGTTTCGTCGCCGGACGTGGATCGCGAGTTTCCCGGACCGAGCATGTCGACAAGGGTCACCCGTGCGCCCATGCGGCGCAGATTCAGCGCGGTCCAGCCACCCCACGCTCCGGCGCCGACGACGATCACGTTCGCGCTCGATCGCCCGGAGCGCAAAAATGCCGGCGCGCAACCCGTGAGTACGGCACCAGCGCCGGCTCCCGCGATCTTGATGAAATCGCGTCGCTGCAGTGTCATGGGTGCGGAGGCGAGGCCGCGGTGTCCGTCGCCGCGCGGATGCGGATGCTCTTCATGCGCAACGAGTCCGCGGGCAGCGAATCGGGACCGGACGCGAAGCCGTTGAGCTTCAGGATGTACGTGACGACCCGCGTGTAATCGTCATCGGAGAGCCCGCCGGGATTGTCCTCCGGCATCGTCGTCTTCACCGTCTTGAAGAGGTCATAGACGGTGCGGCCGAACCAGTTGAATCGGAATTGCTCGTCCGTGTGGAAGCTCGTGGTGTGGCAGGCGGAGCAGTACGACTCGTACACCGACTTGCCACGCGCGGCTTGATCCTCGGTATACGTGCCGGCCGCCGATACGTCGGCATGCGCCGAATCAGCGGACTGCGCGGACGCCGCGCGCGCGAACAGCGCCACGAGGAGCAACGGGATCGAGAAACGCACGCCGCAAAAGAGAATGCGGGACGGATACTGTCAAGCTCAATGCGTGATGAACGGTCCCCACTGCGGAATCTTCCACGGGTCGATGCGCAGCAGGGGCGGCTCGGTGCCCGGGATGAAGTATTCCGTGTAGCGGCGATCGGGAGGCGTCAGCGAGTCGGCGAGCTGTCCCGTTGCGCGATCGAGCTCTCCGGAGCTCAGGTCGCCCGGAGCGAACCAGTCGCCTGCGGTGCCACTTCCATAGTACTGCGTCACCATGTTCGCCCAGATCGGCGCAGCGAGCGATCCACCGGCGGCGCCGGGCATGATGGTCTTCGGCTTGTCGAAGCCGAGCCACACACCAGCGACCAGCGACGGCGTCACGCCCATGAACCACACGTCAGCGTTGTCGTTCGTGGTGCCCGTCTTGCCGGCGATGGCGATCTGATTTGGCACCATCCGGCGCGCCGTCGCCCCGGTACCGCGCTCCACCACGTCGCGCATCATGTTGCGGACGATGAACGCGACGCGCGGATCCATGACGCGTCGCGGCTCCGGATTCGGCGCGTCGTACACGACGCGTCCGCTGCGATCTTCGATGCGCGTGATGTAGCGCGGTTCGACGGCAACGCCGTTAGTCGCGAACGCGCTGTATGCCGCGACGAAGTCGACCGGACGCACGACCGACGCACCGATGGCGCTCGACGGATATGGCTGGAACGGCGTCTCGATGCCGACGCGCTGCACGAGCGCGGCGACGGAATCCAGCGTGACGCGTTCGGCGAGCTGCACCGCGACCGTATTGCGCGAGTGGACCAGCGCTTCGCGCATGGTAATCGGGCCCATGAACTGGTTGTCGGCGTTGTCGGGGCTGTAGACGTCCCCGTTCGGCAGCGGAATGGCGAGCACGGTGTCGTTGATGATCGCGTTCGCCGGAATGCTGTCCATGATCGCGCGTGCGTACACGAAGGGCTTGATCGCGGAGCCGGGCTGGCGCATGGCGTACGTCGCGCGATTGAACGGCGACCGCGCGTAGTCGCGTCCACCCACCAGCGCGCGGACGTCACCCGTGAACGGGTCGACCGCCACGACGAGCCCCTGGAGATAGTCATCGCGGTCGCGCGGCAGCGCGGACATCTTCGGATAGCGATAGCCGTCGCGCGCCTCCACAGCGGCGACGCCCTGCACGAGTGCGTCGTTCGCGGCGCGCTGGAGCGCGGGCTCCAGCGTCGTAAAGACCCTGTAGCCACCGGCGGAGAGATTCACTCCTTCGTGCTCGGCGATCTGCCGCACGGCGTCCACGAAATAGGGTGCGACGACAGATCGGCCGAGGTTCGGCGCCACGACGAGCGCCTCGCGCTGCGCCGCGACCGCCTGATCGCGTGTGATGTATCCCTGCTCCGCCATCAATCCGAGCACCACATTGCGCCGTGCGCGGGCACGTTCGGGGAACTTGATCGGATCGTAGACCGCCGGTCCCTTCGGCAGGGCCGCGAGCGTCGCCGCCTCCGCCAGCGTCAGGCGCGCGGCGCCCTTCGCGAAGTAATGGCGCGCGGCCATCTCGATGCCGCCCCAGCCGTGGCCATAATCGATGTCGTTGAGGTACGCCTCGAGGATCTGTTCCTTGCTGTAATGCTTCTCCATCTCGCGCGCCGCCGACTGTTCCTTGAGCTTGCGACCCAGGCTGCGGTCGCGGCGGTCGATGAGATCGGGATGCAGGTTCCCGACGAGCTGCTGGGTGATGGTGCTCGCGCCGCGCCGGTCGCCGAGAAGGTTGTCCTTGATCGCTGCCGCAACGCCTACCAGGTCGACGCCGTCGTGCTGATAGAATCGCTGGTCCTCGACCGCGACGAACGCCTCGCCGACGTAGCGCGGGAGCGACCTGATCGGCACGCTGAACCGGCTTTCGGCGCCCACCTCACCGATCAGGGATCCGTCGCGCGCGAACACGATGCTCGCCTGCGGCGGCAGGATGATCTGCCAGGCCTCGGTCTGCGCCGACCCTTGAGCCAGCAGTGGCGCGGAGCATACTGAGAGCAGCAGGAGCGTTCTACGCATCGGCCGACTGATACACCGAAAAAGCGCTATTAGCTACCTTCTTCATGGTATGACCCTCCAGCTCGCCGTCGCGCAATTCAGTCCGAGAAAGGGCGAATACGGGCGCAACCTGACTCGCCTGGGTGAGCTGTTCGCGCAGACGGATTCCCTGTCGCCGCGGCCACAGGTGCTGTGTCTGCCGGAATCGGCGCTGACGGGGTACTTCCTGGAGGGCGGCGTGCGCGAAGTGGCGATGCCCGCGGGTGAACTCGCCCGCGACCTCCAACGGATCTATCGCGAGCATGTGACGGGCGCGCGCATGCTCGATGTCGTGATCGGTTTCTACGAGCTGCACGCGAACAAACTCTACAACAGCGCGCTGTACGTCACGCTCGGCGGCAGCGACGCGATCGTCCGTCACGTGCACCGGAAGATGTTCCTTCCCACGTACGGGATGTTCGACGAGGAGCGGTTCGTGGAGCGGGGCCGCGAGGTGCGCGCCTTCGACACCTCGTGGGGGCGTATGGCCATCCTCGTCTGCGAAGATGCGTGGCACAGCGTCACGGGAACCATCGCGGCGCTGGACGGCGCGCAGGTGATCTTCGTGCTGTCGGCGCCTCCCGCGCGCGGCCCGTGGCCGATGGAGCATGGCGTGCCCGGGCCCGCGAGCGTGAATCGCTGGGAGCGACTCGCCCGTGACATCGCCGAGGAGCATGGCGTATTCGTCGCACTGTCGAACCTCGTCGGGAGCGAAGCGGGCAAGCTTTTCCCCGGCGCGTCCATGCTGATGGGACCTAAGGGTGATCTGCGCGTCCGTGGGCCGCTGTGGGAGGAAGCGATCATCACGGCTGCATGCGACACGGAAGACGTGACGCGAGCGCGCACGGACATGCCCCTCGTGGCGGATCTCGAGGTGATGATCCCGCACCTCGTGGCCAACATTGGACGCGTACAGGCTGGTGAACCAGTTGTGCTGGCGTATGGCGCAGCGAACGGCGCAGCTCACGGCGCAGTCGACCGCTCAACTGACGGCGCTCGCGACGGCGGCACAGAGGCGGGCAGGAAGGCGGCGGCCAAGTCGAGTAATGTCGGCGTCACTGTCGTCAGCGCGGGGCCGTTCATCGCGCCCCTGCCGCTCGAGATCGACCCAAAGATCACCGAAGAGTGGCTGGTCCACTTCATTCGCGAGGAGATGTCCCAGCGCGGCTTCGAGCGCGCGGTGATCGGCGTGTCCGGAGGTGTGGATTCGGCGGTGACTGCCTATCTCGCCGCGAAAGCGCTCGGGGCGGAGAACGTCATCGGCGTGCGCATGCCGTATCGGACGTCGAGCAAGGACAGCCTGGAGCATGCGCAGCTGGTGATCGACGCGCTCGGCATCGAGGGTTG
>DATFHG010000015.1:0-24093 GCA_035248725.1 Gemmatimonadaceae bacterium | reverse complement strand
ACTGGTCCAACCGGCGCAACTGGTGCCCAGGGCCCGCAGGGCGACAAGGGTGAGATCGGCGCGACTGGAGCAACTGGAGCAACTGGAGCAACCGGTGCGCAGGGTCCCCAGGGTGAAGTTGGCCCGCAAGGACCGAAGGGCGATACTGGTCCAACCGGGGCAACGGGCGCTCAGGGACCACAAGGTGACAAGGGTGAGACGGGCGCGACCGGCGCTACCGGAGCAACTGGCGCAACCGGTCCGCAGGGTGCGCAAGGTGAGAAGGGAGAGACCGGCGCGACTGGCGCGCAGGGTCCTCAGGGAATCCAGGGCGAGAAGGGTGACGTCGGCGTCACCGGCGCGACTGGTGCGCAAGGACCGAAGGGCGACAAGGGCGACAAGGGCGACACCGGCGCGCCGGGCGCCACGGGGGCAACTGGCGCCACTGGCCCGCAAGGCGCGACTGGTCCACAGGGGCCGCAAGGTCCGCAGGGCCCCGCGGGCGCCGCGTCGTGGGAGCAGGTGAGTCAGCCAGGCGTTCTGACAAGGAGCGTTACCACGACCATCACCGCGCTGTGCCCCTCGCCCAAAAAGCCGCTCGGAGGAGGCTTCATCATCACCTCGTCCGTCAGTGGCAACGTGAACATGACCGTGCTCGCGTCTCAGCCGAACGCCGCCGGCACCGGCTGGTCGATCACCATCCAGAACAACACGAACACGGACATCAACGCGTCGGCCATCGGTACATGCATGATGTCGCAGAATCAGTAGGCCTGAGGATTTCCAAATACAAAAGCGGGAGGCGATGTTCGCCTCCCGCTTTTCCATGAGACCTCGACAGATCACATGGCCGGACAATCGTCCTTGATGGTCTCGACGGACGCCGTCCACTCGCCGGTGGCGCTCACCGTCATGTGCACCAGCACCTTGACATGCATGTCCGGCGCGGTCGTGCTGTTCATGATGACGTTGTGCACCTGGGTGTATTCGAATCCCAGGGTGCTGGGATCGTTCAGCACGTAGGAGTCCTCGGCGGCACCGTGATACACGTTGCCCAGGTCGCCGGTCCCGTCCACGGTGGTGTGAAAGTCGAACTGCAGGTGCAGGTTGCCGGGCGGGACGAAGTGCACGTTGACCGTCTCGTGCCCACTGTAAGGCACCACCTCGCCGTTGTTGCAGTTCACCTGTTCCCAGCTGAACGGAAAAGTGTCGGCGTCTCCGACGACCGCGTGCGCGACGGTGCCGTGCACGGTCAGGTCAGCGTTCCGCGATGGCGCGGCGATACGGTCGGGGCTGCAACCAGCACCTAATATCGCGACAGCCGAAACCGTCACGCCAAGCGCGATGCGCGCGATTCTTTTCAGGCTGCCTCGTCGGGACCCCTCGATACTTTCGCCCATGTCTTCAACCCTCTTCAAAGTGAGGAGGGAACAGCGGGCAACGCAGGTGCCATGTGCCGCCCCGATACGGGATGCCGCCGTGCCGTGCATCGAAGTGTCGCGGGCGTGCGACGAAGACAAGCGGCGTGGTGCGCGCACGCCACAGTTGTCCGCGACGATACTACAGTCACGACATGGCCTGCTCAGCGGTTACCGAGCGCGTGCGGGCCGCGACAACTACTCTGCCGGCAGCAACGCGCGCACGGCACCGACAGTATCGGCTTCGTCCGCGCGCTTGTCGGGTCGGTAGCCCTTCACGCGCGCGAACCGCAGCGCCACACCGCCGGGATATTGCGAGCTGCGCTGCACCTCGTTGAATGCGATCTCGACGACGAGCTCCGGACGCACGTGGACGATGTGCCCCTCGCGATGCGTCTCGCGCGACAGCAGCTCCTTCGTCTGCCACTCGAGCAGCTCGTCCGTCATCCCCTTGAAGGTCTTGCCGAGCATGACGAACCCGCCCGTGTCGGGATCGCGCGCGCCGAGATGCAGGTTCGAAAGCCAACCCTGTCGGCGTCCCGAGCCCCACTCGACGCCGATGACTACGAGGTCGAGCGTGCGCGCGACCTTCACCTTGATCCACGCTGAACCGCGCCGACCGGCGGCGTATGGCGCAGTGAGCGACTTCACCATCACGCCCTCATGGCCACGCTCCACGGTGCTTCGACGAAACGACTCGGCGGCATCGGCGGTATCCACGATCTCGCGAGGCACGCGGTGCGGTGCGGGAACGGTGGCGTCGAGGTGCTGCAATCGATCCGAGAGCGGGTGATCGAGGACGTCGGTGCCGTCGCGCTGCAGGACGTCGAAGAAAAACGGCGTAAGGGACGTGGCAGATCCCTCGCCGGGCTCGGGACCACCCGAGGACTTCCGGCCGAAGCGGCTCATCGTGTCCTGAAACGATCGCGGACGTCCCTCGGCCGTGAGACCGATGACTTCGCCGTCGAGAATGAGCGACCGTGCGGCAAAGCGCCGTACCGCCTCGATCACCTCCGGCACGCGCGCGGTGACGTCGTTCAGGTTGCGCGTGTACACGGCGACACGATCCCCATCCTTGTGCACCTGGATGCGCGCGCCGTCGAGCTTCCACTCGATCACCGCTCGCCCGCCGCACTCGCGCAACGCGTTGCCCACGTCCTCCGCCGAATCCGCAAGCATCGGTTGCACCGGGCGGAAAAGCTGGAGCGAATAGCTGCGCAGCGCATGCTCGCGCTCCGCCGCCGTCGTGGCGCGTGCCAGCTGTGCGGCGACGGCGCCAAGATCACCGGCAATCATCGCGGCCCGACGAAGCTGATCCGCGGGGACATCGACGGCCTTCGCGACGGCCTCCAGCAGGACGCCCTCGAGCGCGCCCTGCCGCACCTCGCCAATCAGCAGCGCCGAGAGAAACTGCTGCTCGTCGATGGTGGCGCGCGTGAACAGGTCGTTGACACGCCGCGTGCGCTCGGCGCCCGACCCCTTGCCGCTGACGGATTGCAGCGCGGCGAGCGCGGCGTCCACGTCGCCCAGCTCGAGCGAGGGCTCGATCGCCGGGGATTGATTCTGCGCGGCCGCAACGATCGCCCAGCCAACGCCCAGTTTGCCTTGGCGGGGCCAGCCGGTGAGAAAGCCGATGGCAATGGCGATCTCATCACCCGAGGTGTCGCGAAGCAGTTCCGCCAGACGCGAGATCTTCGCGAGGCGACCGGACGTGCCGGCGACCTCCAGCGACGCACGGACGAGTTCTGCGAGCCTCATGTTTCTGTAATTGAACCACAGCGAGCACAGAGAGCTCCCTGTGCCCTCTGTGGTTACAAGCTGTTGATCTCAGTTACCACGAAGGGTTCCTCGTGACCAACGACGCGAAGTCGGCAGCGGGAAGTGCCTTCGCGAAGAGATACCCCTGCGCGTACTCGCACCCGAGCGCACGGACGAGCGAGAGATGGTGGTCGGTCTCCACACCTTCGGCGATCACGGGCACACCGAGATTGCGCGCCAGCTCGCGGATGGTGCTCACGAGCTGCGCATCGCGTCCCCCTTTCGGCAGTCGCGCGATGAAGCTGCGGTCGATCTTGATGGCGTCGAAGGGAAGATCGTGCAGGTACTGCAGCGACGAGTAGCCGGTGCCGAAGTCGTCCAGATGAATGCCGACGCCCAACGCGCGAAGCTTGTTGAGCGTGTCCTTGGTGCGTGCCGGGTCGCCGATGAGCAGCCGCTCCGTGACCTCGAAGTTCATGCCGTCGGCGACGCTGTGTTTCGCGAGCACGTCGCGCACCTGCTCGGCCATGTCAGGAATGTGAAAATGCGCCGCGGTGAAGTTGATGCTCATCCCCACCGAGACGGGTGACGCGCGATCGGACCGCCAGCTCGCGAGCTGGCGCGACGCCAGGTCCAGCGCGAACCAGCCCATCGGTACCGCGAGCCCCGTCTCCTCCGCCAGCGAGATGAACTCGCCCGCGGCCACCAGTCCGCGCTCGGGATGTCGCCAGCGCATCAGCGCTTCCGTCTTCACGATGCGACCGGTGTCGAGCGCGACGATCGGCTGGTAGTGCAGGTCGAACTGACCCTCGTCGAGCGCGCGGCGCAGCTCCGTCTCCTTCTGCAGGCGCGCGCGCGCGTGCTCCTGCATCACGGGATCGTAGATCTCGTACGCGGCGTCGCTGTTGGCGGCGCGCTGCCGGGCGAGGCCGGCGAGCTGCATCAGCCGCTCGGCGGAGTCGACGCTGGGGTCGTTGAGCGCGATGCCGACGCACGCGGAGACGATGAATTCGGCTGCCGGAGTGTGGATGGTGCTGCGGAGCGCCTCGTGCAGGCGGTTGGCCACGCGCGCGGGGTCGCTGACGTCGCGAATGGACTCGAGCAGCACCGCGAAGTGGTCGCCGCCGATGTGCCCAATGCTGTCGTAGTTGCGCACCACGCCCTTGAGCCGCTGCGCGAACTCGTGCAGCACCGCGGACGTCGCCTGGAATCCGTGCGCGCCGGCGATGCGATCGTACTGGCGCACCGAGATGGACAGCACTGCGAACTTGCGGTCCTTGTAGCGCGCCGAGCGCAGCACCGACATCTGCAGCCGATCGAGGAACAGCTCCCGGTTGGCAAGCTCCGTCTGTGGATCGTGGAGTGCGTCGGTGCCGTCGGCGGACATCTATATAGAAGGGGCCTTGGGAAGCCGCAGGATGAACGTCGCGCCGCCACCGTCGCACTGCGCGCGGAGGTCGCCGCCCATCGCGCGCGCCAGATCGCGGCTGATCGCGAGTCCCAATCCCGTACCCTGCGGCATCTCCCCCCGCAGCTGCAGCTGCACGAACGGCTCGAAGATGGCTTCGAGCTTGTCGGTGGGAACGCCGCGGCCGGTGTCGATCACGTGCACGTCCACGTAATGTGTCGACGGATGCGTCTCGATGCGCACGGTGCCGCCGCTGGGCGTGAACTTCACGGCGTTGGATACGAGGTTGAGCAGGATCTGTTGCAGACGCTCGGCGTCCACCAGCACGACGAGCCCCGGGTCCACCGCACCGAGCTCGAAACGGAGCGCCTTGCCGCGCATCTGCACGTCGAACAGCGGCTGCACGCCCGAGAGCATTGGGGCGAGCGGCAACGGCTTCAAATCGTACTGCAGTCGGCCAGCCTCGACCTTCGCGTAATTCAGAACGTCGTTGATCAGGGAGAGCAGGTGGTGCTGGCTGGACCGGATCCGCTCGAGATCGTTCTTCTGCATCTCGGAGATCGGCCCGCGAATGCCCATGGCGAGCAGCTCGGTGTAGCCGCCGATCGCGTTTAGCGGCGTTCGGAGCTCGTGGCTCATGCGCGCCAAAAACGCCGTCTTGGCATGGTTGGCGTTCTCGGCGGATGACCGCGCTTCGAGCGCTTCCTTGTAGAGGCGCGCGTTCTCGACGGCGATGGCGGCGCGACGCGCCAGTTCCTGCGCGAGCGACATGTCCGCGTCGGTGAACCGGCGGTTGGATTCCCCACGCAAGGAGACGAGTGACATGGCACCCAGGACCCGCTCGCCGGTGATGAGCGGAACGGTGAGGATCGCCGCGAAGCCGAGGCTTAGCATCAGCTCGCGGCGTCCGGGATCCGGGATCGCCTTCGCGATGGCCTCATCCGTGGGTTCGTTCACCAGGTCGGGTTTTCCGGAGCGAATGACGATCGCGGTGCGTGCGTTGCCGCGCAGGTCCACCGGCGACCGTTCGTCGACCGCCCGCACAGACTTCACCCGCTCCGGATCCTGATGTGCGACCGCCACCATACGGATGCGCTCGCCGTCGACGACGCTCACGCTGCACAAGTCCGCCAGATCCGGCACCACGAGCCGGGCGAGTGAGTTGAGGGTCGTCTCATAATCCAGCGACGAGCCGAGGATCTCGCTCGCGCGCGCCAGGTAGTGCAGTGCCTGCTCGGCCCGCTTCTGTTCGGTGATATCCTTCCAGACCACGGCGATGCCGCCGTCCGGCAGCGGATAGCAGCGCACCTCCACCCAGACGGCGTTGCGCCGCTCCACGAACGTGGCCGGTGCGCGCGTCTGCATCGCGCGGCGCATCTCACGGCCGAAAAGGCTCTGGTCGAGGTCGGGGTATTGTTCCCACAACACCTGGCCGATCATCGACTGGCCATGAAAGACGGTGAGCGCGGCGTCGTTCTCGTACCGCACCCGCCAGCGGTCGTCGTACACGACCATCGGGTCAGAAATGCTCTCCACGATGCCGCGCGCGAACTGATAGGTGCGCGCGTGATCGATGGCCATGGCCGCCCGGCGCGAGAGTCCCTGGACGACCTGCACGTCCGACTCGGAGTACAGGCGTCCGGATTCCGCGGTGGCTACCGTGAACAGGCCCACCGCACGATCACGAATCACGAGCGGTACCGAGATGAAAGAGCGAAGGCCAAGGGCACGGATCATCTCGAGATGGTCGGTGTTCTGCGCGCCCGCGGAGAGCATTTCGTCCGTGATCTCACGAACCCAGTCGGTGCGCATCGTGCGCAAGCGCTCGTACGAGCCCGTCGGGGCTTCACGCGGCTGCGGCCAACGCGACTCGATCTGCCGCACCAGCTCGATCTTCGCAGGGTCACGGTGTGCGACGGCCAGCCGCTGCAGCTCGCCCTGCTCGTTCAGCAGATCGACCGCGCACCAGTCGGCGATGGTGGGCACCGCCTCGTGCGTCAGCGTCGAGAGGGTGGTGCGGTAGTCGAGCGACGACGCCAGCGCTCCGCCGGCATGGAGCAGGAATCGGAGCGCGTCTTCGCTCGGGAGGGCGCTTTGGGTAGGGTCGGGGGAGTGGGAAGGGGGTGGCGGGGGTGCCGAGGGAGGGGAGGAGGCCGTTCTTTTGGATCGCGACTTGGGTGGGCGGCGCTGCGTCATCGCCGGAGAAGCTAGCTGCGGGCAACGCCGGGCGCTAAACAACCACGGGAACGGCGAGCACGTCAAACGCACATGCCAAGCGCACTCGGCATACGGGTTGCTGAACCGCCGGTAGAATGGACGAGAAATCCAATCCCGAGATCGAGCCACGGATCGATCGCGCACAGAAACAGCTCGCCGAGGCGGTGGACGAGGCGTGCAAGATGGACATCCGCCGGGCCGACACCGGGCAGCTGATCCGTGTCGAGGAGGCGCTCGACGCGGCGGCGCGCGCCGCGAAGGATGCCGTGTCGCTACGACTCAAGCGGCGTACGGAGCGCCAGGCCGACGCCGCGGTGCAGCAGCAGGTGGCGTCAGACGCGAAGCAGGATCACCGCACCTTCGTCGACCGCTCGGGCGTCGTCTGGGCGGTGTTCGCAGTGCGTCCGTCGAATCGCAGCGTGGAAGCGGGCAGTCTGCCGGAGAAGTTCAACCAGGGGTGGCTGTCGTTCGAGCACGGCGACGAGGTGCGCCGGTTCGCGCCGGTCCCCGAGGACTGGCAGTCGCTGGCCGATCTGGAGCTGCGCCAGCTCTGGGATCAGGCGGACATATCCGTCAAACGGATCACGACGCTGCAGACGCCGGAAGAAAAGCTGAAATAGCGCCCTAATCGCCGCGAAGAACCTCCACAGGGTTCACCCGCATCGCGCGTCTGGCCGGAATCGCACAGGCCACGAGAGCAATCAGGGCGAGCGTCGCGGCCGCCGGCAACAGCACCGACGCATCTGACGGGCTCACCTGAAACAGCAGCGCCGCGAGCACACGTCCGGTTGCGAGTGAGACGACGAGTCCCACGAGCGCGCCGATGGTGACGATCGTCATCCCCTCGCGCAGCACCATGCCCGCGATCGCGCGGCTCGACGCGCCCAGCGCGGCCCGCACGCCCAGCTCCTGGCGACGCTGAGTGACACCGTACGCGATGACGCCGTACAGGCCGACCGCCGCCAGCACCAGCGCGACCACGGCAAAGGCCCCGAGCAGCGTCAGGGCGAAGCGCCGCGATCGGAGGTGTTCGTCGAGCGCGTGCTGCATGGTGCTGACGTTCGAGATCGGCTGGTCGGGATCGAGGTCGCGCACCGCGCGTGCGAGCGTGGCGCCGAAGTGCGCCGCGTCCCCCTGCGTGTGCACGACCACCGCGAGCCAGCGCCACGGATACTGCGCGTTCGCGATGTAGATCTGTCCTGGCGACTCGGCGTCCAGACCGTACGTCTTCACGTGCTTCACGACGCCGACGATGGTGGCCTGATCGCTTCGGCCGGGAATACGCATCGTCTGCCCGATCGGGTTCGCGTCCCCGAACGCGGCGCGCGCGAAGCGCTCGTCCACGACCGCGACCGGGGGCGCATTGACATTGTCTGTCGGCTCCAGAACGCGTCCCCGCACCAGCGTCACGTGCATGGCCTTGAACCAGCTGGGGGTGACGATGTAGCGGTCGCCGGTCGGCATGTCGCCCCCGGAGAGCGGGGCGCGGCCGCCGAATTCAGAGATGCTGATCTGATCCAGGTAGTCACTCAACGGCACCTGGCTGGTGAACGCGACATCCTGCACGCCCGGCGCGGCCTTCAGCCGCTGCTCGAGCTGCGCGTAAAACGTGGTGCTGCGCCCGGAGTCATAGCGGGCGCGCGGCAGCCAGATGTCGGCGTACAACCGGTTCTCCGTGGCGACGCCGGGATCCACCGCCAGCACGCGCGCGAAGCTCTTGAGCACCAGCGCACTGGACGTCACGAGCACCAGGGCGAGCGCCAGCTGGGCCAGCGCCAGCGCCGAGCGCCCGCGATGCGACGAGCCGGCGAGACCGCGTCCCCCCGACCGGAGTGTGCCGAACAGATCGACCGCCGCGCCCCGCATCGCCGGCGCCAATCCGAAGATCAGCGCGCACCCCGCGGCGGCACCGACACTGAACAGCAGCACGCGCGTGTCGACGACGGGCGGACGCAACGCGAACACGGTTGGCCCGAGCGCCGTGATCAGGCGCAGCGCCGCAACGGCGAGCGCCAGTCCGGCACCGCAGCCGATGGCGGCCAGCAACGCGGCCTCGACGAACATCTGGCGGGCGATGCGCGCCCGACCAGCACCCAGCGCCGCGCGCACCGCGATCTCGCGGCTGCGGCCGATGCCCCGCACCACGAGCAGATTCGAGATGTTGGCGCAGGCGATCATCAGCACCAGCGCGGACGCGCCGAGAAGCAGCAGAAGCGGCCGGCGCACGTCGCCATACACGACATCGGCGAGCCGGTCCACCTGCGCGGTGGCGTCCTTGTTGTAGCGGGGATAGCGCGCGGCCAGCTCGCGAGAGATCGCGTCCATGTCGCGCTGCGCCTGCGTCGCCGTGACGCCCGGCTTGAGCAGCGCATAGACGTCCTTGGAGCGGCCGCCGCGGCCGTCACTCGAGTCATAGGTGAAGTTCAGCCACATCGGCCGGTCCAGCAGCCGCGGTCCACGGAACCCCTGCGGCAGCACGCCGATGATCTGGATGGGGCGGAAGTTCATCTGCACCGTACGGCCGACCATCGCGGGATCGCCGCCGAACTTCGCCTGAAAGAAATCCCAGGACACGAGCGCGACGTCCGGCGCGCCCTGCACCGTGTCCGATGCGAGGATACGGCGGCCCAGCGCGGGCGTCACATGGAAGACATCGAAGATGCCAGGGGTGACGTTCGCGACTTCGACCCGCTGCGGGTCCTGCAGCCCGGTGAGCGACATCGAGAAGGTGGAGAACAGGCCGAGTGCCGCGAAGCTGCGATTCATACGCTGCCAGTCGTACGCGTTTTCGCTGGACGTCGTGCCGCCCATCCCCGGCTCTTTCACCTGGCGTTCGCCGACGTGAACGATGCGGTCGGCATTCACGAACGGGAGCGGACGCAGGATGGCGCCGCTCACGGCGCCGAACACAGCGACCGTGGCACCGATGCCCAGGGCGAGCGTCACGGCCGCGGTGGCCGTGAAGGCGGGTGCGCGCCGTAGTCCACGAACGGCGTAGCGGACATCCGTGCGGAGAGAGTCGAGCCATTCCGTCATACGTGCCTCGCGTTCGTGTTCGCGGTCGATGATGAGCGTCTCGGCGGTGTAGCGGTCGCGATCGCCGAAGGCGGCGCGGGCGGACCGCATCGCGGCGTCGGGGTCCATCCCCCGGCGGATGAGATCCCGGGCGTGCTCCTCGACGTGAAAGGCGATCTCGGCATCGAGATCGGATCGTGCGTCTGGGATGCGAAAGAACCGCCGCAGTCCGGGGATCATGACCGTTGGATGGCCTGCAGGCCGGGATGGTTTGAACCCATATGAGATTTATGGGAAGTCGTCACGCCGTCTGCAGCACGCCGGCGACGGCGCGGGTATACCGCTCCCATTCCGCGATCTGGATTTTCAGGGCGGCGCGGCCAAGGGGTGTGAGCTGGTAGTACTTGGCTTTGCGATTGTTGTCGGAGATGCCCCACTCGCTCTCGACCCACCCTTTCTTTTCGAGGCGGTGCAGAGCGGGATAGAGCGCGCCTTCTTCGACCAGGAAGTCGTTACCGCTGCGCTCCTTGATCAGGCGGGCGATGGTGTATCCGTGGCACGGTCCGTTGCGCAGAGTGCGCAGCACGAGGAGGTCGAGCGTGCCTTTGAGGAGGTCGAGGGAGGAGGGCATGTGCGTCCTGTGCTTCCCATAAGAGGTATATGGGAGACTACAACGAGGTCGCGGTTCAGGTCAAGCGCTTTGCCGTTCGGCGTTTGCTTTCGTGAGAGCTCTGAGTTCCAGGGTCCGGAACGCTGAGCCACCTGGAAGCCCTGTCGCGCGCCTGCAACTATATGGTAGTGACCTGCTGAATCGGCCTCCTGTCAACCGTTTTTCCAATCCCAACGTCCTACTCGACGAGCATGGTGACGGACAATCCGGCCTCCACGGCACCGAGGGCCTCGCCCGCGCAGAACAGGGCAGACCAGCGCGCGCTCCTCGAGCGCGTGCGCCGCGGCGACCCGTCCGCCCACCGCGCTCTGTACGAAGCGCACGTGGATCGCGTCTACCGGCTGACGTTCCGGCTGACCGGCGTCGAGCACCTCGCGCGTGAGCTCACGCAGGACACCTTCGTTCGCGCGTTCGCCGCGATCGAAGGATTTCGAGGCGACTCGGCGATCGAGACATGGCTGCATTCGATTGCCGTGTCGGTGACCCTGAACGAGTTGCGCCGCAGGAAACGCGAACGCGCACGTAACGCACCACTGGAGGAAGCGCTCATGGTCCAGGAATCGACACCGCGGTCCGATCCGCTCGTGCGCGACCGGGTCATGACCGCCGTGAACGCGCTGCCGGAAGGCTGTCGCACCGTGTTCCTGATGCACGACGCCGAAGGATTCACGCACGAAGAGATCGCCGCGACGCTCGGCGTCACGACGGGGACGTCCAAGGCACAGCTGTCGCGGGCGCGCGAGAAGTTGCGCGTCGCGCTCGCGGAGCTCGAAGGGGAATGGAGAGGGGTGTCATGACAGAGAGCGAGCAGATCGACTTTGGTGACGACAGCGGCGTGCCGCCGAGCGAGGACGCGCACTTCGACGCATGGATCGCCCGTGTGGCGCCGACGCTCAACGCGCCCACGGCGACGCCACGCGCGGACATGTGGGACGCGATCCAGGCGGCGAATCGCACGTCGCTCGACGCGCAGGCCGGCGTCATCCCCGGCGTCACCCCGCTCCGACGCCACTGGCGGCTGCTGTCGGTGATCGCCGCCGCACTGGTGATCGGCATCGCGATCGACCGCTTTGCGCTCGGTCGTTCCGCCGAGCGCCGGCTGGCCAGCGCGCCGGACGCGGCCGCTCCAGGCCGCCCGACCGTGGACGCATCCGCACCGTCGGCAAAGCTCTATCGCATCGCCGCGGCGCAGACGCTGACGCAGGCCGAGGCGCTGCTGGTCGCGTACCGTGCCAGCGACCCGCAGCCGGACTCCGCGTCGCTCAAGCAGCTCGGCGGCTGGGGACGCGAGGTGCTCACGAGCACGCGTCTCCTGCTGGATTCGCCCGCTGGCGGCGATCCACAGCTGCGTCCACTGCTGGACGATCTGGAGCTGGTGCTCGTGCAGATCGTGCGGCTCTCCGGTGCGCCGATGGACACCACCGACCGCGCGCTGATCGACCACGCGCTCCAGGAGCGCAAGCTACTTCCACGCATTCGAACCGCGATGCCGGCGCCCGCCGCCAATGCATCCAGCGATTGAGGACTGATACATGATCATGAAATTCATCGTGGCCGGAGCGCTGGCGCTCCCCTTCACGTTCGTTTCACGCAGTTACGAGCGGCGCGAGGTCACTCAGGAACAGCAGACCCCTCGCTCCGCTGATGAGAGCGACGGGTTCGCGACCGTGGCCCCGGCAGCCTGGGCGGATCAGGATCCCGCGGACTCGCTGTACCGCGCCGGACGTGAGGCGCTGAACCGCGGCGACTATCGCGGTGCGGCGTCGATCTTCGCGGACATCGCCGCTCGCTACCCGCGGTCGGACTACGCGCCGGACGCACTCTACTGGCGCGCGTTCGCACTGTATCGCTCGGGACGCGACGACGATCTGCGGGAAGCGCTGCGCGCGCTCGAGACGCAGAAGTCGAAGTATCCGAAGGCCAAGACCATCGGTGACGCCAATGCGCTGGCCGTACGCATCCAGGGCACGCTGGCCCAGCAGGGCGACGTGGATGCCGCCGAAAAGGTGACCCGCACCGCTACGGCGAACGTCCCATGTACCCGTGGCGACGACAGCGACGAGGACATCCGTGCCGCCGCCATGAACGCGCTGCTGCAGATGGACGCCGAAGGCGCGCTCCCGATCATCAAGCAGGTGCTGGCCCGGCGCGACGAGTGTTCGGTGGCGCTGCGCGAGAAGGCCGTGTTCCTCCTCTCGCAGAAGCAGACGTCCGAGACCGAAGATCTGATGATCAACGTCGTGAAGAACGACCCGAGCCAGTCGGTGCGCGAGCAGGCGGTGTTCTGGCTGGGCCAGGTGCAGACCGACAAGGCCGAGCAGCTGCTCGAGCAGATCGCCACGACGTCCACGGACATGACACTGCGCGAGAAGGCGGTCTTTGCGCTGTCGCAGCAGGGGTCGTCGCGCGGCTTTGCGCTGCTGCGTCGCCTGGCCGAGTCCGCGGACACGCCCGAGTCCGTGCGCGAGCAGACGATCTTCTGGATCGGACAGCGCGGCTCGGCCGAGAATGCGGATTTCCTCAAGGGGTTGTTCGGCCGGCTGGGCAAGGGCGACACGAACGAGGATCTGCGGAAGAAGGTGTTGTTCTCGCTGTCACAGATGAAGGGATTCGGCAACGACCGATGGTTGCTGGCGGTCGCGACGGACACCACGAACAGCGAGGAAGTGCGCGGCCACGCGCTGTGGACCGCCGGTCAGAACGGCGTTGCGGGCAGCGAGCTCGCCGCGATGTATGACCGGCTGCGCGACGACGAGGTGAAGGAGAAGCTCATCTGGGTGCTGTCGGAGTCCGACGACGCCGCGGCCACGGACAAGCTCGTGGACATCGCGCAGAAGGATCCCAACCGCGAGATGCGGAAGAAGGCGCTGTTCTGGCTCGGGCAGAAGAACGACCCGCGCGTGCGGAAAATCCTCACCGACATCCTGACCAAGCCATGAGACTCGCTGTCGCGTTCCTCACGCTCGCCACGACGGCCGGCGCGCAGTCCATTGCGGCGCGTGTGTCGCAGGCGCCGGCCGGTGTCGTGCGGATGCAGTACGACAGCCGCCCAGGGACGTGCGGCGACGGGCGCGACGTGATCGGCTTCGGCCGCGCGCTGTTCGCCCGGAACTTCCAGTCCATCGGCCGGTGGCACACGAGCCGGTGCGAGGCGGGGCCGCTCCGCGTGACGCTGTTCACGGACGCTGGCCAGGTGACGCGCGTGCAGACCCAGGTCGGCGGTGCGTGGCCGTCCACGAGTGGCAGCGTCACCGACCTCGGCGTCGTGTCTCCCGCGGAGGCATCGGCGTTCATCTTCGCGCTGGTGGCGCGGCTGGAGACGTCGGGAGGCAAGGACCGGTTGCTCATCCCCGCGGTGCTCGCCGACGGCGTCAATCCCATCGCGCCGCTGCTCGCGCTGGCGCGCGACGAGAACCGCGCAATCAGCACCAGGCGCAGCGCCGTGCAATGGCTCGGCCTCGTGGGGGACTCGACGGTGGTGCCCGCCCTCACGGCATTCGCGCGCGCCGACGTGGACGAAGACGGCGACGACAAGCCCGGCAAGAAGAGCCTGGGCAGCTCCGCGATGGCCGCGCTCAGCACGCTGGAGGACAATGTCGGCGTGCCCGACCTCATCGAGCTGGTGGGCAGCGGCAGCATGGGCACCCGGAGAAACGCCGTGTTCTGGCTGGGGCAGAACGGTGACCCGCGCGCCATCCGCAAGCTGCACCAGGTGATCGAGGACAACCGCGAGGACATGCGCGTGCGGTCGCACGCCATCTTCGCGCTGTCGCAGAGCGACGCCGCCTCGAACACCGAGCTCGCATATCTGCGCGGCGTGTACCCGCGGCTCCCGGATCGACAGATGAAGGAGCAGGTGTTCCAGGGCATGTCGCAGGACGAGTCGGTCGACGCAGGACGCTGGCTCCTCGCGCACGTGATGGATTCCAGCGAGCCGTTCGCGCTGCGCAAGAGCGCGCTGTTCTGGGCGGGACAACGCGAAGCCACGCCGACGTCGGAGCTGGTGAAGGCCTACGAGCAGATCGACGACACGGAGCTCAAGGAGCACGCGATCTTCGTGCTGTCGCAGCGCGACGACGAGGAAGCAACGAATGCGTTGCTGAAGATCGCGCGCGACGACAAACAGCCGGGCATGCGCAGCAAGGCGCTGTTCTGGCTCGCCCAGAAGGATGATCCGCGGGTCAAGAAACTGATTGCCGACCTCATTCTCAAATGATTCCTCGTACGTTCTGTGCTCTCGGTGCCCTCTGGGGTTCAATGGCCGTTCCGTACGCGCGGCTCGATGCGCAATCGCTCGCCGACCGCATCGCGCGATCAGGTACGGAAGCGGTCACATTCCACTTCGCCGCGCGCCCCGGTGTGTGTGGCGACGGCGAGCACTTCATCCGGACCGGCCACAACTCGTATCACGGATCCTTCAGCGGGAGCGGGTTCGCGGAAGCGCCGTGCGTGGAAGGTCCCGTGCAGGTACGGCTCTCGCTGGACGGCTCCCGCGTGGCACGCGTGCAGGCGTGGGTGGGTCCGCTGCGCGACCGGAATGCACGCGATCTGGGCGCTGTGCCCGCGGCGGAAGCTGCGCGGTATCTGCTCGACGTCGCGCAGCGCGGCACGTGGGGCAGCGCCGACAAGGCGATCATGCCCGCCGTGCTCGCCGACAGTGCCGTCGTCTGGCCGACGCTGCTCGCGATCGCGAAGAGTCCGGACATTCGCAGGAGCACGCGTCAGGACGCGATGTTCTGGCTCTCGCGGTACGCCAGCGGCGCCATTTCCGGACATCCCAACGATCCGCTCGACGACGACGACGACAGCGACGATCCGGACGACGATCTCAAGAGACACGCCGTCTTCGTGCTCTCGCAGCTGCCGAACGGGGAAGGCATTCCGGACCTGTTGCGTGTGGCCCGCTCGAACCAGAGCCGGCGCGTGCGCAGTCAGGCGCTGTTCTGGCTCGGTCAGAGCGGCGACGAGCGCGCGATCGCGCTGTTCGAATCCGTGCTCAAGTCCTGATACCTCGCCCGGGATCAGACGCGCCGAGGAGTGTGAGCGCGCGCACAAGCGCGCCCACGGTCGCGCGGTTGCGCCGCGTGCAGCGGTTCGTCGCTTCTGTGGCCGACCATTCCGCACTTCGGAGGTGCGCCGTGGCCAATCCCCCGCGCAAAACCGCCGGCGCTCCCGCCGGCGCGAAGGGCAAGACGGTCAAGAAAAAGGAAGAGCCGAAGTCGAGACGCGCCGTGTGGATCGCCGCAGTCGTGCTCGTGGCGATCGCCGTGAGTGCGTTCTTCTACCTGCGCGAAGGCGGGGTGCCCAAGGGTGTCGTCGCGCTGCGCAGCCCCAGGCCGGAGGCGACGCTCACGACGTCCACGTTCGTCTGGCGCCCGTCGCCCGGCGTGTCGACCTTCGAGATCGAGATCGTCACGGAGGGCGGCGATCGCGTCTACGCAACCACCGTCGCCGACACCACCGCCGACGTGCCGGCCGGAACGTTCGAGCCGGGGAAGAAATATCTGTGGCTCGTGCGCGGCATCGTGAACGGCGAAGCGGCCGCGGTGTCGCACATCGATCGGTTCACCTACCAGCCGTAGCTACAGGTAGCTGAGCCACCAGTCGCGTCGCCGGGCCTTGAGACGCCCCATCGCGCGGCACGGGTAGTACATCGCCGCGACGACGCAGGCCCACGCGACGTAGACGCCGGCGAGCGAGACGCCGTACCACGGCGGGATCGCGTCGGGGTTCGTGATCACGGGGATCGCCATCAGCCGCCCGCCCTGCACGAGCGCGATCAGCACGCCGGCGAGATGCGCCACGAAGATGTGCACCACGTAGTAGAACATGGGCACGCGCCCATACACTTCGAGCCAGCGCGACACGCGATCGCGCGCGTTCTCGGTGAGCGCGAGCGCGATCAGCGCCGGTCCCAGGGTCATCAGCAGGAAGAGCAGCGACGGCGGATATTTCCGCACGTTGAAGAACGACGCCACCGTGAGCGCCGCCGTGCGCTGCGACGCCCACGGCCCCGGATCGCCGTAGACGTTGATGGCCCGCAGCACGACGAACAGCGCCATGGCCGCGCCCCCCCACCGGATGAGCGCGCGCCGCCTGCGTTCGGGCTCCCATGCGTACACGTCGGCCAGCACGAAGCCGAGCGCCATCACGAACACCCATGGGATGAGCGGATAGGCTACCAGCAACACGCCGGGAATCACGAAGCCGGGAACGTGCAGCGTGGTCCACAGCCACGCCAGCGAGCCGAATGCCTGGGGCGCAATGCCGTCGAACAGGTTATGCGTCGCAACCACGACGAGTGACACCACCGCGAGCACGCGGTGAGGCAGGCGGATCAATGCGGCCATGAAAATCATCGCCCAGCCGAGTGCCCAGAGGACGAGCGCGAACGCCGGGAGCAGATGGAAACTGAAACGCCATCCGATCGGCGTGATGATCAACTCGAGCACCAGCAGCCAGAGGCCGCGCGTCACGAGAAAGCGGCTCATCTGCGCGACCGATCGCCCGCGCTGCATCGCGATGCCGATGCCCACGCCGGCCAGCAGAAAGAACGTCGGTGCGCAGAAGTGCGTGATCCAGCGCGTGGCGAACAACGCCGGCGTGGCGCGCGAGAGGTCCTCGGGCTGAAAGTGCAGCCTGCTCACGAAATCCCTCACGTGGTCGAGCGCCATGAACACCATCACGGCGCCCCGCACCACGTCGACGGACGCGATGCGCGTCCTGCTGGCGATTGGGTCCGCGGGACGTGACATTGTTGGAATGACCCGACTCCTTTCGCGATTCGTGATTGCGGCCACCATGGTCCTGGCCGCGTCGGCCCCTAATCTCGATGCGCAGGCGCAGCCGCGCATCCTCGTGTTCTCGAAGACCGCGGGCTATCGGCACAGCTCGATCGAAACGGGCATCGCCGCGGTCCGGAAGCTCGGCGCCGAGAACGGTTTCGCGGTCGACGCCACCGAAGATGCGTCCGTGTTCAACGATCGGAACCTCAAGCGCTATCGCGCGGTGATGTTCCTCAGTACCACGGGCGACGTCCTGGATGCGCCGCAGCAGGACGCGCTGGAGCGCTACATCCAGGCGGGCGGCGGATGGGTCGGCGTCCACTCGGCGACGGACACCGAGTACGACTGGCCGTGGTATGGCCAGCTCGCCGGCGCGTACTTCAACGGCCATCCCGGCAACCCGAACGTGCGCCGCGCCACGTTCCGCGTCCGCGACTCGACGCATATCTCCACGCAGGGACTGCCGGCGCGCTGGGAGCGCGAGGATGAGTTCTACAACTTCCGCAACATCCAGCCCGACCTGCACGTGCTCGTCGACATCGATGAGAGCACGTACGAAGGCGGCACGAACGGCGCCAACCACCCCATGAGCTGGTACCACACGTTCGACGGCGGGCGCGCGTGGTACACGAACATGGGGCACACCGAGGCGACGTACTCGGAGGCGCCGTTCCTCAAGCATCTGCTCGGCGGCATCCGGTGGGCCATGGGCGGTGGAGCGCTGAACTACAGTCGCGCGCGGCCGGAGGAGAATCGCTTCACGAAGGTCGTGCTGGCGACGCCGCTGGAGGAGCCGGTGGAGCTGGCGGTGCTGCCGGACGAGCGCGTGCTCTTCGTCGAGCGCCGCGGGAAGATCAAGCTCTGGGCCCACGGCGCGACGAAGCAGATCGGCTTCATCCCGGTGAGCCTCAAGTACACGACCGGCGATCAGGCGGAGGACGGGCTGCTTGGCCTGGCCGCCGATCCCGGCTTCGCGCAGAACGGCTTCGTGTACATGTACTACTCCCCCGCCGGCACCGTGCCGAAAAACGTGCTCTCGCGCTTCACGATGCACGGCGACTCGATCGACATGGCGAGCGAGAAGGTCATGCTCGAGATCCCCACGCAGCGCGATCAGTGCTGCCACACCGGCGGCTCGATCGCCTTCGATGCGCACGGCAACCTCTACATGTCCACCGGCGACAACTCGAATCCGTTCGCCGATGGCTATGCTCCCATCGACGAACGGCCGGGCCGCTCACCGTGGGACGCGCAGAAGTCGTCCGCCAACACGAACGACCTGCGCGGCAAGATCATCCGCATCCACCCGGAGCCGGACGGATCGTACACGATTCCGCCCGGCAATCTGTTTCCGCCGGGCACGCCGCTCACGCGCCCGGAGATCTACACGATGGGACACCGCAACCCGTATCGCATCGCGGTGGACAAGCACACGGGCTACGTGTACTGGGGCGATGTGGGGCCCGATGCGAACGTCGATTCGATCGGCCGCGGCCCCATGGGCTACGACGAGTTCAATCAGGCGCGCGGGCCGGGAAACTTTGGCTGGCCGTACTTCGTCGGCGACAACAAGGCGTATTGGGACCGCGATCTCTTCAGCGGCCAGGTGTTCGGCACCTTCGACCCGGAGCATCCGTGGAACGATTCGCCGAACAACACCGGGATGCATGCCCTGCCGCCGGCGCAGAAGGCGTTCATCTGGTATCCGTACGGTCCCTCGCCCGACTTTCCGCTCGTCGGCACCGGTGGACGCGCCGCCATGGCTGGCCCCGTATTCTATAGAAGCGATTTCGCCAGCGCGCCGCGGCCCTGGCCCCAGTGGTACGACAAGAAGTTCTTCGCGTACGAATGGATGCGCGGCTGGATCATGGCCGTCACCATGGACTCCGTCGGCAATTTCGTATCGATGGAGCACTTCATGCCCAGCCAGAAGTTCAGCAATCCCGTCGACATGGAGTTCGGGCCGAGCGGCGACCTGTTCATGCTCGAGTACGGGACCGGCTGGTTCCAGGGCAACGATGACGCGCGTCTCGTCCGCATCGAGTACAACGCGGGCAACCGGTCTCCGGTCGTGGTCGCACAGGCCGATCGCACCTCCGGCGCGTTGCCGCTGCGCGTGAAGCTCTCGGCCGCGGGCACGAGCGACGCGGACGACGACGCTCTGCGATACCTGTGGACGATCAAGCGTCCGAACGGCGATGTGGTGCGCCGGCTCACGGGCGCAAACCCGACGCTCACGCTCACCACGCCGGCCACGTACACGGCGACGCTGACCGTGACCGACGCGCAGGGCGCATCCGCAGAGAAGAGCGTGAAGATCGACGCGGGGAACGAACCGCCGCGCGTCGCGCTCGACGTGGCGGGCAACAGCACCTTCTATTTCCCTGGCGCCACCGTGCGCTACGCGGTGCGCGTGAGCGATCGCGAAGACGGCACGCTCGCGAACGGGCGGATTCCCGCGAATCGCGTCCACGTCACCGCGGACTTCCTGCCGGAGGCGCCGTCGCCCGCGTCTGACGGAAATGGCGACGGTGCCGCGACGTCACCACACGAGGAGGGGTTGCGGCTCATCCAGGGCAATGATTGTCTGGCGTGCCACCAGTTCGACCGCGCGTCGATCGGACCGATGTACACGGCCGTGGCGGCAAAGTACGCCGGCGATTCCACCGCCACGCAGCGTCTGGTGCGCAAGGTCATCAGCGGCGGCTCGGGCGTGTGGGGCAAGGTCGCGATGCCCGCGCATCCCAAGCTCAGCGAGCGCGAGGCGAATCTCATGGTGAAGTACATCCTGAGCCTCGCCGAGCCGAAGACGGATGGGCCGTCGCTCCCGGCGTCGGGGACGTACGCGCTGCCGGATACTGCGGCGCGCACACCCCAGGGCGTCGTCGTGCTGCGCGCGTCGTACACGGATCGCGGGGCGACCGGACTGCCGCCGGCGACGTCCGACACGCAAGTGGTGCTGCGCGCGCCGATGGTGGTGGTGTCCAGCGGCGAACTGTCGCAGGGCACGTCGAAGATGAAGGTCGAGCAGATGCCGGTGGAGATCACGATCGTGAATCGCTCGGGCGCGTCGGTGGCATTCCGGCGTGTGGACCTGACCGGCATCACGTCGGTGACGTTCGCGGCCGTCGCGCCGGCGCAGTACGGCGCGCAGGGAGGCACGATCGAGGTCCATGCCGATTCCGCGACCGGCCGGTTGCTCGGCGCCACCAGCAAAGTGGAAGCCCAGCCGCAGATGGGAGCCCCTTTGCAACTGCGCGCGTCGCTGGCGCCGACGTCAGGCGTGCACGACGTCTACTTCGTGGTCCGCAATGACGCCGTCAAAACGGATCAGATGCTGCTGGTGCTGCTCACCGCCACCTTCGGGACGTAAGCATCAAGGCGAAAGGTGTGACACGGATGCTTCTGAAAATGCCGGATACTTCGGATCAAGCCTGGAATGACTCCAGCTTCACCCCACGAGGGGCGCCGACGGTGTCCAGGACGTCGAGGCGTATGGCGGTAAGAAGAACCGGATCGAGTTGGTCGATCTTTGCATAGCCGATCGTCGTGCCCGCTGAGAGCTCGCGCCACCCGGTTTTCGTGAGGCCAGAGACCGAGTAGCGCGACACGTTCTGGCCGTGGGCGATGTCCTCGCTCGCGCGGATGGCGCGGACCTCGGTTGGCCGCGTGAAACGCTGCTCGACGCGCATCGTGCGCCGAGGCACACTCACCACTTCCTCACGAGGATGTATTCGCTTCGTGTCGAAGGAGGCCGCGCGGAGGCGCGCGAACGCGTTCAGGCTCGCCACGTCGTTCGGATGCAGCACGCCATCGCGCGTCGGTGGCACGTTCAACAACAACTTGGAGTTTCGTCCGACCGACTGTGCGTACAGCCGCAGCAGGTTGTCCGCGTCGCGAACGCGCGCGTCCTCCTCCGGGTGATGAAACCAGCCGGGCCGAATGGACACATCGGTCTCGGCTGGCCGCCAGACGTTGCCCGCTGGATCGCCGTGCTGGAGCGCCGCGATGATGCCGGGGCCGTCGGCGCCGGGGTAGGGCACCGCGGAGGGATCCATCGTCGACCAGTTCGGGTCGCCCGCCTCGCCACGCTCGTTGCCGCACCAGCGCACATCGGGACCGGCGTCGGAAAACATCACCGCGTCGGGCTGCAGCCGGCGCACCGTGCCGATGAAACGCGGCCAGTCGTACTGCTGCCGTTTGCCGTTCGGTCCCTCTCCGTTCGCGCCGTCGAACCACACCTCGCTGATCGTACCGTAGCGGCTGAGCAGCTCGGTGAGCTGCGCGACGTAGACGTCGTTGTAGGCGGGCGAGTCGCCGTAGGTGGGATGGTTCCGGTCCCAGGGTGAGAGATACAGGCCGGCGCGGAGACCTTCCGCGCGACATGCGTCCGTGAACTCGCGGACCACGTCGCGCGTGCGCACTGCCGCTCCGGCACTCGCGACGGAGTGCGTCGAGGTGCTCGTTGGCCACAGGCAGAAGCCGTCGTGATGCTTGGCCGTGAGGATCATGGCGCGGAAGCCCGCCTCGCGCGCCGCACGCGTCCACTGCCGCGGGTCCAGCGCGGCCGGAGCGAAGATTGACGGATCCTCGCGGCCGTCTCCCCATTCGCGATTCGTGAATGTGTTGACGCCGAAGTGCGCGAACATCGCGAGCTCGTCGCGCTGCCAGTCGAGCTGCGACGATGTCGGCACGGGCCGGTCAAAGGTCACGGGTGCGCCGAGTCGGCGTGCCGCCCACGCGGCCGAGAGAGACGCGAGAAAGTCGCGGCGTGAAATCATGCCAGCGCCCGCGCGAGCCTCACCGAGCGATCACGGCGCCGCCCTTCATCACCCACTGCACGTGCTCCAGCGTCGATACGTCGGCGAGCGGATCGCCATTCACCGCGATCATGTCCGCGTAATACCCGGGCGCGATGCGTCCGAGCTTGTCGGACCATCCTAGCAGGTCCGCGGCGTTCACCGTCGCCATCCGGATCGCGTCCGCCGGTGACATGCCGAGATGCTGCACGAGCAGCGCGAACTGGCGGGCGTTCTGGCCGTGCGGGTAGACGCCGGCGTCGGTCCCGAAGGCGAGCTTCACGCCGGCACGGAAGGCGCGAGTCCAGTTCACGTCCTGCTGGCCGCGTAGCCAGCGCTCCTTGTCGATGATCTTCTGTGGGAGCCCCTGCTCGGCCCCGTGCTCGAGGATGTAGACGTCGGTGTAGATGTCGGGCACGAGAAACGTGCCTTGCGCGACCATCATGCGAACGGTTTCCTCGTCCACGAGGCCGCCGTGCTCCACGCTCGACACACCGGCCTTCACGGCGCGCTTGATCGCTTCCGTTCCATGCGCATGTGCGGCGACCTTGCGTCCCCACATGTGCGCTTCGGCGACGAGCGCGTCGAGCTCTTGCTGGGAGTACTGTGGCGCGCCCGCGGACTCCTCCTCCGACAGGACGCCGGCACCGGCGAGCACCTTGATCACGTCGGCGCCGCGTTTGACGTTTTCGCGCACGCGTTTGCGGATCTCGTCCACGCCGTCCGCGATGCCCGTCGCCCCCTCGAAGTGGAGATAGGGCGAGAACCCATTCAGGTCGCCGTGACCGCCGGTGGCGCTGATGGCCAGTGTCGCCACCTGCATCCTCGGGCCGACGATGGAGCCGTCGTTGATCGCGTTGCGCAAGGCGACGTCGATGTATTCGCTCGAGCCGACATCGCGCACCGTCGTGAAGCCCGCCAGTAACGTGTTGCGCGCATAGGTCGGTGCGCGGACGGCGTTGTCGATCGGGCTGCGGCGAAAGAGATCGGTGTAGTAGTCGCCGCTCTGCGACGAGAGATGCGTGTGCACGTCGATCAGCCCGGGGAGGATGGTGGCCGCCCCCAGATCGATGACGCGAGCGCCCGCCGGAATCGTCAGGCCGCTCCCCGCCTGCACGATGCGGTCACCCTCGATGAGCACCACGGCGCGGTCCACGCGCGTTCCCGTGACGACGTCGATCATGTGCGCCGCTCGTATCGCGGTGCGTTGCGGTGCGGGCTGCTGGGATGCTGCCACCGAAGCCGCAAAGGCGAGCAGACTGAGCACAGTGGCACTGCGCATGCGAGATGTCATGGAACTGAATGTGCGTTCGTCTCGGCGCCAAGGTAAGCAATCGCTTGACGCCTTTTGCGCACCCGGGCAGTTTGCGAACTACTTAGGCACGGTAGCCACATGCTCGAACATTCGATCACTGTTCGACTTCAGAAGGCGTTCGAGACGCTTCCCGCGGATCCCGACGAGAACAATCGCCGCGCGCTCCGCTCCCTCGTCCACGAGTTCGTGGACGTCTCCAAGACGAAGGGCGCGCCGGTCGAGCGCGTGATCATCGGCATCAAGCAGGTCGCGGCCGACGCGGGCATCCGCAGCTCCACCGAGATGCTGCGTCTTCGCGCCCGTCTCACGCCGCGCGATCAGGTGCTGCTCGACGTCGTCCGGTGGGCCGTGGAGCGGTATTTCGACTACACCCGGCCTCCTCAGGAGGGCAAGCGCGGCAAAGGTCCGTTGGGAAAGCCGCCGCGCGATGGCTACGAGATGGCGCGTCTGCGACGGCGTCCCACTTCGATGCCGCAGCTCTCGGCGTAGTAAAAAGAAAACGGGCCAGGCATTCGCCTGACCCGTTTTTCCTTCGATAGCAGGACGCGCTTGGAGTTACGGACCGGTCGTGATGGTGTAGAGGATGTCGCGAGTCGTGGAGCTCACCGTACCCGCGGCCACCGTCGCCCCGAGCGTGATGGTCAGCGAGATGCCGCTCTGCGCCACCTTCGTCAGGCCGTTCACCAGGCGCACCGCCGTCGTCGACAGCACCTGATCGCCGTCCGACGT
>DATFHG010000014.1:0-16886 GCA_035248725.1 Gemmatimonadaceae bacterium | reverse complement strand
GGAATGAAGCCGTAGTCGCCTGGATAGTGCATCGACGAGAAGAGCACGCGGTCCAGGCGAATCAGGCCGGTGTGCTTGTCCAGCTCGTATTTGTTTCGGGTGCCGAACGGAATCTCGATGACCGCCGTGATCTCCTCCGGCGCATTGCGGCCGGGCGGAAGGTCGCGCCACAGGTTGATCATGCGCGAAAGCTAGGTGGAGTCCGGCTGCGGAGTGGACACGCGTTCCGCGCGACGCACCGCGTCGAGGATGCGACTCGCGCCCTGCGCCCGCAACTCGTTCGCGAGCCGTATGCCGGCCAGCTCCGGTTGTGTGTCATCGAGCGCATGGCTCGCACGCAGGAGCACGCGACCATCGGGATCCGCGATCATTCCGTGGAGCTCGCGCGCGCCGTCACGCTCGACGACGAGCGCGGCCACGGGCGATTGCAGTGCGCCCTCCAGCGCGCTGAAGAACTTCCGTTCCGCGGTGACGTCCGTCAGCGTGCGGACATCGGAGAGCGGAGCGAGCATGCGCGCGGCCTCACCGTCGTCGTCGCGCACCTGGAGCGCGAGCGCCGCCTGCGCGGGCGCGGGCAGCCACGCGGGAGGCTCCAGGTAGCCGGCGATACGCTGGGACACGGCGAGGTGGTGCAGCGCGTCCGCCGACACGATCGTGGCGTGCACCTGTCCGTCGTCCACCTTGCGGAGTCGGTCCGGGAGATCGCCGCGCAGCTGCACGACCTCGATCTCCGGGTAGAGCGCACGCAGCAGCGCGCGACAACGCACGCTCGAGGTGCCCAAACGTGTCCCGCGCGGCAGCTCGGCCGGTGACGTGCCCTCGAGCAGACTGTTCAGCACCAGCGCGTCGCGCGGGTCGCCGCGGCGCGGCACCGCGGCGATCGTCGTTCCCGACGCCGGATCCGCGGGCACATCGGGATACGCGTGCACCGCAAGGTCGGCGCGGCGGCGCACGAGCGCGTCCTCGAGCTCCTGCGTGAACACGTTGCGGGCGGCGGCGGACTGGAATGGCTCGGCGAAATGCCTGTCGCCTGCGGTCCGGACGATCACCAGCTCCGACGTGACGCCGGTGGCCTCCAGCATCGCCTGCACGGCACGCGAACGGCGCAAGGCCAGCTCGGTGGGACGCGTTGCGATGCGGAGGCGACGCGTCATCTAGGTGGTCGCCGCGATCGCCACCACAGGGACGCTACGTATCCGCCATACCAGATCGCCGCGACGATGTACGCGGCGTGATAGTAGGCGCCCGTATCAGGGGGCGAGGTCATACCGGCACCGCCTGCGCTTCGCGTCGCAGCGCGAGACGATACCGCGCCCGAATCAGCATCGCGCAGAAGAACAGGAACGCGAGTGACGAGAACAGAAAGCTCACGAGCATCTCGCTCGGCAACGAGGGCCGATCGGGCTTGAGCACGATCGGCATCGGGTGCAGCGTGCGAAAGAGATACACGCTGAGATGGATGAACGGGATGAGCAGCACCGCGAGCACGGCGAGGACCGCCGAATATCGTGCGCGCATCGCGGGCTCGTCGATCGCACCGCGCAGCACGAGGTACGCCGCGGCCACGAACCACAGAAACAGTGTGAGCGTGAGCCGCGCGTCCCACGTCCACCATGCGCCCCAGATCGGCTTGCCCCAGAGCGGCCCCGTGCTCAGCACGACGGTGGTGAACAGAAGGCCGACTTCGCCCGCGCTCTCTGCCAGATGATCGGCGCGCACATCGTGCAGCCAGAGATACAGGATGGACAACAGCGCACACACGGTCAGCGCCAGGTACGCGCTCAGCGCCGCGGGCACGTGGATGTAATAGATCTTTTGCGCCAATCCCTGTGTGGCTTCGGTGGGCGTGAAGAAGATCACGCGCACTACGGCCGCGACGACAGCCGCCACCGCGAGCGCGAACAGCCAGTCGAACAGCGGAGGGGCGGCGGCGGGCGCGCGATCGTCGATGCGCGGCGGCGCGGGCGGGGCCGCGACGGGAGTGCTCATTCCTCGAGAGTGTGGGGAAAGGCCACCGTGCACGCCACGGCGAACACGATGTCGAACGCGAGCAGAATCTTCAACCACGGCAGCGCTTCACCGAACGGACGTCCCGCGAGCAACTGCGTCGATGCCTGGGCGGACGTCAGCACGATCGGTACAAAGAAGGGCAGACTGAGCATCGGCAGCAACAGCTCGGCCATGCGCGTGTTGACGGCCATGGCGCTGAACAGCGTACCGATCGCCACCAACCCGACGGCCGCCAGCAGCGCCACCAGGCCCAGCGCCAGCAGCGCCCGGCCGATCTCGAGATTGTAGAAAATTGCCGTCGCCGGCACGGCGACGAGCAGCACCGCGGCCACGAAGATCGTGTTGGCGATGGCCTTGCCGAGGTAGATGGCTTCGCGCTCGACGGGACTCGCGAGCAGCGCGTCGATCGCGCGGTCCTGCACCTCGAGCCCGAACGATCGGTGCAAGCCCAGGAGTCCCGCGAAGGTGAACGTCACCCACAACACGCCCGGCGCGAGGTCCATCGAGGGTACCGCGGTCGGGTCCCATGCGAAAAAGAAGATGACCAGGCCGAGGAGCGCGAACACGAGCACCGACAGGAACGCGCTCTTGGTCCGCAGCTCGACGGCGAGGTCCTTCTTCGCGACGATCCACGACGCGGCGACGAGACCCGGCGGGCGCAGCGCGTCAGGCGACATTGCCCACCAATCGGCGATACTCCGCGGCATACGTCAGCGTGTCGGGCGCGTCCTCGCGGGACTCGAAGCGCGCGAACATGCCATCGCGCATGATCGCCACGTGTGTCGCCAGCGCGAGTCCCTCCGCGAGATTGTGCGTCACGAGGACGAGCGTCGCTCCGCGAGTGCGGAGGCCGGTCAACAGGGTCGTGAGCGCGCCGGCCCCGCCTTCGTCGAGACCGGAGTACGGCTCGTCGAGGAGGACGACCGCCGGCTCGTGCACCGTCGCCCGAGCGATCGAGACACGCTGCTGCAGTCCGCGGCTCAGCGTGCGCACGGGCACCTGCGCCCGGTCCAGCATACCCATGCCGGCGAGCGCACGCCGCGCCGCGGCGACGGGATCCGACATTCCATACAGACGCGCGGCGAACACGACGTTCTCCAGCGCTGTGAGTGGCGCGTAGAGCATGCTCTGATGCGAGATGAGTCCCACCGCCCCCCGCGCGCGCGCGTTCCGGCGCGCATCGTCGCCCCGCACGCGCACCGTCCCGCTCGACGGCTTGAGCAGACCGGCGACGAGACGCAACAGGGTGGTCTTACCGGCGCCGTTCGGGCCGAAGAGCGCGAGACAGGAGCCTGCGTCGAGCGCGAGACTCACCCCACCGACCGCGACACGCCGGCCGAACTGCTTGGTGAGTGCTGTCGCGTGCACCGCGTGGGTCGCGGGCGGGGTGCCGTTCATGGCTCCGAAACATAGCCGGTGCGAATCTCCTCCGACTCGATGATGCGCATGCCCGGTTCGTCCGCGCGGGCGGCGCGCACGAGCGCCGCGGCGACGTCGCGCGCCTGCACCGGGCGATAGCGTCCCGGCACGATCCATCCCAATCGCTTGCCGATCTCCTCGCCCAGGCGGCGTTCGGCGCGATCGCCCAGCAGGAGCGACGGCCGCGCGATCGTGAGCGAACGGAATCCCAGCGACCGCAATGCGTCCTCCAGCTCTCCCTTCACGCGGTTGTAGAAGATGCGGGAATCATGATTCGCACCCAGCGCACTGACGAGGAGGAAATGCCGCGCGCCCTGCGCGCGCGCGAGACGTGCCGCCTGCAGGGGAATCTCGAGATCCACGTGGCGAAAGCGCTCGCGCGATCCACCGACCGTCTTGATCGTCGTGCCGAGCGCGCACAGCACCTGATCGACGCCGAGCAGGTGGGCCTGGTTCTCGAGATGGTCGAAGTCGACGATGTGCGCCTCGACGCGCGGCGCCATCGCCTCGGCGAATTTCCGGCGCACGAGCACGACGACGCGCTGAAAGGCCGGATCGGCCGACAGCAGCTCGAGGGACTGGCGGCCGACCAGACCCGTGGCGCCGAGGAGTGCGATGGACGGCATCGCTGTGAAGATGCCGATCGTCGCGCGTTCGCGTCAGCCGGCCGTCGTTTCTCCGCCGAGCAGGGTCAGGACCTCGCCAGTGATGTACGACGAGTCCGCGTTCGAGGCGAAAAAGACGTACGCGGGCGCGATCTCCTCCGGCTGCGCGGGTCGCTTCATCGGCTGCGACGCACCGAAGTCCTTCACGCCTTCGGCGTCCTTGTCGGACGGATTCAGCGGCGTCCACACGGGACCGGGCGCGACGCAGTTCACGCGAATGCCGCGCTCGACGAGGTTCTGCGCGAGCGACTTCGTGAAGGCGTGGATCGCGCCCTTGGTCGCCGAGTAATCGAGCAATTCCTCGCTGCCCTGCAGGCCGGTGATCGATCCCGTGTTCACGATGGTCGCGCCTTCCTTGAGGTGCTCGAGAGCGGCTTTGGCGACGCGAAAGTACGCGTAGATGTTGGTCTGGAAGGTGTGATCCCACTGCTCCTCGCTCACGTCCGCCAGCGATTCCTGGTGTTGCTGAAACGCGGCGTTGTTGACGAGGATGTCCAGCTTTCCGAATTCGTCGACAGTCCGCTCGACGATCTCCCGGCAGAACTCCGGCTCGGTGAGATCGCCTTCGATGGTCAGGCACCGGCGCCCTTCGGCCTGCACCGCCCGTCGCGTCTCGGCGGCATCCTTGCGTTCCTGCGGCAGGTGGGTGATCGCGACGTCGGCACCCTCGCGCGCGTACAGCACGGCGACGGCGCGACCGATGCCGGAATCCCCGCCGGTGATCAACGCGGTCTTGCCGTCGAGTTTCCCGGACCCGCGGTAATGCGGCGCCTTGTACTTTGGGCGCGGCTCCAGCTCGTGCTCTTTTCCGGGCTTGGCCTGGTGCTGCTTCGGCAGCGGATTGCGCGGGTAATGTTTCGCGCGGCGATCAGCATTATGCGTGGCGCGCGACGCCTTCTTCGCGCGGCGGGATTTCGTGGCCATCAGCTCCTCGACGACAGTGTGTCGAGGAGCTGCTCGCAAGGGGCGCGCCTTACGGCGTGACGCTCCCCGCCTGCATTGGCTTGCCCTTCGTGTACTTGTCGTACCACGCCAGGTATCGCGTGAGCCGGTCGACGCGATAGCTCGGCACCGTGAGGCCGTGGAACTGGTTGGGATAGATGACGAGCTGCGTGGGAACGCCGAGCGTCCGCAGCGCCTGGTACATCTGCTCACCGCCGACGATCGGCACGTTGAAGTCGCTCGCTCCGCCCATGAACAGCGTCGGTGTCTTGATGCGATCCGCGTGGAGGAACGGGTACGAGACCTTGAGCCACGCCTCCGGATTCTTCCATGGATAGCCGAGCTCGAGCTCGTACTGACTCACGTACTGGTCGACGCCGTACATCGACATCTGCAGCGCGCTGCCGGCTCCGCTGACCGCGGCCGCGAACCGCGGCGTCGACGCGATCGTGTAGTCGGTGAGGATGCCACCGTAGCTCCAGCCGCCGATGGCGAGCCGCGTGGGATCCGCCAGCCCGCGCTTCACGGCCTCGTCCACTGCGCCGAGCAGATCGACGACTTCCTTATCGCCCCAGTCGGCGAAGATCGCCTTCTGATACGCGGAGCCGCGCCCGCTCGAGCCGCGGTAGTTCACCGACAGCACCGAATAGCCGTTGGCGGCGAAATACTCCCGATCGAAGGAGAAGGCGTACTGGTCCTGTCCGTTGGGTCCCCCGTGGATGTACAGCAGCAGCGGCGTGGCGGCGTTCGCCGGCGTGCCGGCCGGACGCACGAGCACGCCGTGCACCTCGGTGCCGTCGGCGCTGCGCGACGAGAAGTCCTCCGTGGTGCCGAGCTGCAGCGCCGCGAACAGGGAGTCGTTCTGATGCGTGAGCGCGCGCAACGCCGCGCCGTCCCACGCGTACACTTCCGGCGCGTGATCGGTGGTGGCCTCGAGCACCGCGATGCGTCCGGCCGGCGTGACGCTGTACGAGCCGACGACACGTCGTCCCGCGATCACGCGGTCCACGCCGCCGTCGGCGACGCGCACGCGCACCAGATGCTGCGCGCGGTCATCGACCGCCAGCGCGTAGATCGACTTACCGTCGGCCGCGAACGTCGGCGTCGAGACATCGCGATCGAACGCCGCGGTCAGCACGCGCGCGGGAGCGCTGCCGTCACTCGGCACGATCGCGATCTTGTCCATGTGGTACGCGTAGAACTTCGGCTCGTCGCCGCGTGAGAAGGCGATCCACTTGCCGTCGGGACTCCAGGCGAGGCGCCCGCCGTCCGGGCCGGCGAAATCCGTGAGGCGGCGCGGTGTGGCGCCGGCACGCGCTTCCATGACGTACACGTCGCTGTTTTCCACCTGGCTCGCCTCGCTCGTCGGAGTGCGCACGAACGCGATCGAGCGTCCGTCCGGCGACCACGTGGCGTTCTCGTCGTCGTCGAGACCACGCGTGAGCGTGTCGAGCTTCTTCGCGGCGACGTCGAAGAGCGCGAGATGACTGCGGCTCGAGCCGAGGTAGCCGGTCACATCGCGCTTGAACTGATACCGGTCGATGACGATCGGCTTCGGCGTCTTCTTTTCCGCCGTGTCCCTGGCGGCGAGCGTGTCCGTCTCCTCGTCGATGACCACGAGGAGGCGCTTCGAGTCCGGCGACCACTGATAGCCGGAGACGCCACCCTTCACCTGGGTGAGGCGCTGCGCTTCGCCGCCGCGCCGGTCGAGCAACCAGATCTGACCGCCCTTGCCTTCCTGTCGCCCCGAGACGAACGCGAGGTAGCGGCCGTCGGGACTCCAGCGCGGCGACGACTCGCCGTCCGGCGATGAGGTGAGGCGAATGTTCTGGCTGCCATCCCAGCTCACCATCCACACGTCGGTGTCCGTCTTGTCCTTGGCGGAATCGACCGATGAGACCGTGTAGGCGACCCACGCGCCGTCCGGCGAGAGCTGCGGATCGTTGACGCTGCGAAGGCGGTAGAGATCGGTGGCGCGAATCGGCCGTGGCGATGCTGACTGCGCGAACGACGTCGCGCCGACGGCTGGAGTGAGCGTGATTGCGGCGAACAGGAGAGTCAGGCGGCGCATGAGGGCTGCTGGCTGAGGAAGAGTCTCAAGTGTAGCTTCGCGGCGAGCGAACCCGGTAGATCCCTTATGGCGCAAGCCGGCGAATCCAGGATCGAGTTGTACCTGCTCGGCGGCATCGAGCTGCGCGGCGTCGATCGCGCAACCGGAGATCGTCTGCTCGCGCAAGCCAAGCTGAGCGCGCTTCTCGCCTTTCTGTCACTTGCTCCAGCCGGTCTGCCGCAACGTCGCGATCGCATCGTCGGCTTGTTGTGGCCGGAGCTGGATCAGGCGCACGCGCGCACGGCGCTCCGCAAGGCACTCCACGCCGTGCGCGCCACGCTCGGCGCCGACGTCGTGCGGACGCGCGGCGACGAGGAGGTTGCCCTCGCGTTCCCCCCGATGTGGTGCGACGCGGTCGAGCTCGCGAGCGCGGCCGACAGCGGCAAGATGCTGCGCGCGACGGAATTGTATCGCGGCGAACTGATGCCCGGGTTCCATCTTGCGGACTGCGTGGAGTTCGAGCGATGGCTCGAGGACGAACGCACGCTCGCGCGCGAACGCGCCGGCGCGGCCGCGTGGGGACTGGCCGCGTCGCTCGAGCGCGACAGCCGGTTGACCGACGCCGGTCGCATGGCGCGGCGCGCAGTTCGCTATTCATGGGACGACGAGCGCGTGCTGCGACGCACCATCTCGATGCTCGCGCGCATCGGCGATCACGCCGGCGCGTTGCGGCTGTACGACGAGTTCGCCGAACGCATGCGCTCGGAGCTCGACGCCGAGCCGTCGCCCGAAACGACCGCGCTGGTGGACGCGCTGCGACCATCCGCGCGCTAGCTAGGTTATCGATCATGTCCGAGATCGACGCCCTTCTGCAGGAACACCGCAAGTTTCCGCCGAGCAGCGAGTTCCGTCGCCATGCGCTGCTCGCGGATCCCGCGATCTACGACCGCGCCGCGCGCGATCACGAAGGCTTCTGGGCGCAGCAGGCAGAGCAACTGCACTGGTTCAAGAAGTGGTCGAAGGTGTGCGAGTGGAAACCGCCGCACGCGAAGTGGTTCCTCGGCGGCACGATCAACGTTTCCTACAACTGCGTGGACCGGCACATCGACACGCCGGTGCGCAACAAGGCGGCGCTGATCTGGGAAGGCGAGCCCGGCGATCGTCGCACCATGACGTATTGGGATCTGTACATCGAGGTGCAGCAGTTCGCGAACGTCATGAAGAAGCTCGGGGTCAAGCGTGGCGATCGCGTCGCGATCTATCTGCCGATGATCCCCGAGGCCGCCGTCGCGATGCTCGCATGCACGCGGATCGGCGCGATCCACTCCGTGGTCTTCGGCGGCTTCTCTCCGGAATCGCTGCGCGACCGCATCAATGATTCCGAATGCAAGCTCCTGATCACGGCGGACGGCGGATATCGCCGCGGACAGATCGTGCCGCTGAAACGCAATGCCGACAGAGCGCTGGAGGAGTGCCCGTCGATCAGGAACGTCGTCGTCGTGCAGCGGCGCCCGGGCGCCGGTGGTGACGAAGCCTTCGCGCAGATGCAGGAGGGCCGCGACCACTGGTGGCATCGTCTCATGCAGTCCGCCTCCACGTCCTGCGAGCCCGAGCAGATGGATGCGGAGGACGTGCTCTACATCCTCTACACCTCCGGCACCACCGGAAAGCCGAAGGGCATCGTCCACACGACCGGTGGCTATCTCACCGGCGCGACGTACACCACGAAGGTGGTGTTCGACCTCAAGGAGGACGACGTCTTCTGGTGCACGGCGGACATCGGCTGGGTGACGGGACACTCGTACGTCGTCTACGGTCCGCTCGCGAATGGCGCGACGGTCGTGATGTACGAGGGCGCGCCCGACTGGCCGGACAAGGATCGCTTCTGGAGCATCTGCGAGCGGCTCGGCGTGACGGTGTTCTACACGGCACCCACGGCCATCCGCGCGTTCATGAAGTGGGGCGACAAGCATCCGAAGAAGCACGACCTGTCGCGACTGCGGCTGCTGGGCTCCGTGGGCGAGCCGATCAATCCGGAAGCCTGGATGTGGTATCACGAGACGATCGGCGCCGGCCGCTGTCCGATCGTGGACACGTGGTGGCAGACCGAAACGGGCGCGATCGCGATCTCACCGCTGCCGGGGATTACCGAGACCAAGCCGGGCAGCGCGACGGTGCCGCTGCCGGGATTCAACGCGGCGCTGCTCGACGCGAAGGCGAACGAGATCGAGGTGGGCGGCGGATTGCTCGCGCTCACCAAACCATGGCCGTCCATGCTGCGCACGATTTGGGGCGACGATGACCGCTACGTGCAGACGTACTTCTCGAAGTGGCCCGGCCGGAAAGACCTGTACTTTCCTGGCGACGGCGCCAAGCGCGACGAGGACGGCTACTACTGGATCCTCGGCCGCGTGGACGACGTGCTGAACGTCGCCGGCCACCGGATCGGCACGATGGAAGTGGAATCCGCGCTCGTCGAACATCCGGCCGTGGCAGAGGCCGCGGTCGTCGGCAAGACGCACGAGCTCAAGGGCCACGCGCTCGCGGCATTCGTGACCCTGCGCGAGGGACGCCACCCGTCGCCCGCGCTGCGAGACGAGCTGCGCGACTTCGTCGCGGAGAAGATCGGGGCAATCGCGAAGCCCGACGACGTGCTCTTTTCGGCTGACCTGCCCAAGACGCGGTCCGGAAAGATCATGCGGCGACTGCTTCGCGACATCGCCGAAGGGCGCGCGCTCGGCGATACGACGACGCTGGCCGACCCGAATGTCGTCGCGTCGCTCAAGGAGCAGTACGAGGCGTCGGAGAGCTAGGAGACAGGCATGCGTCGTGCGCTATTCCCTGCGCACACTCCCGGATCCCATGAGAAACTGGTTTCGCAAGTTCTTCCCCGAGTCGATCTTCAAGCGCAAGCTCGAGCCCGCTGCCGAGCGTCGACTTCGTCTCGCGCTGGCACGCGCCGAAGAGGCGATGGTCCGCTCGCATGTGGACAACGCGCTGATGTTCGTGGACGTGCTCGCGGAAGATCTCACGTTCGATCGCGCGATCGACACGTACATCCGCGAGATGGCGATCCCCGAGCCGCTGGCGAGCACGGTCGCTACGCGGACTCTGGTCGTGCTCGGTCAGGAGCTCGTACCCTATCGCCGCCGCGCGCTCGAGTCGGAGGAAGAACGTCCCCGTCTGCGGCTCAACGAAGCGAGCGACGGCAGACAGCGGACAGTCAAGCGGGCGTAGATCGCGTCGCGCGCCAGTCGAGCGCGGCCAGCACGAACAGCGCGATCGTCAGGCACGCGGACGCGACGCAGTAGCGGCAGATCGCGCGGATCACGCCCAGCTCGAGGTACGTAAGCCAGGCGGAGAAGACCACGCCCCATCCGGTGACGAGCACCAGCGCGAGCGCGATGCCGCGCGACTGCTCCCACCGCTCCTGCAGGCCGAGGAGCGCGAGTACGAGCACGAGGACGTAGAACCCGACGCCCCACGCGGCGACCGGGAGACCCAGGAACGTCCCCCAGCGACTGAGCTGGACCGTCTCGCAGCTGCCCGTGCCGCAGGCGAGCGTGCCGATGACGCCGAGCTTGTACAGCGTCAGATACGTGGCGATGAAAACACCGACGAGCGCGATGAGCGCCGTCAGCATCCGACGCGTCACTTGGTCTTGGTCGCGGGCGTCGTGGTCGTCGCTGCCGCGCTCTTGGCCGCGAGCGCGTCGTCCACGTGACGCTTGAACTCGTCGTACGAGATCGCGCTGGTCACGCGCTTCTGGCCGATCTCGAAGGTCGGTGTCGACTGCACCTGCCGTCGCTCGGCTTCGGCCTGGTTGGCGCGGATCTGCGGATCGTACTTGCGGCTCTCCACGCAGCTGTTGAACTGCGACATGTTGAGCCCCAGCCCCTGCGCCAGCTGCGCGATCACGCCGTCCGGGCGGCTGGTGGCTTCCCCGTTCCACCGGTCCTGATTGAAGAACAGCGCATCGTGCATCTCCCAGAACTTGTTCTGGTCACCCGCGCACCACGCGGCGCGATGCGCCGGCCAGGTGTTTCGGTGCATGCTCAACGGGTAGTCCATGAAGCGATAGTGCACGATGCCGGTATTCACGAGACGCGAGCGCACGTCCGGCTCCGTCAGCGTCGCGAATGATCCGCAGGCCGGACACTCGAAATCGGCGAACTCCACGACCTCCACGGGAGCGTTGTCCCGGCCGAGCGCATGACCGGTGTTCGGGACCGGGGGGAGCGTCGTGTCCACGAGGCTGACGTTCTGTCGCGGCCGGGCCGCCATGTACGACAACGCGGTGATGCCCGCGATGAGAATGACGGCGAGCACGATGTAGAATGGCCGCTTCGAGTCGCGGCCCTGCTTCACCACTCCGGATCGTCTTCCTCGTCCGGGTTCCAGTCGCTCTTGTCCCATGTGCTGTCGTCTTCGTTCTTGAGTTCTGAGATGATCCGGCGGCTTTCAGCGATCTCGGGCGTATCGTACGTCGCGCGGACCTCGTAGTGGAACAGCTCGCTTCGCACGTCGCCGATGAGCTTCATGAGCTCGCCGGCTTCGGCCAGCAGCCGCCCGCTCTTGTCGAGCGCGAGAATGTGTTGCGCGAGCGCGCGAAGGAGGGCTTCGAGGTTGCGCGCCCGCCCCTCGTCATACGTCTGCTCGGGCTCCGACATTGAAGGGGATGCTACCTCTTGTAAGGACCTCTGGGCGCTTTTGAAAAGCTAGCGGTATCGAGGTTGCGCAAGCAATGAGCCGGATAGCTTGTCATCCCGAGCGCACGCGAGGGATCTGCACTTCAACGGAGAGACTCCCATCGACGCGGACATTCTCCGGGTGCCTGTCGGCCCCGGCTCACTCCATGTGGAACGTTACGGACACGGCGGTCAGGCCGTGCTCCTCGTCCACGGATTCGGCACGTGCGCCTTCGTGTGGCGCAACGTGGGACCGGAAATCGCCCTCGCGAACCTGACGGCGTTCGCCGTGGACATGTTCGGCTACGGCGAGTCGGATCGCCCCTTCGACGCCGACTATGGCATCGCGGCCCAAGCCGAGTACCTCGACCGCGGGCTCACCGCGCTGCGCGTGTCCAAGGCGACGGTCGTCGGACTCGACCTCGGGGGCACGGTCGCGCTCCGGTTCGCCGCCGCGCATCCGGAGCGGGTGGAGAAGCTCCTGCTCATCAACCCGCTCGCGCTCGACGCGATACCCGGCGACGACGTCAAGTCGCTGCAGAAGAACACCGGGAAGTACGCGTTCCGCGTGTCGCGCGGCGTCATGGGTGCCGCGCCGCTGCTTCGAGACCTGCTGAAGAAGAGCGTGGCCGACCCCGCGAACATGCCCGAGACGCTCGTCGCGCGTTATCTCGCGCCGTACGTCGGCCGGGAGGGGGTGGACCACCTGCTGCGGATTGCGCGCTTCGTCGATCGCGACGCGATGGATGAAGTGGACCTTCGTGCGCTCCCGCACCCTACGATGATCATCTGGGGTGAGCGCGATCCGTGGGTGTCCCCCAAAATCGGCGAGCAGCTGGCCGATACGATCGGTGGCAGCCGGCTGGTGCGGCTCCCGTCGGCGAGCCGTCTCGTCCCGGAGGACAACCCCGAGATGCTCAACAACCTGTTGCTGGAATTCCTGGGCGCACGCGCGACCGTCGGCACGGTTTGAGCGATTGCGTGAAACTGTGAAGCGACGCGGAGGCGCGTTACATTTGTCGGGTCTTTCTTCCTCCCACCAGGTGCATGGCCAAGCAGAAGTCTAGAAAAAGCGGTAATCCCTCCAGTCCGACGCCGTTCGAAGAAGCGCGTGACGAGCTGTTCCAGCATATCATGACGTGCGGGGTGGTTGGCGCCGACTCGGCGCACCAGCACGATTGGTTCAGCGAGACGATGAAGTACTTCGCGGAACGCTACCCGGAGCTCGACGAAAAGCAGATCGGTGAGCTGCGCAAGCTGGGCGAACGGTTCGCACAGCCGCCCAAAGCGCGCGCGACCGCCTAGCTCAGCGTCGGCCAGCCACGGCGCGCCGCAGCACGAACGCGCCGCGCACACCGCCCCCCAATCCGACCTGGATCGCCGGCAGCATACCGGACAACGGCGGTCCCTCGAGATCGAGGATCATCGTCAAGTAGCTCCGGCGTCGGATGCTGACGCCACCGCCTACCGACAACGCCCAGCGCTGCTCCCGGAACGGATCCAGCAGCATGCGGGCGATCACATCGGCCCGCCAATGGTCGCCAAGGAATCGCGCGTCCGCATCCGGCGCGTACCCCGCGACGCCCGATAGCCGCGCGTAGTAGCCGAGCGCCGCGTTCAGCCCGACACCCGGCTGCACCGAATAGACGCGCGGTCCCACTGCGTCCAGACGCACCTCGGGCTGCACCACGTTCTGCGCCGTGGCAGCGGTCGCCAGCGTCAGCATGAGGAGGAGCGACGTCGCGCACTGCATGCGGCTCAGCGGGCGCGGGCGCGATGCAGCGCCCACGTGTAGTCGAGAATGGCCCATGCGGACGCCAGCGCCACCACCCAGATCATCGGCTGCGCGGCGGGTGGACGGATGAGAATGGCGATGAAGGTGGCGAGCTGCAGCACGGTGACGAGTTTGCCCGGAAAGCGCGCGTGGAACGCAATGGGCCGCAGCGACGGGACCGCGCGCGCCACGAGAAAACCGATGGCCGTCATGAGGTCGCGCGAGATCATGATGAAGTAGCCCAGCGTCGACAGCGCGCCCTCGAAGAGAAATACGGAGACACCGACGAGCACGAACACGCGGTCCGCGAAGGGGTCCAGCAGCGCGCCCGCGCGCGTCATGGAGCGCGATCGTCGCGCGATCCAGCCATCGAGGTAATCGGTGGCGAGCGCCACCATCACGAGGATGATGCGTGTCTCGGTGGCGTCGGTGGCGATGAATGCGGCGGCGAGCACGAGCCGCGACAGAGAGATGGCGTTCGGCAGGCTGCGCAGCGCCGTGAGTGCGCGCATGGCGCCAAAGCTAGTTGTGACGAGAATCGCTTGCTACGGAATACCTTACGGCCTAGCATACGCCCCATGGCATCGGTTACCGAGCTGCTCAAGAATGTCGCGATCTTCAAGGACCTCGACGAGGAGGAGCTGGGCGAGGTGGCCGAGAAGTGCAAGGAAGAAAAGTACGAATCCGGCGCGTACATCTTCCGCGAGGGCGAGGCGGGAAACCGGCTTTACCTGATCGTCAACGGCGAAGTGCGCATCAGCCGTGACGTGCCGGGCAGCGGCGAGGAAGCGCTCGCCATCCTCAAGCCTGGCGCCCTCTTCGGCGAGATGTCCGTCTTCGACCGCAGCGAGCGATCCACACATGCCATCTCGAATGGCGGATGTACGCTGCTCACGATCACGCGGCCCGACTTCGAGATGCTGCTCGACTTCAACCGCGAGATGGCCTACAAGGTGCTCTGGGCATGCGTGCGCCTGCTGTCCGGGCGCTTACGCCAAACGAATGACTCTCTGCGGTCGTTCCTTGCCATGAGCATGTTCTGACGTGAAACAGTGGCTTGCGCCAGCGCACCTGGCGCTGACGCTGGTCATCATCATCTGGGATGTAGTTCTCGCCGGCAGCATCGCTCAGGTGCGGCAGGCCTCCAAGCCCTTCGCGACGATCACCGGTCTCGCGGGCTTGCTGCTCATCCCCGCCGTCATCGTCGCCGTCGCCACGACGACCGTCATCACGGGCCGGGCGATCGCGACCATCGACTGGATCTGGCCGGCCGTGGTTCTGCTGTTCGCGATCCAGTCCGTGTACGCCCTCGCGCGGCGACTGGTGAATCCGCTGTGGGGATACCCCATCGCGTTCTACAACGTGCTGCTGGCGATCGCGTCCATCGCGCGCTTCTTCGTGGCGCACGGCGCCAACGTGCCGCGACCGCTGCTGCTGTTCATGGCGGCGCAGGTGGATGCGCTCGCCCTCGTCACCACCGAAGCGGCGATCACGTCGCCGTTCTTCCTGCACGTGCCCATGGTGTCGCCGGTGTTTCCGGCCTTGCGGCGGGCCGCCGGAGGATTCCGCGCCGCGATGGCGGTGCTGGCGACGGCATGGTTCGCCGTCATCCTCGCGGAGATTCCGCGCGCGGATGTGGCGCTCAACAGCTACGATAGCCACGCCGACGATCGACTGCGCGAGCGGCCGACGGGATTCGCCGTCGGCCTCAAGGTGTTCCCGGACGTGCAGTCACCGCCGTCGGCGGCATCGGTGGCTACGGACCTCGAGACGACCGACAGCCTGCGGATCAGCGTCGTCCACGTGGTGTTCGCGCCCGGCGCGACGCAGCTCGCCATCGATTCCGTCGCGCACGCGCTGGCCACGCTGCAGCGCGATTCGCTGCTCGTGATCGCGTCCATCGGCTATCACGGCAAGCTGCTGCCCGAGCTCACGGGTGGCTCGCTGGACGTGGACGAACGCCTCGCCACGATCCGCCGGGTGCTCACGCGGCTGCGGCCGGACATTCTCCTGCCCGCGCAGGATCCGTACGGCACTGGCGCGCGCATCCTCGGACGGCTGCCCGTGTCGACGTGGCAGGATTACCTCACGCGCGCCGCGACCATCGTACGCGAGGTGCGGCCACGCACGCGCGTCGCGCTGTCCGCGTCGTCATTCGATTCGCGCGACAGCACGCTGTTCGCGTGGGCCGCGAGCGCGGCGTCGCCGATCAACATGCCGGGGTTCTCGTTCTACCCGAGTCGTCTGGGCGCGCGCACCATGGACGCGAGCTTCCGCGCGGCGGATCGCTGGATGCGCGCCACGCCAACGGCCAAACCGATCTGGGTGTTCGGCGTCGGCGGCTTCCCGCTGGCGCACGGCGAACGCAGCCAGGACCAGGCGGTGTGGGCCGCGCTCACCTGGGCGACAGCGCATGGCGAGGTCCGGGGACTCGTCGTGACGGAAGCGAACGACTACGCACAGGCGATGGGCGTGCGCGCGCCGAACGGTCGCTTCCGGCTCGTGTCCAATACGCTGCGGCGTTCGATCCGCGGGCTGCGGGAATCCGCGGGACAGCCGGAACCCGTACCGACGCCACCGCAGCCCACGCCATGACGCGCGCGACGCGCGCGCCGCGGCATCGCGCGCTCGTCGGAATCAGCGGGTATGTGTACCCGCGCTGGCGCGGCACCTTCTACCCCGCCGAAATCCCCACGCGCCGCTGGCTCGAATACGCGAGCAGGACATTTCCGTCGATCGAGCTGAACGGAACGTTCTACAGCCTCAAGTCGCCTGCCATCTTCGCGAAGTGGGCCGCGGAGGTGCCGGAGGGATTCGTCTTCGCGGTCAAGGGCAGCCGGTACATCACGCACAACCTCAAGTTGCGGAACGCGCGGCAGGCACTCGCCAACTTCTTCGCCAGCGGCGTGCTGGCGCTGGGCGCCGCGACCGGGCCGTTTCTCTGGCAGCTGCCGGCGACGTACGGCTTCGACCGCGACAAGGTCGAGACGTTTCTTCGTCTGCTGCCGCGCGACTCCCGCGCCGCCGCACGATTGGCGCGCGACCACGACGACCGCATCCGCGATCCCCTGACGCGCGCGCGCGATACGATCGCGTACCGCCACGTCTTCGAGCCGCGTCACGAGACATTCTTCGGCGACGAGTTCTATGGCCTGCTGCGCGAATACGACTGCGGCTTCGTCATCGCCGATACCGCCGGCAAGTTTCCGTACGCCGAAGAAGTGACGACGGATCTGGTATACATCCGCCTGCATGGATCCACGCAGCTCTACGTCAGCGGCTACACCGACGCCGAGCTGGACGCGTGGGCTGCGAAGATCAGGGCATGGCTGCGCCGC
>DATFHG010000013.1:0-15723 GCA_035248725.1 Gemmatimonadaceae bacterium | reverse complement strand
CAGCGGGTTGGACGGCGTCTCGATCCACACGACGCGTGTGCGCGGAGTGATCGCGCGCTCGACGTTCGCCGGGACCGTCATGTCCACCGCGGTGAATTGCAGCTTCCAGGGCCCGAAGATGTCGCGCAGCAGCTTGAGCGTGCCGTAGTACGCGTCGACAGGAATGATCACGTGCGCGTCCGGCTCGAGCGACTGCAGCACCGCCGTGGTGGCGGCGGAGCCGGAGGCGAAACACGCCGCCGCGCCGCCGTCACCCGCTTCGAGCGCCGCCAGGCACTGCTCGAGCGCCACGCGATTCGGGTTGGAGTAGCGCGAATACAGATGTCCGGCGCGGAAGCTGAGGTCGGGCTCGCGCTCGAACGTCGTCGACAGGACGATGGGCGGTGTGACGGCCCCCGTTGCGGCATCGGGAGCGTGGCCGGCGTGGACGGCAATGGTTTCAATGCGCATGCTAGATTATCGCTTCGCTGGCGTCTTCCGTCATCATCATGCGTCGTTCCGCGCGCGCGGCCACTGGAGCCCTCGTTCTCGTCATCCCCGCGTGCTCGCGCGCGACGCGCGCGGCGGGGCCGGACGTCGCGCCCGCGCCCGTCTTTGCCACGGCGGCGCCGCGAAGCGGCCTGGAGGTCGTGGGACGCATGCGGCGCGCGCACCCCTCGCGGGAGCTGAAGTCGCTGCGGTTCACGGTCACCACGGAATTCCGCGACCAGCCGCCGCGCGCATCGCAATCACTCGCGTACGCGCTGCTGCCGGGCCGGTTGCGCGTCGAGGCCCTGCCGAGCACGACGCGCAGCGGCAGTGTGCGCGACCGCCAGCGAATGACCGTCTTCCGGGCGGGCCGTCGCGTGGCCACCGCGCGGCGCGTCGATCTCGTCTCGTTGCTCACGTTCGATGTCTTCGCGCAGAACGTCGACACCACGATCATGTGGCTCGATTCCGCGCGCGTCCGTTTCGGCTACACGCGGCGATCCGCGTTCAACGATCGCGAGGTGTGGGTGGTGGGGGCAGTCGACGGCGACAGTACGAGCGCCCAATTCTGGGTGGACGCGGATGAATGGCGCGTGGTGCGCGTGATCCAGCGCGATCCGCGCCAGGCCGACCGGATCGTCGACGTTCGGTACACCGACTTCACGGAGCTTCTGGATGTGCCCGTACCGACGCGCGTCGAGGTGTGGCGCGACGGCCAGTTGGCCGAAGTGCAGACGATGTCGGACTTCACCGTGAATCTGGCATTGCCCCGGAACGCGTTCGATCTCCGCCGCTGGACTTCCGTGAACGCCGGGAACTGATGCCGCGTATCTGACACATGCACACGCGAATTGTCCTCCAGCTGCTGCTGCCCGCGGCCGTCCTCGCGCAGCAGCCACAAGGCGCCCTTCCGATAAAGCACGCGCCACAGCCCACTACCGCCTCGATCTCGGCCGCCGATCTCATGACGCGGCTGTACATCTTCGCCGACGATTCCATGCAGGGTCGCGAGACCGGGACCGTTGGCCACCTGAAATCCACGGACTATATCGCGCGTGAGCTCGCGCGACTCGGCCTGCAGCCGGCCGGCGACAGCGGCACGTTTTTCCAGACTGTGCCGATCGTGAATCGACCGTTCGACGTGGCTCGGAGCTCGCTGTCGGTCGACGGTGTCGCCCTCGTACCGGGCGTGGATTTCGCGCCTCAGCAGTTCAGAGGATTGCCGCGCGCGTTCGATGGCGCGCAGGTGATCTACGGCGGCGTTTATGGCGACACGTCGACGCTGCCGGCCACAGCCGATCTGAACGGGAAGATCGTGCTCTTTCGCGGAGGACGTGCGGGTGCCGCGCCGGCGGCGTTCACCAGTCGCGTGAGCGGCGCGGCGGCGATCGTGCGCCCGAGCAATGCGTTGGCGAATACGCTGCGCGCGGCGACATGGCCGACGGCGAACATGCTGCTGCGCGGTAGCGCCTCGGCGGAGACACCGCTCACGATCATGGTGACGCCGCGGGTGGCAGACATGCTCCTCGGATCGTCACTCGACCAGGCCACGGCCGGCACCCTGGGCAAGACGCTGCACGGAACGATCGCGTTCACGGAGACCACCGCGCCGGCCCGCAACGTCGTCGCCATCCTGCGCGGTCGGGATCCCGCGTTGCGAAACGAATACGTCGCGCTCGGCGCGCACAGCGATCACGTGGGACTGCTGGCCGGCGAGCCCGTGGACCACGACTCGCTGCACCTCTACAATCAGGCGCGATTCGCGATCGTGGGAATGGTGCCGCGCGGCGTTCAGCAGACGCCCGAGCAGCGCGCCCGCGTGGATTCGATACATGTGAACTACGACAGCGTGCGCCGATTGCGGCCGGTACGCCTCGATTCCATTCGCAATGGTGCTGATGACGACGGCTCGGGATCCGTCACGCTGCTCGAGATCGCCGAAGCGTTCGCGCGCGCACCGATGTCTGCGCGACCGCGCCGCTCGCTGCTCTTCGTCTGGCCCACCGGTGAGGAGAAAGGGCTGCTCGGCTCACGGTGGTTTTCGGAACACCCCACGGTGCCGCGCGACTCGATTATCGCCCAGCTGAACATGGACATGGTCGGTCGCGGCGAGCCGGCGGACATTCCTGTCGGCGCGGCGAACTACCTCGAGCTCGTGGGCTCCCGCCGACTCTCGACAGAGCTCGGCGACATCGTCGAGGCCGTGAACCGCACGCAGCCGCGGCCGTTTGCCTTCGACTACTCGTTTGACGCGCCGGGCCACCCCGAGAACATCTACTGCCGCAGCGATCATTTCCATTATGCGCGCTGGGGCATCCCGGTGGTGTTCTTCACGACGGGACTGCACGGCGACTATCACCAGGTCACCGACGAACCGCAGTACATCTCCTACGAGCACATGGCGCGCATCGGACAGTTCGTGCATGACGTCGCGCTGCGAGTCGGCAACCTCGACCATCGGCCGGTGGTGGATGGAGTGCGCATGGACCCGAACGGGGTGTGCCGACAATAGGCGGGAGACTGGCGGCTACCTGGCATCCATCCTGCCCGACGCCTGGGCATGCGCGTTCTCGTCACAGGCGGTACCGGAGTCGTCGGTAGATCCACGGTCACGGCGCTCTTGCAGCATGGCCATGTCGTGCAGCTGTTCGCACGCCACGCCGATCGCGACGCCGCACAGTGGCCGCAGGGTGTCCATGCCATTCGCGGGGATGTCACCGATGCCGCGTCGCTCGCGGGCGCGGCGTCGAACTGCGATGTCGTGCTCCACATGACAGGGATCGTCGCGGAGCAGGGCACGCATACCTTCGATCGCGTGAACGTCGAAGGCACGCGCCACGTCGTTCGCGAGGCCGAGCGCGCCGGGGTGAAGAGAATCGTCTATGTCTCGTCGCTCGGCGCCGATGTCGGTACGTCGCCGTACCACCAGTCCAAGCGACGTGCCGAGGCGATCGTCCGGCAGTTCGCGGGATCCTGGACGGTCTTGCGCATCGCGAACGTGTACGGTCCGGGCGATGAGCAGATCTCCCTGCTGCTGCGCATGATCCGGACGCTGCCGGTGCTTCCCGTGCTCGGCAACGGCGACCGACAATTCCAGCCGGTCTGGCACGACGACGCCGCGGAATGTCTGGCGCGCGCCGTGGAACGGGACGACCTGGCGGGACGCGAGCTGGATGTAGCGGGCGCCGAGCTGACGTCGCAGAACGATCTCATCGCGCGCCTTGCGAATCTGACGGGGCGCGAGATTCCCAGCGTGCACGTGCCGGACCTGCTGACCCGGCTCGGGCTGCGCGTGGCCGAAGCGGCCGGCGTGAACGTTCCGTTCAACGAAAGCCAGCTTCAGATGCTTGCCGACGGCAACGTCATCGCGGACGGACGCGAGAACGCGACGATCACCGTCTTTCGCGTCGATCCGACGCCGTTGCAGCGCGGTCTCGAGCTGCTGGTCAACGCGCAGGATGAGCAGTTGCCCGATCGCGGCGTCGGCCCGCTGGTGCGCAAGCGCTACTGGGCGGAGATCAACGGCAGCGCACACACGGCCGAATCACTCCTGGCGCGCGCCCGCGAGCACTTCGACGACGTGATGCCGGCCGTGGTGGAGACTCGCGCCGAACCGCACGCGATCGGCTCGATGGACGTCGGCGACACACTGACACTCTCGCTTCCGGTACGGGGGCACATGCAGGTGCGCGTCGCGGAGAGCGAAGCACGTGTGCTGACGCTGGTCACGGTGGAAGGGCATCCGCTGGCGGGCGCGGTCCGGTTCCTCAGCGAAGCGCGTGGCGACGAACTGCGCTTCGAGGTGCAGGTGTACGACCGTGCGGCCACGGTAGTGGACTTCCTCACGATGCGCGCCTTCGGCGACTGGCTGCAGGACGCGGCGTGGCGTGAGCTCGTCGACAACGTGGTCCGCGTCAGCGGCGGTGCCGCGCCCGGCGGTGTGCACGGGGAGCGCGAGGCGCTGGACGATCAGCAGGCCGAGCGCGTCGAGAGCTGGCTTCGCGATCTCGTGATGGAGCGGAAGCGCGAAGAAGCGGGAATCTAGTCCCGGAACGCGACGTCGAGCGGGCGCGCTACGCAATGCTCGCCACAGCCGAGCCGGTAGCGATTCCGCGCAAACCACCGGTACACGCGATCCGCGAGCACGCGCACGTAAGGAATTCTGAAGATCCACGATATCAGCCGCCCGCGCGGAAGGATGCCAAGCAGCTGTTCGATGGCTGACGCTCCCTGCCACGTTTCTCCTCCCGGGCCCACGAGCTGGATCGCCTGAGTGTACGCCCGGGCCGGAATCCACGGAAAGCGCGCGGTAACGCCGGGCGCTTGTGACGGCACCACCTCGATGGATCGTCCCGAATCCCATTTGCGCAGCAGATTCGCGAGACGATTGCAGACCTTGCACATGCCGTCGAACACGAGCGTGTAGGGCCGGCCGCGCCCCGTCGCCGCGATCGTGGTCGCTCCGCGCACGGTGAAGCGCACGACGGGATACGTCATTCGCCGTTCGCTTCCACGGTGATGCGTGGCGGCGTCAGCAGGGTCTCGTGCACCGTGCACATGTGCGCCACTCGTTTCGCTGCCTCTCGTTTCTTCGCCGGAAGACTCGGCCACGTGTAGGTCACGTCGAGCTCTGAGACACGATGCGGTTCGTCATCGGAGAACTTCCACCGCACGTCGATCGCGAGATCGTCCGCGGACTGCCGCGTGTGCGTCGCCCACGAATACAGCACCGAAAACGTGCAGTACGCCAACGAGCTGGCGAGCATGTGAAACGGTGAATACTGCTGCTCCGCTTCCACGGCCTCGATGGTCATCGGCCCCTCGTCCGGCTCCAGCCGAATGGCGTCATCGGAAAGCAGCGTGATCTTCATCAAGTGATAGGCGACGGGTGACTGGCGACGGTGACGGGAAGATACAGGAAGAAGCGGGCCCCTTCTCCACTCGTCCTGTCGCCCGTCGCCTATCGCCTGCCGCCTATGGTTTCGGCTGCTGCTGCGTGAGACAGTGCAGCGTGCCCAGCCCCCATACGAGGTCGACGGCGTGGATCCCGATGACTTCCCGGTCCGGAAGCGCCTCAGCGAGCGCGTTCAGGGCCACGCGGTCGTTGCGGTCGTTGAACGTGGGCACGATCACGACGCCGTTGGCGATGTAGAAGTTCGCGTAGCTCGCGGGCAACCGCTCGCCGTTCATGATCACGGGCCGTGGAAAGGGGAGCTTCACGATCTTGAGTGCGCCCGTGCCGCCGCCCGCGAGCTCCAGACGCCGCAGGTTGTCCGCCGAGCGCTGATGATTCTCGTCGGCGGGGTCGGCCTCGTACGCGAGCACGATCACCCCCGGAGCAACGAAGCGCGCGATGTCATCCACGTGACCATGCGTGTCGTCGCCGACGCAGCCCTCGCCGAGCCAGATGGTTTCGCGCACGCCGAGCCATTCCCGAAAGACGCGCTCGTAGTCATCGCGAGTCATGCCGGGATTCCGCTCCTGGATGGACGAGAGCAGGCACTCCTCCGTGGTGAGCAGCGTGCCGGCGCCGTCGCCATCGATCGCGCCACCCTCGAGCACCACGCGGTGGCTGCCGTCTGGGCGCCGCGGCTCGCGACGCGGTACGCGCGCGATCTTCTCGACGGCCGCGCCGACGCGCCCATCGCGCTCGTGATTGTCGTACTTCGCCCATGCGTTGAAGCGCCAGTTGATGAGCTCGAGACCGGTGTCACCGTGTACCCAGGTAGGGCTCGAATCGCGCAGCCACACGCGATCGTTCGGTACCAGGTGGAGACGCACGGTCTCGCCGACGCTCACCCCGTGTGATCGCAGGTGTTCGCGCGCGGCCTCGCAGACCTCCTCGGAATGGCAGAGGATTTCCACCCGCTCGCGAGCCGCGAGCACGCGGACGATCTCGGCGTACACCCAGGGAATCGGGGCGAGCTTCCCCGGCCAGTCAGGTTCGTGGTGCGGCCAGGCGATCCACGTTGCGTCGTGCCGCTCCCATTCCGCCGGCCAACGTCTCATGGAGCGGCGAGCCGGGAGGCGGGAGCCGGGAGCAACAGCTCTCGCTTCATGGCTTATTGCGCGCCGAGATAGCGTGAAAGGATCGGCGCGTACGCGTCGATGCGACGATCTCGCAGGAATGGCCAGTTGCGCCGCGTCTCCTCGATGAGCCTGGGGTCGCACGTCGCGACGAGAATCGCCGGCTCGGCGGCGGCCTCCGCGATCACACGACCGAACGGATCCGCGATGAACGAGTGGCCGAAGAACTCGATGCCGTCCGTGTTGGGTTCGTCCTCGTGGCCGATGCGGTTCGGCGACGCGACGAAGACTCCGTTCGCGATCGCGTGCGATCGCTGAATGGTGCGCCACGCGTCCACCTGCGCGCGTCCGAATTCCGCCTTCTCCTTCGGATGCCATCCGATCGCCGTCGGATAAAAGAGGACCTCGGCGCCGAGCAGCGACGTGATGCGCGCGGCCTCCGGATACCACTGGTCCCAGCAGATGAGCACCCCGATATCGGCGAACCGCGTATGCCACACGCGGAATCCGCTCGCCTGCTTGGCCACCTGGCCGATGCGATCGATGTGATCGTCGGCGGTCGCGTCACCGGGGGTGAAATAGAACTTCTCGTTGAACAGCGGATCATCCGGGATGTGCATCTTGCGATACACGCCGAGCAGAGAGCCGTCCGCGTCGATGATCGCGGCGGAGTTTCGATAGACCCCCTTCGCCTGGCGCTCGAAGATGGGCACGATGAGAACGATGCCGAGCTCCTTCGCGACGGTCTGCATTGTCTGCGTCGTGGGGCCGGGAATCGGCTCGGCGATGTCGAAGCGCTCGTGGCGCTGCGATTTCGCGAAATACGGCGCGTTGAAGAGCTCCTTGAGGCAGACGATCTGAGCACCGCGCTTCGCCGCCTCGCGGATGCGCGGCACCGTGGCTTCCACGGTGACGTGCACGTCGTCCGTAGCCGCGTCCTGGATGATCCCGACCGTGAATGGCTTGTGCGCAACCGTCATGCGCTAAGGCTATGCAGACGGTGAAACGCGGACTAGCCCGATGACGACGTCCATGACGTTGGTCCCGGTCGGCCCCGGCGCGAACAGCGCGTTCACGGCGGACAACGCCTCGTGGGCACGATGCTCCTTCAGATCGGCGACGGGGTCGCGACCGGCGGCGGAGATGCGCGCCCACGTCTTTGCATCCGCGAAGGCGCCCGCGACGTTCGTCGTGCCGTCCCGCCCGTCGGTGCCAGCCACGAGCAGATCGATACCGGACGCATCTCCGGCTTCGGCGAGACGACGACTAGCGGCGAGCACGAGCTCCTGACATCGACCACCGGGTGCGGTCGACCGCCCCAGATCCACAGTGGTCTCTCCGCCCCAGATCAGGCACGTTGTGCTGCCGGGCGCCGCGCCAAGACGCGTCGCCGTGAGTGCGTCCGCCACTGTTACGCCAGCGGCCGCAGCGTCTCCCACGAGCGGTGCGTCGTGCACGACGACGTGAGCTCCCCGGTGCCGCGCCGCAGTGGCCGCTGCCGCCAGCGCGGTGGCGTTGCCGGCGATCACGCGCGACGTAACGTGCGCGAACGCCGGATGACTGGACTTCGGCGTTTCCGGAATCGCGCCTCGCGCCGCGTCGGCGAGGAGCTCGCGCATGCTCGTGGGGATCCGATCCAGGAGATCGACACGATCCAGCAGATCGACGACCTGTTGCGCGTAGACGGGATCCGGAACGCATGGGCCCGACCCGATGGACGCCAGATTGTCGCCCGGCACATCCGAGAGCGCGAGGCAATGCGTACGCGCGGGCGCGAGGGCGAGCGCCATGCGCCCGCCTGCCCATTGCGAAAAACGCTTGCGCACGTCGTTCATCTGATGCACGTCGAGACCCGACCGGAGCAGCAGCTCGAAGAGGCGGGTGAGATCGTCACGCTCGATGCCGCGCACCGGGGTGGCGATCAGGCTGGACGTGCCGCCGGACACCAGGACGATGCTCAGATCGCTGCCGCGTTTCCGTGTGATCGCGTCTCCAACCAGCGACCCGGCGTCGAATGACCGCGCGCCGGGAATGGGATGATCTCCCCGGACGGTCGCGATCGGTCCGCTGCCATCGGTGTCGCCGTCTGCACCGACGATCACGCCACCGGCGATCTCGCAGAGTTCACGCTGCAACGCACCCAGCGCGGCAACGGACATCTGCTGCGCTGCCTTGCCGAACGCGAAAAGCCAAACGCGGTGACGACGCTCCTTGAGGAGTGCCGTCACCGCGTTCGCGGTGAGTGTTGCGACGTTGGTCCCGGCGACGGCGGCGCGATACAGCTCGACGAGCAGATCGCGACCCGCCTCGCTCTCGGTCACGATGAGCCCGACCCTCCGGCACCAGCGTTCGCGTTCACCGCATCGACCGCCTTTTCGAGCTCGCTGTAGGCGTCCTGCGAGAGCACGTTGAACGAGATCATGCGATGAGCAATGCGCCCGTCGGGGCCGATCACGAACACGTTCCGCGAATCCAGGTCGCCGCGCACCGACCCGTATGCCTTGCCGGCCACCTGGCCCGAGTCGCTGGCATAGACGCCCGGATAACTCGTTTCGCGCGCCCAGTTGGCCAGCGTCGTATCGGGATCGACACTCACGCCGAGCAGCACGAGCTTGCGGCCGTTGTTGAACAGAGTGGCGTACTGATCACGGTACGCCTCCATTTGGATCGTTCAGCCTTTGGTCCTGGCCTTGAAGAAAAACCATACGACCACCGTCTGGCCTCGATAATCCGAGAGGCGTACCGGGTCGCGCAGCAGGCCAAAGCGCGTCGCACCGCGCAATGCGAAATCGGGTGCCATATCGCCAACTGCCGGGATCGGCAGCGCGGGGGCAGCCGCGCTCGGCTGCTGAGCCGACGCCACACTCGCGACGCCGAACACGGCCGAGCCCGCGATCACCCACCTGGTAAGTGCGTTCATGTACTGCGTCACCTCCGTTTGTTCCGGCGAAGATACAATCGCCGGTTCAAAAGTGGACATGACTCCTCGATAACAGCACAAACACGCGGTTAATGGACGGTCCGCGCCGTGCCCATAGGGGGGCCGCCGCAGGGCAGCGGCGCAACTGGAGGAGAGAGGCCATGAAGACGTACAAGATGCTCGTGCTCGTTCCCGCGGCGGTGGTGGCTGCTGCGTGCGGACGCAACCAGACGCCGACCGACGACGCGCTGAAGAACGATCTCGCGCTCGCGGCCCAGGCTCAACCGTACAACCCGCAGCAGTTCGCGTCGCCGACGGAGCTCGGCTATGCGTACAATCCGGCGACTGGCCAGTACCAACCGGTACCGCAGTACCAGAGCCCTGCGGCGCAGCAGCCCGTGTATCGCACGGTGAGCCGGCCCACGACGACGCGCCGGGCATCGACGTCATCGTCTTCGTCGCGCTCGAGTGGCCGCGTGGTCTATCAGCCCGCTCCGGCTCCGGAACCTGTCCGCCACACCAAGCGTGACGCCGCGATCGGCGCGGCCGCGGGCGCGGTGATCGGCGCGACGACGAGCCGCGACAAGATCAAGGGCGCCATCATCGGCGGCGTCGCGGGTGCCGTGCTCGGCGGCGTCATCGGGCACACCGTGGACGTGCAAAAGCAGTATTAAACTGATTCTCGCAACGGCGTTCAGGCCGGCGTTCTAAACGTCGGTCTGAACGCCGTTTGCGTTTGCGCGAGGCACGCTTCTCGCCTTTTCGCGAGGCATGGAGTCAGAAGTTCGCGATTTTGGCGCTGCCTATCCTGTCGAAGGCGTCGGCGACGTCGTCGTCGATGATCAACCGGACCGCCGGCGCCGTCGACTGGTCGCGAACCGCGCCGTGGGCGCGATCAAGGCGCAGCACGCGGCCGAACGCACGCGCATCGAGGCGGTGGCCGATTGGCTGAACGATGTCGCGTCGTCCGCACCCTTCCTGACCCTCCACGTGATCTGGTTCGCCATCTGGATTCCGTGGAATACAGGGATGCTGGGACTCAAGCCATTCGACCCGTATCCGTTCGGTTTCCTCACGATGGTCGTGTCGCTGGAGGCCATCTTCCTCTCGATCTTCGTGCTGATGGCGCAGAAGCGAGAGTCGGCGATTGCGGAGCTGCGCGAAGAGATGTCGCTCCAGGTCGGTCTGCGGCTGGAAGAGGAAGTCACGAAGACCCTGCAGCTGGTGGCGGGCTTGTACACCCGCATGGGACACAAGCTGGCCGAGGATCCCGAGTTGCACGAGATGCTGCAGCCCTTGGATGTCGCGGCGATCGAGCGCGAGCTCCTGCTCCAGATCGCGACGGCCGCCCAGGTGCGCCGCCGTCAGGCTGGCGACGTCAGTTCTCGCGAGTCTCCACCCACACCCGCCAGCGTGCCTCCAGCTCCTTGATGTCGTGCGGCGTGTGCTCGAGCTCCGCGAGCATCTCGTTGAAGGACCGTCCGTCGAGATATCCCCGCGCCAGCTTCGCGAGAACGGTGTAGCCTTCGCGCTCGATCATGAATTCGCCGAAGGTGGCCGCCTGTGCAGCAGCGAGCCGAGTCGTTTCGTCGGCCTCGCCGCGCCTGGTCGGGTCGAGCAGTGAATCCGCGGACGCGGGGCGGACGAGTGTCACCAGGTCGCGCAGAGGCATCACCGAGCCCAGGTGGTCGCGAACGTCATCGAGATCGGTGGACGCCGTGCCGGCCTCGCCGAGCAGGTGGATGACCGCGGCGCGCAGCCACATGGGCAACCGCTCGAGCGCGGCCGCGTCGTCCGCGTGCGTGGAATGCTCGTTCCATGGCGCGCCGCCCGAGGCATGCACTGCGTATTCGGCCAGCATGATGCGCGCGGCCGTCGGCGCGACGGGCCAGATGACTCCTCCATATCCAAGCGCGCCGTAGCGTGTCGGATTCTTGTAGCTGCGCGGCCGGACATATCGCACGAGACGAAATCCGCGATCAGCGAACGACTTGATGGTCGCCGGCTGGACCGGCTTGGTAGTGTCGTTCGTGAGGACGAACGCCAGCTTCGGGGGCACGACGCCGAAATGGCGCTCGAATGCGCGATACGCGCGGTTGAGCTGCTCGTATCCGTCGTACACCGCCTCGGCGTTCCGACCGTACACCTCGAAGCGGCCGTCGCGATAGATGTTGACGGAGTCGCCGTCGAATACCGTGCGCTCCTCGCCGATGGCGTCGGCGACGGGGACGGGTTTGTACCAGAAGCGGCAGCCACTCAAGCAGAGCGCGAGCAGCAGGACCACCCGACGATTCATCTGCCGCCGACGAGCTGGCGCAGGACGTACGGCAGGATGCCGCCGTTCTGGTAATAGCGAAGCTCTTCGGGCGTATCGATCCGGCACACGACCTGGAAGGTCTTCTCCTTTTCGGCGTCACGAGCGCGGACACTGAGTTTCGCCTTCGGCTTGAGACCCGCGTCGAGGCCGACGATGTCGTAGGTCTCGAATCCCGTCAGGCCCAGCGAAAGCCGCGTCTCACCGTTCGTGAATTCCAGTGGCAGCACGCCCATACCCACAAGATTCGACCGGTGAATGCGCTCGAAGGATTCCGCGATCACGGCGCGAACGCCGAGAAGGATAGTTCCCTTCGCCGCCCAGTCGCGCGACGAGCCCGTTCCATATTCCTTGCCGGCGATGACGACGAGTGGCGTTCGCCTCTTCGCGTACTCCATCGCGGCGTCATAGATGAAGGCCGGCGTCCCATTCTTTTCCAGTGCCGTCCAGCCGCCCTCGGTTCCGGGAACCATCTCGTTACGCAGACGGATGTTCGCGAAGGTCCCGCGCATCATCACCTCGTGATTCCCGCGCCGGGCACCGTACGAGTTGAAGTCCTTCCGCGTCACACCCTGCGCGATGAGCCACTTCCCGGCGGGCGAGGACTGCGGAATGCTGCCCGCCGGCGAGATGTGATCCGTGGTGATCGAGTCGCCGAGCAGCGCGAGGCATCGCGCGCCCGTGATGGGCTGCACGCCCGGCGTCTGCATCGTCATCCCCTCGAAGTACGGCGGATTCTTCACGTACGTGGATGCGGAATCCCACGTGTACGTCTGGCCGCCCGGCACGTCGAGCGATTGCCACTGCGCGTCGCCCTTGAAGACATCCGCGTACTGCGTCTTGAAGAAATCCGCTTTGACGCTGCGATTGATCTCTTCCTGCACTTCCTGCGGCGTCGGCCAGATGTCGCGCAGAAAAACAGGGCCGTCCTTTCCGATGCCGAGCGGCTCCTTGGTGAGGTCCACGTCCATGCGTCCGGCGAGTGCATACGCGACGACGAGCGGCGGCGACGCGAGATAGTTGAAGCGAGTCAGTGGATTGACGCGGCCCTCGAAGTTCCGATTGCCCGACAGCACCGATGCGACGATGAGCTTGTTGTCTTCCACGACCTTTGCGATGGGCTCGGGCAGCGGACCGGAGTTGCCGATGCACGTGGTGCAACCGTAGCCGACAAGATTGAAGCCGAGTGCGTCGAGGTCCTTCTGCAGGTTCGCGGCGCCGAGATACTCCGTAACGACCTTCGATCCCGGCGCGAGCGACGTCTTCACCCACGGTCGCGTCTTGAGTCCCTTCTGCACCGCCTTCCGGGCGAGAAGGCCTGCGCCGATCATCACGCTGGGGTTCGACGTGTTGGTACAGCTGGTGATGGCGGCGATGACCACGGCGCCATGACGCAGCTTGAACGTCTGGCCATTGTACTCACAGTGCACGCCGTCGTCGGGATGCACGGGATTGCTCTCGTCCTCCAGCACCATGACGGCCGCCGTCTTCTCGGGCTCGGCTGACGCAGCGGTGGCCTTGCGGGTCTCCGCGACGCCCGCGAGCGTGCCCATTTTCTCGAGATCCCCCTCGAGCGCCTGGCGATACATGGTCTTCGCGTTCCTGAGCGGCACGCGGTCCTGCGGACGCTTCGGTCCCGCGAGCGACGGCTCGACGGTGCCGAGGTCCAGCTCGAGCGTATCCGTGAAGACCGGGTCGGTGGTGGCGTCGGTGCGGAAGAGGCCCTGCGCCTTGGTGTATGCCTCCACCAGCTTCACGTGCTGCTCGGGACGGCCAGTGAGCCGCAGATACTTCAGCGTCTCGGCGTCGGCGGGGAAGAATCCCATCGTCGCGCCGTACTCCGGCGCCATGTTCGCGATCGTCGCGCGGTCGGCGAGCGGGAGCGCCGAGAGTCCGGTGCCGTAAAACTCGACGAACTTTCCGACGACCTTCTTCTGCCGCAGCATCTGCGTGACGGTGAGCACGAGGTCCGTCGCGGTGGATCCGGCGGGCAGCTTGCCCGTGAGCTTGAACCCGACGACTTCCGGGATGAGCATCGACACGGGCTGGCCGAGCATCGCGGCTTCGGCTTCGATACCACCGACGCCCCACCCCAGCACGCCGAGCCCGTTGATCATCGTGGTGTGCGAGTCCGTGCCGACAAGCGAATCGGGATACGCGGTGGTCTCGCCCTTCTCCTCCAGCGTGAACACCGTCCTGCCGAGATACTCGAGATTCACCTGGTGGCAGATACCGGTGCCGGGAGGCACGGCGCGGAAATTCTTCAGCGCGTTCTGTCCCCACCGTAGAAAGACGTAGCGTTCCTTGTTGCGCTCGAACTCGAGCTTGGTGTTGAGGAAGAACGCGGCTTCGGTGCCGTATTCGTCGACCTGAACGGAATGGTCGATGACGAGATCCACCGGCTGCAGCGGATTGATCTTCTCGGGATCGCCGCCGAGGCGCACGATGGCGTCGCGCATCGCGGCGAGATCGACGACGGCGGGCACGCCGGTGAAGTCCTGCAGGAGAACGCGTGCGGTGCGAAACGCGATCTCACGCTCCGCCTTGCCTTTCACATCCCATCGCGCCATCGCCTCGACGTCGGCTTTCTTGACGAACGCACCGTCTTCGTTCCGCAGCAGGTTCTCGAGCAGGATCTTGAGCGAGAAGGGCAGACGGTCGACGACGTTCTCCGGCAAGGACGCGAGACTGTCGAGCCGATAGATCGTATACGGCTTGCCGTCGACGGCGAGCGTCGCGCGGGCGCCAAAGGAGTTCAAGCTGGCCATTTCAGTGCGTTTGGGTCCTGACCCTAATCTACGTCGCACTTCATCCTGCGGGCGTCGAGCGATATAGGTTGACGCGCGTGACGAATACGGGCGATGTGGTCGAGCTGACGGCGCGCATGATGGAGATCGACTCGACGAGTGGCCGGGAAGGGCAGCTGGTCGACTGGCTCGAGAACTATCTATCGGGTGCGGAATGGCGCGTGACCAGGATCCCGGTCACGCAGGGACGCGACGACCTGGTAGCCACCTGCGTCGACCGGCCGCAGGTGACGCTTTCGACGCATCTCGACACGGTGCCGCCGTTCATCCCGCCTCGGCTCGAGCGGGACGTGCTCTGGGGGCGTGGCGCGTGTGACGCGAAAGGCATCGCCGCGGCCATGATCCTCGCGGCCGATCGTCTGCGCGCGGACCGCGTGCCGGTCGCGCTGCTGTTCGTGGTCGGGGAGGAGGTGACACACGACGGCGCCGTCGCGGCGAATCGCGTCGCGACCACGAGCCAGGTGTTGATCAACGGCGAGCCGACCGAAAGCACGCTCGCGGTGGGAACGAAGGGTGCGATGCGCTTCACCTTGCGCACCCGCGGCCAGGCGGCGCACTCCGCGTATCCGCATCTCGGCCGATCCGCGATCGCGGATCTCGTGCGCCTGCTCGCCGAGCTGGAGCAACTCCGATTGCCCGACGACGCGCAGCTCGGCCAGACCACGATCAACGTCGGCGGGATCGAAGGCGGCGTCGCCGACAACGTGATCGCGCCGAGTGCGGAGGCACGGCTGATGGCGCGTCTCGTGACGCCCTCCGGCGATCTGGAACGCCTGCTCCGCGACTGGATCGGCGATCGTGCGGAGTTCGAGCGCGGCATCACCGTCGAGCTGGCGCGCCTCGGCACGCTGGCCGGTTTCCCGACGTCCGTCGCGGCGTACGCGACCGACATTCCCAAGTTGTCCAATTGGGGGACGCCGTATCTGTTCGGGCCCGGCTCGATCCACGTTGCGCACCGCGACGACGAGCACGTGCGGGTCGATGAGCTGCGTCGGGCCGTCGATGCGTACGTGCGCATCGCGACCCTGGCCGTGCAACGATAATCCCTAGGCCGCGCCGACCTTCTTGCTCGGCGTCGGCGTCGTTTCGTCCACGAGCTCCGCGCTCTGTGGCGGCGTCACCAGATCGATGCGGTTCGCCTCGATCGCCAGCGTCGGACAATGGCAGACGAAGTCTCCGTCGGCCGC
>DATFHG010000012.1:0-2208 GCA_035248725.1 Gemmatimonadaceae bacterium | reverse complement strand
GGCGCCGCCTTCGCGGGAAGACGTCACCACCTCCCGTACGTGCCGCGATTCCGTGGACGTAAAAACCTTCACGAACTCCGGGATGATCGCGCCCGCCAGCGTGCCGCAGGTAATCACCGTCGAGAGTTTCCACCACAGCGTGCCATCGCCGAGGTCCCTGATGAGCAAGTACGACGCGATGTAGGTGAACACCACCGAAATGATCGACGTCAGCCAGACGAGGAAGGTGAGAGGCGCCTCGAAATTCATGCGGTCGGCGTTGGCGTAGCGCCCCTTCGCGATCGCCTCGTTGATGAGATACGAGCCGCCGGATGCGATCACCATCACGATGCGCATCATGAAGATCCAGACCAGCAGCTGCACCTGCACCGTGGCGCTCGTCACCGCGAGCAGGATGAACGAGATGAGCGCGACGCCGGTGACGCCGTACGTCTCGAAGCCGTCGGCGCTGGGGCCCACGGAGTCGCCGGCGTTGTCGCCCGTGCAGTCCGCGATCACACCGGGATTGCGGGCGTCGTCCTCCTTGATCTTGAACACGATCTTCATGAGGTCGGCGCCGATGTCGGCGATCTTCGTGAAGATGCCTCCCGCCACACGCAGCGCTGCCGCGCCGAGCGATTCACCGATGGCGAAGCCGATGAAGCACGGTCCGGCGTAGTCGTTCGGAATGAAGAGCAGGATGAAGAGCATCAGGATCAGCTCGACGGAGATGAGCAGCATGCCGATGCTCATCCCCGCCTGCAGCGGAATCTGATAGCACGGATACGGCTTCCCGCGCAGGCTGGCGAACGCTGTGCGCGAGTTGGCGAAGGTGTTGACTCGGATTCCGAACCACGCCACGCCATAGCTGCCGGCGATGCCGATGAGGCTGAAGAGCAGGATCACGGCCACCTTGATCGGAGGGAAGCCATGCGTCTCCGCCCCGACCGCGTCCGTAGTCGTCGCCAGCTTCCCGAAGTACACCGCCGTGATCAGGCCGATGAAGAGCCAGAGCAGAAGAATGAACTTGCCCTGCGTCTGCAGATACGTCTTGCAGGTCTCGTAGATGAGCTCCGAGATCTCTCGCATGGATCTATGCACGGCCATGTTCTTCAGGCGCGTGTAGATCACGAGCCCGAACAGCAGGCCGAGCGCACACACCACGAGCCCGGACATCAGCAGCGTGTGTCCGTCGATTCCGAGGAAGCGAACCGACGAGAGATCCGGGATGACGAGGTTGGCTTCGCCACCGCCGCGGTGAACCGCTTGCTGCGGCTCGACCACGGGTGCGGGGCCCGCCTGCGCGAGCACACCGGCGGCGACAGCCGGGCTCACGATCATGCCGGTAACGAGCGCCAGCGCGAGCGTGACGAGTCGCCAGCGCCCTCGGCTGCGAGCGCACAGGGACGGCGTGGGAGCAGTGTCCAACGAATGCATCATTCCTTTGTTCTCCTGTAGGAGGACGGCAGCGCCGAAGTGCGCCGACCGTCGGAAGTTTGCGGGAGCCACTTCGCGCATCTCGCGCCTCGTGACTCCTCGGCAGGCGTGAGCTCACGTCGCTTCCGCTCGACGCCAGAGGAAGTAGATGGGAACACCAAGCAGCACGAGGACGAGTCCGATGAAGGCGTCCTGACGAGTCGCCGGCGAGAGAAGGATGAGGAGCATCACGATCGTCGTCAGCGCGACGTACAGCGCGGGAAGCACGGGATAGCCGAACGCGCGGTACGGCCGCTCCGCGTCGGGCCGCTTGAAGCGCAGAATGAACAGCCCGATCGTCGTGAGCGCGTAGAACACCAGCGCGGCGAAGATCACGTAGTTCAGGAGCTGCCCGTAGCTGCCGGTGAGACACAGGAGCGCCGTCCAGATCGACTGTACGATCAAGCCGGCCGCGGGCACGCGATGCTTGTTGAGCGTGCCCACCCGCCTGAAGAACAGCCCGTCACGCGCCATCGCGTAGTACACGCGCGCGCCCGCGAGAATGAGGCCGTTGTTGCAGCCGAAGGTCGAAATGAGGATGGCTGCCGCCATGATGGTCGCCCCCACGGGGCCGAAGACCACCTCGAGCGCCGCCGTCGCGACGCGATCCTGCGTGGCGTACGAGATGCCACGGTGAAGCGCGTCCACGGCGTCCGGCGATCCGCCGATGGGCAGCACGCTGAGGTAAGACACGTTCGCCATGATGTAGAGCACCGTCACGAGACCGGTGCCCAGCACCAGAGCGAGCGGCAG
>DATFHG010000011.1:0-23503 GCA_035248725.1 Gemmatimonadaceae bacterium | reverse complement strand
GTTTGCGCTTCGGCGCCCACACGCGAAAGTGGACGCCGCCAGACACGAGCTCGGCGCCGATCGGCAGACGGCGCCTGATGTGTTCGGTCATTCGTTACGAGCAGGATGGACGGATCAGCGGACAGCCACGTTGCGCGTAGTATGCGGCTTCGAGCACCAGCGCCGCAGTATTCAGGTTGAAGGCCGGCGTGGGACGCTTGGAGCGCTCGTAGACGCCCGCGTTCCAGCCGTTACCCGTGCGTCCCGCGGGCAGTACCGCGCGCACCGCGTTCCACGTGTAATCGCTCGGGAAGAGCGCATGCCACCCGAACGCGGCCTTCGCGCTGATCCAGCGCGGATACGAACTGTCCTTGTCGCCGAGGGGCGAGCGCACCACGAAGTCGCCATCGCCGTCGTGCAGCAGGTAGTAGTAGAAATATGCGGGTTTCACCGGCACCGCATCCTCGCTCAGCATCGTCATCGTGCCCGTCTTCTCGAACCGCGCGCGCTGCGCGGCGAGCACGTTGTGCGCCTGCTGCTCCCACGTGGCATTCGGCCACCCGAGCTCCATCCCCATCATGATGAACGGCTCGCTGGTGAGCAGATCGTCACCGCGACGGTCCGCGAGAATGTTCACGCCGAGAACCTGCGCGGGGACGCCGTTCACCGCGAAATCCAGCGCCTTGTCCGCGCGAGCGCCCCAGAGTGCAAAGCCTTCGGCGGAATACTGCTCGTACCCGATGCGACCCTCCTGATACTCGTGATGCTGATGGTCATCGACGTCGATGTTGGCTCCATTCAAGTAGCCGTTCGCGATGAGACGCTTGAGGTCCAGTCGCTGGACCACGCGCGTCGCGGCCGGCGCGAGCTCCGGATCCGTCGCCGCGATGATCTTCATCCAGATCAGGAAACGGCCCATGTCCATCGCCGACCATCCAAAGCCCCGCGTCGACACGTGCTGCGACCGGTCGACCATCGAGCCGCTGCGGGACGCATACTGCTTGTTGAACGCCGCGCCGTCGTACAGCGGCATCGTTTCGAGCGTGGCGAGCAGACGCGACATGCGACCATGGTAGTCCGCGTCGTCGATCAGCTTCAATCCATGCGCCGAGTAATACGCGGCCGCCGCACTCGCGATATCCCAGATCGTGACGTAGTCCCATGTGTCGAGCGCTTTCACCATCCCGCTCGAGGAGGAGTAATTCCGACGCACGTAGTTCCACGCCGTGCGCGCGCTCTGGTCCATGACGCGCCGTTGTTCGTCCGGGCTTGCGTCGGGCGCGCGATCGGAAGCGATCACGGCAGCGGACTGAGCCGTCGCCGCTGCTGAGGCCGTCGTTTTCGCTGTACTGTTCGACAGCGGCGTCGCGTCGGATTGACAGCGGGCTGCAGTGGTAGACCCGAGCACGAGCGCGAGAAAAGCCAGTGCGCGGACGAACAGCGGGCGGGGGATCATGCCGTGTCGTTTTGCAAAGCGCGCACCTTTGCGAACGCGCAACGGCCGAACTCGACGAGCATGACGTTGCACTGCTGTGCCTGTTAAGACATTGGGACTAAAAGACTTGACTAATTTGGATACAGTTGTTTAATTCAGTGTACGACCGGAAAGTCCGGTCGTGGTGGACTGCGCGGCAATCGCCGTCGCAAGCGCCTTCGATAAGGGCAAAGTCGCCGAAAGGCGATGACGCAAAGTTCCGGGGCTAACGCTTCCTGTAGTCGGGAAGACGCCGGCCGAACCGCCGAGGTGCACAATGAAAAAGTCGCGTTCACCGCGCGCGCGCGTTCTTCGCGCGCTGCGCAATACGAGCATTGCCGCCGTCGCGTCGCTGGCATCCATCCAGATGGCCGTGGCGGTCGCTCCTTCCGTTGCAAACGAGATGAACAAGCTCGCGGGCATGCGGCTGTTCGTCAGCGGGGACAATCCTGCGCAGCGTCAGGCCCAGGCGTGGCGCAAATCGCGTCCGGCCGAGGCGGAGCTGATGTCGCAGATCGCGGCGCAGCCGATGGCGAAGTGGATGGGCGGCTGGAGCGGTGACATCCGCGGCGCCGTCGCGAGCGTGGTGAATCAGGCGTCGAAGCAGGGGAGTACTCCGGTCCTCGTCGCGTACAACATTCCGAACCGCGACTGCGGCAGCTATTCGGCTGGCGGGTCAGCGAGCGGCGATGCGTACCGCCAGTGGATCCGCGGGTTCGCCTCCGGTCTCTCCGGGCGCCGTGCGATCGTCGTGCTCGAGCCCGATGCCATTCCTGGTGCGGCATGTCTTCCCGCCGCTGGTCAGCAGGAGCGCTACTCCCTTCTCGCGGATGCGGTGAAAGTGCTCAAGGGCGCCGGCGCCGTGGTGTACCTCGACGCGGGCAACTCGAAGTGGCTCGCGCCGTCAGCAGTCGCGCAGCGCCTGCAGCAGGCGGGCATCGCGATGGCGGATGGGTTCTCGCTCAACGTCTCCAACTACCAGAGCACCAGCAGCAACGTCGCCTATGGCAACGCGCTGTCGAAGCTCGTGGACGGCAAGCATTACATCATCGACACCAGCCGCAATGGCATCGGTGGTTCGGGCGCGCAGTGGTGCAACGTTCCTGGGCAGGCGCTCGGTGCGCGCCCCACGACGAACACCGGCTACCCGCTCGTCGACGCGTTTCTGTGGATCAAGACACCCGGCGAGTCGGACGGCACCTGCAACGGCGGTCCGAAGGCGGGGCAGTGGTGGCCGGAGTACGCGCTGGGGCTGGCGCAGAGGATGATGGTCGCGTCGACCAACTAAACGGCGCAACCAATGGCGCAGCTAGACCGCATCTGACACCGCACCTTACGGCGCCATTCAGGCGGTGAAAGAAAACGGCATGAGATCGGAATTGAAGGCGTCGCCTCAATGTCCGACCTCATGCCGTTTCCTTTTTCGCGCAGGTACGCCGCTATCGCGTATCGTCAGTTGCGCAGTTAGTTGCGCCGTTACCGCCCTATTGGCGCGACTCCCTCGATCTTGAAGTACGCCTCCGTATTGCCGTCCTTGATCAACTTTGCGCCGGCGCCGAGGCCGAGGATCTGCCCCTTGGAGTTGTGGAACTCCAGCACGCCGCCGGGCTGCCACGCGGTGTAGTTGTCGCCGTTCAGGAATGCGACCTCGGCACCGAGGCGCGTGGCGGCGCCATTCATGCCCACGCGCAGCGGAGCCGTGATGCGTCCGCGCGTCCAGAGGGACGAGCTTCCGAAGTTGTAGCTGCCGAGCGCCTGATAGGCGAGGCTGTGCGCATCCGGACCCCAATACTCCAGATCGCCGGACGCTACGACGCCTTCACCGGACTCGGCCGATGACACCGGAATCGCGATGTCTTTGTTGGCGAACGCATAGCCGATGTTGCCGCCGATGCTGCCGCCGTGAAAGACGTCAGCGAGCCCGACATACGGCTTCACTACGAAGACATTCGTGCGATTCGTCGGATTGAACGTGAGCCAGTAGGCCTGTGCACCGAGTCGCGGATGCACACCCAGGCCGCTCGGGCCCGTCGTGAAGCCGGCGAGCGCCAGCACCACTTCGTCCGTTCCGTACTCGGCCACACCGTAGGCCGTCGTGGACCATTTCTGAGCGCGCGCAGGCATCGCCACGACCACCAGCGCTCCGCATGCGAACAGTAGAGCACGTCTTACGAGGCTTTCCATTTCTTACTCTCCGATAAGTCTTTCAATTGCGGCGCCCGGGCCGCCTAACGGTCGCGCAACCCACGCAAATGCGGGTCCAGTTTCGTGTGGAGGGTCACGTTCGCCAGTAAATGCGTCGCCGGGAAACGGCGCGCACGGTGAGCACAACGATCACGACCTCGACCATGCTGCGAAGCACCGACAGCCATGGCGTCTGCCGCATGAATTCCCGGGTCACCGGAATGAGCTCCAACGCGGAATTGAGCAGCACCGTGTAGAGCACATAGGTGAGCAGCGGGTTGTGTCCGACATCGATGAGCGCATTCACCCAGCGGCGGCGATGCAGGGAGTCGATCACGGCGGTGAGAAGAACGAGGAGCATCATCGTCGTGCCCGTCACCGTGAAGAAATAGGAGAGCGTGTCGGGTACCTTCTTGATCCCGCCCTCGAAAGGCTCGAGCAGCAGACCGATGACGAGCCACATGCTCGCCCAGACGAACAGTGAACGCAGCAGACGCTCGATGGGCGTCCGCGGATGGAGAGTGACGAACAGACCGGCGACGACAATCGCGAGTGCCAGCAGGAACGTCGGCTGCACCCAGCGGTTGTAGAGGCCGACGACCACGACGACTGGCACCGCGGCGGTCAGTGCGACCAGGGCCCACGAGCGCGTGGGAGACCACGCAGCCGCGTCCTCGGCTCCGTGCGCCTCGCGCATCCAGCGCAGCAGGAGATCACCGGCGATGGTGCCCGGCACGACGACCGCGAGCAGGACGAAGCGACTTCCCTCGAAGGCCCACGACGCTGGCCAGTCCCACCACCATTGCGCGACGAATCCGTCGCCCTTCGCGCCGAGGTACGCGGCCACAGCGAGGGCGAGCACGGCGAAGCGGGCCGTGAGATTGTCGCGCGTGAAGTACCAGATGATGATGCCGGTCAGCGAGGCGAACGCGAGTCCGGCGATGATGTCGTCGATGCGCGAGAAGCTGAACGTCTTGCCATAGACCAGGGGCGACAACGCGAGGAACGCCACGGCCAGCGCCCAGCCGGCGCGGTTCACCAGCGTGAAGGTGCGCTCGTTCCAGTCGCGCCGCCGTCGCGTGAACACCATCGCCATGATGACGAAGCCCACGACGGCGAGCAGGCGGGTCGTCTGGGAGTACCCCAGGAAGTACGTGTTGGAATGCGCGACGAGCAGGGCATAGAACAGCAGCATCAGGTAGCGGCGCACGGCCGCCACGACGATCGCGATTTCGGTCTCCCCCTTGTCCACTCGGCGGCTGAAGGTCAGCGGCAGCGCGGCCGCCATGGTGAACAGAAAGGCACCGTACGCCAGGTCGCGCCAGCTGATGCCCGGGATGTCGACGATGGCGTCGCCCGGAGGCATCTGCCGATGGTACATCCACGCCGGGAGGCTATCGCTCCAGATGGTGAAGCCCATCGTCATGCTGATGAGGAACAGGCCGCGCAGTGCGTCGAGCGAGAAGGCGCGCTTGGGGTCGGCGGACGCGAGCTCGGGCGGCGCGGGGCTTGGCTCGGCGCCGTCGTCGCGCCGCGTGTAGTCCTCGGCGCGACGTCCCACGCTCCGCGTTTCCACACGCACGCGCGGCGGCGCGGCCTGCGCGTCCACTTCGCCCTGCAGCTCGGGATGGATGATGATCGGCTGTTCCGCCTCAGGCGACATTCGCGCGTTCCTCTCTGACGGGGACCGTGTCGAGCGCCACGCCCATGCTGTAGCGCATTGCGACGTTGGTGTGCAGCGCCTGCACGTGGCGCACGACGCCTCCGCCGCTGACGGAGGCGCCCGGCACTTCGAAGGTGATCGGCGTTCCCGGAGCGATCGGCGCGTCGCCGACGAGGCGCGCGCCGCTATCGCTGATCTCCTCGAGCACCATCCGGCCCGCGGATGCCGTCGCGGAGGATGCATTGGCGCCCGCGACGTGTACGCGAGCGGGCAGGCCGGCCAGGGCACGCCGCTGCCGTCGTACGCTGCGCAGCATCTCGTTGGCGAGCGTGAGCATGTCGATGGACTGCCGGTAGCGCATGCGCCACACGCGCATCGAATGCTGTGTGCAGTACAGCTCGATCCGGTCGCGCGCCTCCATCGGAAGCTCGTCGAACTCGACGCCATGCATGTACACGCGTCCCAGCCGCGACTCCTCGACCTTCACATGACGCACGCGTCCCGTCGTCGGAATGATGTCGGCGCCCACTGGGAGGTCGATCGCCACGGGCGTGCCAGGCTCGATCTGCTGCGTCGAGCGGAAGCCGAGTCCCGCCGGATTGAGATCGGCGGTCATCGCCGGCACCACGACCCGGTCGCCCGCCCCGACGACGCGCACGTCGACCGGCAGCTGCTCCGCGAATCGGTGATCGTCACGCTGTTGTCGCATGCGCAGGCTGTGGCGGACGACGAACCACGCGAAATAGCAGTTCCACGCCGCCCAGATGCCATTCATCCAGAACGCCATCGAGCCCCAGCCCTGCGCCGTGTAGTCGATCCAGCCCTCGCGATACGCGATCGTCGCCCAGATCGGCGCCGCGACTGAGAGGATGAGCAGGACGAGCTGTGGCATGTACGCGCTGCGCGGGACGCCGGAATGGCCCTTCGGCGTGACGTTGAACTTCAGCGGGCGGCGCGTGAAGATCGCGAGCGCGGCCAGCATGTACGTCCACACGCGCACCATGGTGAACCGCTCGCTGAGGAACAGGTATCCCGTTCCGCGCGACAGCAGCTCGAATGCGATGATGGAGATGAAGATGTACGGAATGAGCCGCGTGAGGAACGCGGTCTGATCTCCCGCGACCGGCAGCACGCCGGTGAAGAAGAAGAACAGCGGCATGAGATAGAACACCGCCTTCTGCCATCCTTCGAAGTACGCCGCCGTACCGGCGAAGTAGTTGATGCGCTGCGGCAACGTGAGGCCCTTCATGGTCAGCGGCTTCAGCTTCCGCAGGATCTGCATCGCGCCCTGGCCCCACCGCAGCCGCTGCACGTGATACGCTTCCGCGGCGCCCGGTGCCAGACCGTAGGCGATCGTTTCCCGATGGTAGGCCGACTTCCAGCCATGCGCATGCAGCTGGATCGTCGTCTCCATGTCCTCGATGATGGTCTGCGACTGGAACCCGCCGATGGACTCGAGCGCGGACCGGCGCAGCATCCCGCAGCTGCCGCAGAAGAACGAGGCATTCCAGTGGTCCCGTCCCGGCTGAATCAGCGAATAGAAGATTCGATTCTCCTCCCACAGCCGGCGTCCCTCGTCGTTCACGACGTGGGTGAACGAATCCACATTGTAGAAATCCTGAGGCGACTGGACGACCGCCATCTTCGGGTCGTTGAAGTAGCCGAGCAGACGGTCGATGATGTTGGGGAAGGGCACGTGGTCCGAGTCGAGCTGCAGGATGAACTCTCCCGACGTGACGCTGATGGCGTGATTGAGGTTGCCCGCCTTCGCATTCGCGTTCCCGACGCGGCGGATGTAGCCGATGCCCAGCTCGTCGCACATGCCGCGCACGTCGTCACGCTTCCCATCGTCGAGCATGTACGTGCGGTGCGGATAGCGGATGGCGCGCGCGCCGATCGCCGTGCGTCGCAGCACCTCGAGCGGCTCGTTGTAGCAGGTGATGAAGACGTCGACGGTGCGTCCCGGCGGCGGCGGGCCGGGCTCGCGGTTCGTGAGACGCCACGTGAGCATCACGAACATGCACATGTTCAGATATGCCCACGTCTCGGCGATGAGCAGGATCAGCGAGGGCGCGATCGCCCTCGGATCCGTGTTGATCGTGTTCGTCCAGCGCCAATAGATCCAATACGTCGCGTACACCAGCGCGAATACCGCGAAGGCTCGGATGAAGTGCTCGCGTCGCTGGTTCTCGCGTCCGGTATGCGTCATCGCAAATGTGATTTTGGCCACGAAGTTTGCGAGTTCCATGCCCGGTTGGGTCCGGCCTTTGCTTCGCGGATGCACGATGCCTCACGTACTGACCGCTGCCGCCGCGCGTCTCGGGATTCTCATGGCGGCGCTGGCGGCGCTGGCGGCCGCGACGCTATCGGGCTGCGAGCCGGATCAGGCGCGCGCCGCGTCGGCGTCCCCGGACTCGGCCATGGTGCGCGACACCGCGCGTGCGGTGCTGCCACCTCGCGCGCCGCTCACGACCGACGAGGCCGCCCGGTATCGCGAGATCGCCAGGGCGGCATGGCAGTATTTCAACGCCAATTACCAGCCGGAGACCGGGCTCGTGAACGCGGTCCCGAGTTTCCCATATACCACGCTCTGGGATGTCGGCGGGCAGCTGCTCGCGTTCGTGTCCGCGCGCGATCTCGGCCTCATCGACGACGCCACGCTGAAAGCAAAAGTTGGCAAGACACTCAGTACCCTGGAGCATGTGCAGCTCTTCGAGGACATCGCGTTCAACCGATTCTATTCGACGAAAGACGCGAGTCTCGCTGCCAAGGAGGGCGTCGGCGTGTCAGCGACCGATCTGGGCCGGCTCCTTGTCGCATTGCACGTCGTCGCCAGCCGCTATCCCGATCTCGCCGGGGCCGCGCGCCGCGTGGTCAGCCGCAACGATTTCAAGCAGCTCGTGAAAGATGGATACCTCCAGGGCTATGCCGTCTCCGAGGGCAAGCGTTGGGCGTTTCAGGAAGGTCGCATCGGATACGAGCAATACATTGCGACGGGCTTCTCGAGCTGGGGCGCGGCGGTAAGTCCCGCGCTCACGGTCAAGTCCAACGCGGAAAACGCGACGGTCCTCGGCGTTCCCGTGCTCGCGGACAAGCGCGGCAACGACCGGCTGCTCAGCGAGCCGTTCATCCTCTACGGCGTCGAACTCGGGCTGTCCAACGAGCTCGATGACCTCGCCCAGCGTGTCCTTCGCGCGCAGGAAGCGCGATTCACCCAGACCGGCATCGTGACTGTCGCGTCGGAAGACGCTGTCGCCATCAAGCCATACTACTTCTACTACTACTGCGTGCTGTGCAACGACAAGCCATTCGTGATCGGCGTGTCGTCCCCGCGGACCGTGCTCGACAGCCCGCGCTGGGTGTCCACCAAGGCCGCGTACGGGTGGGACGCGCTGTATCCCAGCGACTACACGAAGAAGGCCGTGGATTACGTGCAGCCCTCGTTCGATGCCAAGCGCGGCTGGGCGAGCGGCGTGTTCGAGTCCAATCGCGCCTCGACGGAGACCTACGAGATCAACACCGCTGCCGTGCTGCTCGAGGTCGCCGCATATCAGCTGCGCGGACGCGTGCCGCTGGTGGACGCGGCGCCGAGCTCGGCGCGCTGATCTGCGGCTCGGCCCGGCGGCGTAAGCCGCGACGCGGTCTTTTTTTCCGTGATGTGTGATATGCGGCACCCGGGCATGGAAATAGCAAAAATGTTTACGCCCAGACGCCGCAGGATCGATGCAGACCACGCAGCTCCCCGAGATCAACCGCACCACACCGCACCGACGGATATCCGTCGCTCACGAGCGCGCCGTGCGTGTGGTCGCCGCGATCTCGCTGGCGTATGCGCTGTACTGGATCTGGTGGCGATGGACGGCAACGCTCAACTGGCACGCGGCGGTGTTCGCGCTCGCGCTCGTGATCGCCGAGACGTACCGCGTGATCAACGCGACGCTGCTCACGCTCACCTGCTGGAAACTGACTGACAACGAGCCCGACGTCGCGCCGCCGAATCGCAAGGTGGACGTGTACATCACGTGCTACGACGAGCCGCTGCAGTTGCTCCGGCGCACCGCGATCGGTGCCAAGGCCATCCGATATCCGCACGAGACGTACATCCTCGACGACGGCAAACGTGAGGAAGTTCGCGCGATGGCGGACGAACTGGGTATCGGTTACGTGCGCCGCGAGGGGAACGAGCACGCCAAGGCCGGCAACCTGAACAACGCGCTCACGGTCACGTCGGGCGACTTCATCCTCCAGCTCGACGCGGATCACGTTCCGCTGCCGAACATCATCGAACGGCTGCTCGGCTACTTCAACGACGAACAGGTGGCGTTCGTCCAGTCGCCGCAGGACTTCTACAACACGGATTCCTTCACGCATGTCGTGAACGACGAGGGGCACCGCATGTGGGAGGAGAACCGGATCTTCTTCTCCCTCATTCAGCCGGGAAAGGACACGTTCAACGCCGCGTTCTTCTGTGGCAGCTGCGGCATGTTCCGTCGCCGCGCACTCGAGGAGATCGGCGGCTTCTCGACGCAGTCGGTGACGGAAGACATGGAGACGTCCGTGGTGCTGCACGGACGCGGCTGGAAGTCCAGGTACCATCGCGAAACGCTCGCATACGGTCTCTCGCCGGCGTCGGCCGCGCAGTATCACGTGCAGCGGCTGCGCTGGGGCACCGGCGCGATGCAGATCCTGCGCAAGATGAACCCGCTGCGGTATCCCGGCCTCTCCCTCGGCCAGCGGATCCAGTACTTCACGTCCTGCATCGATTACCTCGACGGCCTGCAGAAGCTCGTCTTCTACCTGTCGCCCGTCGTGTTCTTCCTCACCGGGTGGCTGCCGGTGAACGTGAACGATACCCAGTTCCTGATGCGGCTCGTGCCGTACATGGTGCTGACGCTGCTCGCCTTCGAGCTGCTTTCCCGCGGTACCGGCTGGCTGCTGCACTCCGAGCGGTACGGCATGACCCGGTTCTTCACGTACATCCTCGCGCTCGCGGGCTTCTTCACGACGAAGCCCGTGAAATTCGCGGTCACGCCGAAATCCGTGACCGACGTGCCGTTCCGGACGTACGCGCCACAGCTGGCGCTCGCCGTGCTGTCGGTGGCATCGCTGGCGTGGGCGATGGTCGCGTCGCACTACGGCTGGATTCGCTATGCGCACGGCGTGTCATCGGCGGCGATCTGGGTGAACGCGGCGTGGTTGCTCTGGAACCTCTACTTCGCCGTATCGGTCGTGCGGCAGAGCGTCAAGTCGCGCCAGCAGCGTCATGACTACCGCTTCGTCGAGAGTCTGCCGATCCAGCTCCGCCTGCTCACGGACGGTGTCGCGCTCGCGGATCTGCGCGCCGCGATGACACAGGACCTGAATCCCACCGGGTTCTCGTTCCGGTCCACCTTCCGGGTCGAACCGGGGACGAAGGTGCGCGTGCCGCTGCGCCTCACGTCTGGCGAATTCGAGGCCGACGCGCAGGTGGTGCGCGTCGTCGAGCGACGCACGCGCTTCGGCATCGTGTACATGCATGGCGCGCAGTTCGTGGACCTGTCGATCGCGACGCGGGACGCCATCGAGCTGCACTGCACGCATCACGCGGTGCCGTTGTGGCGCAAGCGCTATCGCGAGTCCGTGCCATTGTTCGCACACGCGTTCGAGCGCCTGTCCGATTTGCGCATCGGGCGGCGGCGCCAGGTGCAGCTCCCGGTCGCGGTGCGTGTGTGCGCCCCCGACCTGAGCGAGTGCGAGCTCGACCTGGGGTTGCTCGAGGAGATGAGCGACGGTGGCGCGCGACTGATCCTCGAGCAGCCGGTGGAACCGGAATCGAAGGTGAGCTGGGAAGTGCCAGGCACGTCACTGAGCGGGAAGGGAACGGTGGTCTTCAACCGCGCCTTCGAGTCCATGGCCAATGTGCGCTTCGCTGTGGGCGTGGAGCGTGACCGTGTGCGGTCGGCGCGATGGACGTGGGCGGTTCCGGCGCGATGGCGACCGCACGCACGGACGGTGAGCAGTGCCTAAGAAGCGTCTGCTGATGCCGCGCGGCATCGTGGTGCCCTCGCGCAAGGGATCGCGCTTCAAGCTCGGTCGGCGCGCGGCGCTACAGGCGCTCGATCGGTTGCTGCCGGCAGACGCGAGCGCAGCCGTCGATCCGCCGCGCGTCGTCGTCCTCGTCGCCCATCCCGACGACGAGGCCATCGGGGCGGGGGCGCTTCTCACGGAGCTGCCGGATGCCTGGGTGGTGCACGTGACGGACGGTGCACCGTCGGATCCCGAAGCCGCGCAGCGTCGCGGGTACTCGTCGCGCGACTCCTACGCCGAGGCGCGACGAGCGGAGGTGATGGCGGCGCTGAGCCTGGCCGGCATCCCGATGTCGCGCGTCCGCTGCCTCGGGTACGTGGATGGCGAAGCCACGCTCAGCCTCGTCCAGCTGTGCCACGACGTCATCGCTCTCATGATCGAGCTCGAGCCGGAGATCGTCGTCACGCATCCGTACGAAGGGGGACACACCGACCACGACGCGACCGCCTTCGCCGTGCATCTCGCGTGCGGCATTCTGCGGCGTGAGGGCGTACCGGCGCCCGTCGTCCTCGAGCTCACGTCGTATCACAGTCGCAACGGCAAGCGTGTGCGCAACCAGTTTCTTCCGCGCAAGAACGTTCCCGAGCGTTCGCTCGAGCTGCCACCCGAGGCACAGCTGCTCAAGCTGCGTATGTTCGAGCAGTTCGTGTCGCAGCGGGAATGCCTGCGCGACTTTCCCGTGCAGACGGAGCGCTTCCGCATCGCGCCGCGCTACACGTTCACCGCGCCGCCGCACGACGGGCAGCTCGACTACGAGCGCTACTGCGCGCGCATCTGTGGCGACGAATGGCGGTCGCGCGCCGGGAAAGCGTTGGAGCTGTTGCGGTCCAAGCATAGGACGCCGGTCACAACCTGAGCCGTCGGCTGGCGGCCGCGTGAGCCGTTCATCAACTTGGGCGTCCCCGCGCCGATACTAGGCTGGGCCTTCGCCGTGCCCATTCCCAAGGCCTGATGATCCCACCCTCGGTCAACAAATCGTCGCTCGGCCCAGGCCCTTCGTCGTCGGGCCCTGCCGGCTCCCGCGGCCATGCACCACTCGACGAGCCGGATTCGCTGCGGCTCAGCGCACTCGTCGACGCCAATCCGGAAGCCGTGGCGATCCTCGACGCGGAGTGGCGGTACGTCTACATCAATCTCGCGTATGAGCGACTGACCCGCTCGTCCGATGCCGTGATCGGGCAGTGCCTCTGGGATCTGTACCCGCAGCTTCTCGGCACGGCGTTCGAGCGTCAGCTGCGCGAAGTGATGAAGCACCGGCACACGGCCACGCTGGTGTTCCACAGCAGCAACATGATCCTCGACGTGCGCGCGATGCCCTTCGGCGACGGCCTCGCCTTTTTCGCGCGTGACGCGTCGGAGTTGCATCGCGCGAATGAGGAGTTGCGGCAGAAAGAGGAACGCTTCCGCGCGATCCTCAACACCGAGCCGGGTTGTGTCATCCTCGTCGACCGTGACGGGAAAGTCCTCGACACGAATCCGGCCGGCCTGGAGCTGCTGGAGGTGGATGGGTACGACGCGCTGCTGGGCAACAGCATCGTCTCCTTCATTGCACCGCCCGATCGCGAGGCGCTCAAGGCGCTCATCGCGAACGTGTTCGACGGGGGCACGGCGTCACTGACGTTCGGCATCGTCGGCAGCCGCGGCACGCAGCGGCGCGTGGAGCATCGGGCAGTACCGTTGCGCAATGCCGAGGGCGTGATTGTCGCCGCGCTGTCGATCACCACCGATGTCACGGAGCGCTATGAAGTGGAAGCCACGCTGCGCCAGCGCACGCAGCAGCACGCCATCCTCGCCCGCCTGGGCGCATTGGCGTTGCGCAACGCCAACGTGGACGAGATCACGAGTCGCGCGGTGGCCGACATCGGCGATGCGCTTCGGGTGCCCGAGCGTGTCGCGCTGGATCTGCTCCGTCGCCACGGGCTGAGTGACGCGGGCGCACGCGACGAAGAGGCGTCCGCGGGGATCACGCTCGAGGCCGAGGACGCCGACTTCGTACGGTCGGCGGCGCTGTTGCTGACCAGCGCGCGCGAACGACGCCGTGCCGAGGATGCCCTCCTGGAGCGCGAGGAGCAGCTGCGTCAGGCGCAGAAGATGGAAGCGATCGGCCAGCTCGCAGGCGGTGTCGCGCACGATTTCAACAACCTGCTGACGGTGATCAACGTCCACACGGATCTCCTGCTGCGCGCGCTGTCCTCTGCGGACGCGATGCGCGGCGACGTGGAGGAGATCGCGCGCGCCGCGGCGCGCGCGGCATCGCTGACGCGCCAACTGCTCACGTTCAGCCGCAAGCAGGTGGTCCAGCCGCAGGTGCTGGACCTCGCCCGAGTCGTGAGCGGTGTGGAACCGATGCTCCGGCGGCTCATCGGCGAGGACGTGGACTTCGAGACGTGCGTGTTTCCGCCGATCGATCCCGTCGTCGCGGACGAAGGCGAGATCGAGCAGGTGCTGATCAACCTCGTGATCAACGCCCGGGATGCGATGCCGCAAGGTGGCAGGCTCACGGTGGAGATCACGAACGCGGTCGTCGACGACGCGTTGTGCGTTCGGCACCCGTCGCTTCGGCCGGGCGAGAGTGTGCGTCTCACCGTCTCGGACACGGGGACCGGCATGACCGCGGAGACGATGGCGCGTGCCTTCGAGCCATTCTTCACCACCAAGGAACGCGGTCGTGGCACCGGGCTCGGACTGTCCACTGTGTACGGCATCGTAAAGCAGTCGGGCGGCGCCATCACCGTCGACAGCGAGCCCGGGGCAGGCACCACGTTCTGTGTCTACCTCCCAGTCGCGCAGGCGATGGACCATCAACCCGCGGGAATCGTGGAGCGACGCGCGCCCACCGCCGCGGACGAGACCGTGCTGCTGGTGGAGGACGAAGACAGCGTGCGCAAGCTCGCGCGCCGCGTGCTCGAGACTCAGGGATACACGGTGCTCGAGGCGATCAACGGCGAGGACGCGCTGCGCATCGCGAGCGACTACGCGGGCGTCATCGATCTGCTCCTGAGCGATGTCGTGATGCCGGAACTGGGCGGCCGGATGCTCGCGGAGCGGCTGACCGCGAGCCGCCCGGACACCGAGGTCCTGTTCATGTCGGGGTACACCGACGATGACATCCTGCGACGCGGCTTGCTCGAGCGCGGGCAGCGACTGATCCAGAAGCCGTTCACGGCCGCGACGCTGGCGCACGAGGTGCGGTCGGTGCTCGACGCCAAGCGCCACCGCCGCTCCAGCGTTTCGCGAGCTGACGAATAGGTGACAGTCTCGCTACGGCGCAATCGTGATCTCCCGTGCGGAAACCAGCGGGGTACCGTCGACGTCGATCGCGAGTTGCATCCGGTAGCTGCCGCGCGCTGTCGGTGGCATGCGAACGGTCACGTGATGGCGCTGCGCGCCCTCGAGCATTGCCCGCCATCGCAGCCGGACGGGCGCCGCTTCCGCGGCGAGATGCAGTCTGATGGCCACGCGCCGCGCCAAGCCGATGTGCATCGGCTCTACCGTGAGTGACACCCAGCCATTGCTGCGGGGGACGTCCGCGGTTTCCCAGTAGACGCCGAGCGGCTCGCCGGCGGTCACGCGCGGCTCCGTGACTGCCGCGTCGAGCGCACTTTCGAGCGAGTCGTCGCTGACGCCGGTCGCGGGCCGGTAGACCAGGAGATCGGACACCACCCCGCGGTCCGTCCGTACCAGCGGACCCACTGTGTAGCGTGCCCGCGACGCGTGCTTCGATCGGACGCCCCGAGCCTCGACGCTCACGATCGTGGAATCGTTGTGCACCGTCAGCGTGAGCGCGCGCGCAACGGAGCGGTTGACGCGCACGCTGTCACCGTCGTAGGCCGCGAGCGCGATCACGACCGAATCATGTGTCATCGCCGTATCGATCGGCGCCATGGCAGCCGCGATGAGGAGCGAGTCGCCGCGGGGAAAGCGCGCGAGCTGGTGGCGCAGCGGTGTGAGCGCGTCGAGCGAACGCGGCGCATAACGAGACACCGCGCGTGAGGCGGTGAGCTCCCAGGCGTTCGCGGTCACACGCGGCAACGATGCCGCGGTGACGATGCTCGGAATCAGGTTGTAGCTCGGCTCGCGGTCGTGTCCCGTGACCACCGTCGACGCGTAATAGAGTGGCGATGGCTCCTGCCGGCTGAACCACTCCGACCATCCATATCGCAGCAGCAGCTCTTCGCTGTCCTTCCCCCACGCCATGCCCTGGGCGTTGGCCGAGGTCTCGAGCAGCGCCACCATCGTCCGTCGCGCGAGCATTTCCGTTCTGAAATCGTTGCCAGGCGTGGACCACAGCGGTTGCGCCAGTGCGAGCACGCGAGCCGCCAGTCGTTCGCGCCGCGTGCAATCCGCTCGGTCCAGCTCGTGCGCCAGCGCGCCGCTCAGCAGCACGCGAATGTCCTCCCACGCGCATCGCTGCGTACGCGGCATGGCGCCAAGCGCGACGTCGAACGCGGATTCGGCCTCCACGTAGCGTTCGCCGACGTGGAGCGCGAGGCCGTCCAGTGCTGCACACCACCATTGCGCCGCCGCGCACGCTCGCGCGGCGGCGACAGCGTCGTCGATGCGCCCAGCCTCGACGAGATAGCGCACCCGTTGACCGACAATCCAGGGATCGGCCGGACTCCGGACCTCCTGTGAATCGAGGACGGACAACAGGCGCTGGCGGGCATCGCCGATGGCTTTCGGCTCCGCGATGCGCTTCGCGTCCGCGGAGTCGTACCAGTAGCAATACCGCCCGACACGGGTGTCGCACCGGCCATCGCCTCCATGCCACTCCACGGGCAACCGGGCGCGCCGCGCGGACTCGAAGCGGTGCTGAGCGGATTTCGCGGCGCGCAGCGCCTGCGCATCCGGTGGGGTGGCGCTCACCATCTGGAGTAGCAGACCGACGGCGCTCAGCAGCATGTTACCATAGGTAATTCCGAATCACGCGCACACAATGAGTCGTTGGCGGTCGTCTGTCGTCGCGGTATTGCTCGCCCTGGCTTCGTGTCAGGACGCGGTCGTGCCGAACGCGGGAATCCCGACACTCGACGACGCCGCGAGCGACGACTTCGTGGCTGTTGCTGCGGGCAAGGAGCATACGTGCGCGCTCACCTCGGACGGCACCGCATACTGCTGGGGAAGCAACGAGTCCGGCCAGCTGGGTGTTCCAGCCGGGACTTCACGATGCATGCGCGGCGACCGCCCGATTCCGTGTGAGTCGCGACCGGTCGCCGTGAGTGGGGGGCTGAAATTCCGGAAGATCACCGCCGGCGCGCTGCATACGTGCGCGATCACGACGACCGCGCGCGTGTACTGCTGGGGCGACAATCTTTTCGGCCAGCTCGGCGATCCCGCGGTGCGCCAGACGTCGGAGCCCAACCCGGTCGTCCTGGCAGACCCGTTCGACGACATCGCCGCCGGCGGCGTGCACACGTGCGCCGTGCGGACGGACGGCACGGCCTTCTGCTGGGGATCCAACATCGACGGCCAGATCGGCGTCACCACCATTGGCGCTGGAACGGCTTCTCCGCTGGTCGTACAGACGACGCAACGCTTCGCGTCGATTGCAGCCGGCGCGCGGCGCACCTGCGCGAGAACCGGTGACGGCGGTGTGTATTGCTGGGGCGCCACCTGGGTCGCCCGTCAGGGCGGCATCGAGGTCGTGCGCGACGAGAGCAATCCGGTGCGCATCCCCAACCCGGCCACTCGACAGCTCGCCGTCGGCGGTGTCAGCACCTGCGGCGTCACCGACGAAAACGTCGCGTACTGCTGGGAGGGTAATCCATCCGGAACGCTGGGGAATGGGACCACGATCGGCAGCGTACTCGCGACGAAAGTGCGCTTCGAAGGCGCCATGATCATGGTTTCGGTGGGCAACGCACACGCGTGCGGTATCGCGGCGTCGGGACGCGCCTACTGTTGGGGCGCGGACACGTTCGGTCAGCTGGGCGTCTCACCGGCGCTGCTCAACGCCCAGTGCTTTTCCGGGCTACTGTGCAGCCCTGCGCCGATCGCCGTCAGCGGGTGGCGCGAGTTCACCGACGTCTCTGCGGGGCAGGGGGATCATACCTGTGCGGTGACGACGCGCGGGACGGTGTATTGCTGGGGAGCCGGTGGGCTCGGGCAGCGCGGCGACGGCCGCTTATCTAATGAATGGGCCCCGGCGCGGGTTATCCGGCCCTGATCGGCAGTTGTGACTGCTGTCACGGCAGCGGCGCCGAAAAACAGATAAATCCACGGCGCTGGAAAGCACCGTTTCATTACGGCGTTGTAAAGATTCGATCTATCGCGCTACTGCAGGGTCGGCTTTAGGTTAGTGGCGCCTGGTCGGTGTCCGGTCAGGCAGAGTGGCAGTGAATGCGGTCAGGATCCGATGACGGACCTGCGCTTCGGAGAGGACTCACATGCATTGGCTGGCTGCTGCGGCGGCTCGCGCCGGATTGAAGGGCGCGGACGCTCTCGTAATTCCTGGCGACATCGCGTTGGCCGACTCCTGGGACGTGGCTTCCCGGACCCTCGGTCTGACGGCCGCGGAGCTTGCGAGCTCCCTCGCCCCCTCCTTCGGTCTCGCCGAGGCAGATTTCCAGAAGGCTGAGGCCCGCGCCCTCTCACTGCTTCCCGAAAGAATCGCGCGGAAGTATCACGTCTTCCCGTTGCGTGAGGACGAACGCCACCTCGTCGTGGCGACCGCGGACCCTTCCAACATCGAGGTCGAGCACGCCATCGGCTTCGCGTCCGGCCGACGCCCGATCTTCGAGCTGGCGTCCCCCGCAGCGATCGAAGAGGCGCTCTTTGCGGCGTTCAACAACGACCGTCAGATGGATGCGCTGCTGAGCAGCGTCGACGAGCAGGTCGCCGACGCCGTGCGCATCGTCGAGGACCTGGAGCCCGAGCAGGTGGGCGCAGCGGAAGTCGAGTCCGCGCCCGTCGTCAAGCTCACGAACCTGATTCTTCGCGACGCCATCCAGCAGGGTGCGTCCGACATCCATATCGAACCGGGGCCGAAGGGTGGCTCCGTGCGCTTCCGCGTCGACGGCGTCATGCGCCAGTACATGCATCTGCCGATGGCGGCGCTCAATCGCGTGGTCTCGCGCATCAAGGTGCTCGGCAAGCTGGACATCGCCGATCGCATCCGCCCGCAGGACGGTCGCAGCAAGGTGGCCGTCGAGGGCAAGTACGTGGATTTGCGCATCTCGACGGTCGCCACGCGCGACGCCGAGAAGGCCGTGATCCGCATCCTGCGGCCGGAGAATACCCGCAAGCTCGAGGAAGTGGGCATCACGCCGCGCGAGCTCGCGCGCCTGCAGCAGCTGCTGAAATGTCGTGACGGCATCGTGATCGTCACGGGCCCGACGGGTTCAGGCAAAACGACGACGTTGTATTCGGCCATCCGTGAGCTTGCCACCGGCGAGGTAAACATCTCGACGGTCGAAGATCCGGTGGAGTACGAGCTTCCCGGCATCACGCAGATCCAGGTGGATCCGAAGCGTGGCGTCACGTTCGCGAACTCGCTGCGCGCGCTGCTGCGGCAGGACCCCGACGTGATCTTCGTCGGCGAGATCCGCGATACGGAGACGGCGCAGATCGCCGCGCAGGCGGCCATGACGGGTCACCTGGTGCTCGCGACGCTGCACACGAACGACGCGATGAGCAGCATCACGCGACTCGGCGATCTGGGTCTCGATCGCCAGACCATCGCGACGACGTTGCGCGGAACGATTGCGCAGCGCCTCATCCGTCGCGTGTGTCCGGATTGCGCGCAGCCGCTCATTGGCTCGCTCACGGAAGAGGAAGAGACCCTCGGCGCACGCTACGGCGTGCTCCCGCTCTCGCGCGCTGTCGGTTGCAAGCGGTGCGGCAACACGGGTTATCGCGGCCGGCTCCCGCTCGTGGAAGTCGCGGTCATCACGCCGAGTCTGGCGGACATGATCGCGGGTGGTGCCACCGCTCACGCGCTCCAGCGCGCGGCGGTCGCCCAGGGCATGGCCCCGCTGCGCGACGTCGCCGTCGCGCGCGTGCGCCGCGGCGAGACGACCCTGCAGGAAGTCGAGCGCGTCATCGGCGATGCCATCGAAGATCAGGTGCAGCAGCAGAGCGGTCCGCCGTCCATCCTCGTGGTGAACGCGGATCCGGCGTGGCGCCGCATGGCCCGCGCGCTGCTCGAGGGCGGCGGCTTCCGCGTCAGCGAAGCCGTGGACGTCGCGCAGGCGATGCAGCTCATGGCCACCGGTGAGGAGTTTGCGCTGATGGTCACGGACCTGATGATGCCGGCGCTGCCGTCGCCGCTGGCCGCGACGCCCCGGACGCCGGCGTTGCGTCCGACCACGGCGATCCCCGTGGTGAATCTACCGCCGGAGACCTCGCAGGCGGCGCTGCCGCAGCCCGCGCTCGCATTGCCGCAGCCCGGCGCGTCGGTCGATTGGGCGCGGTTCGCCGCGACGGTACAGTCATCGATCCGCAGAACCGAGCACTAATGCGCGGTGGTAGGTGTGGGCGGTCAGACGTCGACTGCACCCCTCCGACAGTCTTCGCCTGTCGCCTCACCTATCACCCGCAGCGCGCTCGCCATACCTTCGATCATGCGTGACCAGGCCGGCCAGACCGCCATCGTCGACGAAGCCGCCGTCGAACGACTCAAGGGTTTTGGCGGTGTGAAGCTCGTGCGCGGCATGGTGGAGCTGTTCGTCCAGAACGCCCCCGTGCGCGCGTCCGAAGCGCGCGAAGCCTTTGATTGCGGCGACGCGGCCGCGTTGCGTGCCGCGCTGCACGCGCTCAAGTCGAGCGCCGGACAGCTGGGCGCGTCCAGCGTCTATGCGGCCTGCATCGCGGGTGAGGAACTGGCGAGTCGCGGCGAGCTCGGTCCGTGCGCCATGCATCTGCAGCGCATCGAGACGGATCTGCCCCTCGTCTGCGAGCATCTCGAGCACATTCGCGCGGACTCGGTGGCATAGGAATGCCGACGCTCGCAGTCGTGGAGGACAACGCGGACAACCGCTTGCTCCTTCAGGCGATCCTCGGCGACCGATACGATCTCGTGGAGTACGACAACGGCGTCGACGCGTTGAGTGGCATCGCGACCCAGCGCCCGGATCTCGTGTTGCTCGACATCTCCTTGCCGGGCATGGACGGCACCGAGATCCTCCAGCGCATTCGGCGCGACGGCGCACTGCGCGCCTTGCCCGTGATCGCGCTGACGGCACATGCCATGGCCGGCGATCGCGAGAAGTTCCTCGCGGCCGGCTTCGACGACTATATCACCAAACCAATCATCGACGAGGGCGAGCTCTTCGCGGCCATCGAACGGCTGCTGCCGAAACGCTGAGCCGGCTCGTCCGTCTACTGAATAGCAGGTCTCCCTCCCGGCTCCTGGCTCCCGCCTCCCCCCATGAAGTTCGACAAGAAGCTGTTACTCCAGCGCGCCATTCTGGCGTTCACGACCGGCTTGTTTCTGGCGTGCTCCGCACGCATCGCGGGCCCGCTGCCCTGGCAGTAACGCTAAGCCTCGCGCAGCGCTGCCATCGGCGTCTGTCGGAATACCTCGCGCCCCGTCGCGAACCCGATCACGATCGACAGTAGCGTCATCACCAGCGCGACGGCCAGAATCGGGTAGACGGCGAGCGAGAAGGCGGTCTCGAACACGTACCTGGTGAGCAACCACGCTCCGGCGCTCGACAACAGTACGCCGGCGAGACTTCCGAGCACGCCGAGCAAGGCATACTCGGAGAGCATGATACGACCGACCTGACGTCGCGTCGCACCCAGCGTCTTGAGCAGAACGCCTTCACGCAGTCGCTCGCGGCGCGTGGCGGCCACGGCGCTGAAGAGCACGGGGATGCCGAAGGCGAGACTCACCAGCGCCATGAACCGGATCGCCGACGTCACCTTCCCGAGCACGTTGTTCACTGTCCGCTGAATCAGCGACAGGTCCAGGCTCGAGACGTTCGGATACTGCTGCACGACGGACCGCTGCAGCATCGCGACGCCCGTGGCCGTCGGCACGTCGACGAGGAGGGCGAACTGCTGCGGCGCATCCTGAAGGGACGCTGCATTGAAGACCACGAAGAAGTTGGGCTCGAATCTGGCCCACGACACCTCGCGAATGCTCGTGATGCGCGCGGGGATCTGCACGCCCTGCACGTTCCAGGTGACCGTGTCGCCCAGCCGGACCTTGAGCTCCGATGCGAGGTCGCGTTCGATGGACATCTGCGGCGTGGTGTCTCCAGGGGCGAACCACCTGCCGCTCACGATCTTCTCCGACGCCGCGGGCCTGTCGCGATAGCTCGAGCGGAACTCGCGTCGCAGCGCCCATGGTGAGCGGCGTGTCTTGCGCGCGGTGTCCTTGGCAAGCGTCGCAACGGAGACGCCATTGATCGCGACGATGCGCATGGGAACGATCGGCGCGCGTTGAACGAGCGTGTAGCCGCTCTGCCGGATGAGCGCTTCGACGCCGGCATCCTGGTTCTGCTGGATGTCGAAGAACACCACGTTGGCGCGCGCCTGATCCAGCTTGACGTCCAGCTGCCGCAGAAGGCTGTGCTGCACCTGATATAGAGTGCTCATCAGGAACACGCCGAATCCGAGCGCGAGGATGACCGCGCGTGTCTGGTTGCCCGGGCGGTACAGGTTCGCGATGCCCTGGCGAAACACGAAGGGCACGGCCGGCCGCACGAGTCGACGCGCGGCGAGAGCGAGCAGCAGGGCGGTGAGCCACAACACGAGAATGACGGCAGCGATGGCGAGCGAATACGCGAGTGCGCGCTGCACGGTGCCGGCGCGCGCCAGAGCGATCGCCAGCACGCTCGCGATGATCGCGAAGGTCACCACCATCGCGGCGGAATCGCGCTGCGCGCGGCGCATCACGGTCGCGTCGGACTCGCGGCGCAGCGTCTGCAGCGGCGAGATGCGCCGCAGCGACAGGAGCGGACGCAACGCGAAGATCAGCGCCACCCACACGCCGACGCCGAGGCCGAGCGCGATCGCCTGAGGCGCGAGGGTCACCTGGACATCCACGGGCAGGAAATCCTTCAGCACCCACGGGAGCAGGAACTGGAACGCGACACCCAGCGCCGCGCCGACGGCGGCGCCGAGCAATCCCATGGCAGCGGCCTGGAGAACGTAGATTGCCAGCACCTGCGTGCTGGTTGCACCGAGGCAACGCAGCACGGCCACCGTATCGATCTTGCGCATGACGAACGCGTGCACGCCGCTCGCGACGCCGATGCCGCCAAGCAGCAATGCCACGAGCCCGACGATGCCAAGAAAGCTGCCGAGCTGATTGATCGACTCGGTAATGCCGACCTCGTTCTCGGTCTCGGTTCGGAGCGACACGCGCGGAGTGTCCGCCTCGAAACGCTTCTCGAAACGCGCGGCGAACCGCGCGGGGGAGAGGACGGGCACGGTCCGGAGCAGCGTTTCGTACTCGGCGCGGCTGCCGAAGACGAGCAGCCCCGTGGCGCCGACGTACCGCTGGGGAATGAACACGCGGGGCCCGATCGCCGCGCTCACGCCGACGTCGCCCGGAACATTCTTGATGGTTCCGATGATCGCGAAGCGCGCGGATCCGAGCGCAATGCTGTCGCCGACGTGCGTGTTCAGCGAAATGAGAATGGAAGGATCGACGATCGCGTTTTCGCCGCTCTGCAGTCTCGCCCACGACGCGGCGGGATCCGTGGTGATCTCGCCGTAGAATGGATACGTGGGACTCACGGCGCGCACTTGCACGAGGCGTGTGCCACCGGACGTCGCGAGCGCCATCGACGCGAAGGTCGTCACGTGACTCACGCCGATGCCGTGCTGCGCCAGCGAATCCATGAGTCGAGATGCGGCGACCGAATATTTCTCCCGCGCACGGAGCACCACGTCACCGCCCAGCAACGCGCGCGACTGTTCGCGCACGGATTGGGTCACGTTGGTGGTGAACGAGTCGATGGCGACCAGTGCGGCGACGCCGAGCGAGATCGACGACATGTAGAGCAACAGGCGGCGCCTTGCGGTTCTGCTTTCCCGCCACGCAATCGCTGTCAATCGACGGAATCGCGCGTCCATGAGCTTCGGGGCGACAGGTAAGGGGAGGCCGGCGTCAGCTTGCGCTGTCGGAGACGATGCCGCCGTCACTCAGACGAATGATGCGCCGCGCACGCGCGGCCAGGCCGAGG
>DATFHG010000010.1:0-7717 GCA_035248725.1 Gemmatimonadaceae bacterium | reverse complement strand
CGGCGTACTGGGCCGATCCGCACAAGACCGAGGACGAGAAGTGGTGGATCACCAAGCAGCTGGACAAGTTCAACCACTGGTTCAACCGCCAGGCGCAGAATTACCGCAAGGTGATCGCATGGGCGCTCGACCACCGGTCGTCCATGATCGTCATCGCCGCTGGTACCTTCTTCGCGTCGTTCCTGCTGCCGACGCGCGGAGTGACGGGGTTGCTCGCCGCCCTGCTCGGCATCGGCATCATTGTCTACGGCATCAATGCGCGACGCTTCGGCGGTCTGGCACGCGCCGGAGTGATCGTCGCCGGCGTCGCCGCGTTCATCGTGCTTCCCCGCGTGGTGCCGGCGTTTCGTACAGTGGGCAGTGCCTTCTTCCCGGTGGACGATCGGTCCGAGTTCATCATGAAGATCGAGACGCCCCCCGGCTCGAACCTCCAGTACACGCGCCTCAAGGCCGAAGAGGCCGCCCGCATCGTGCAGTCGCAGCCCGAGGTCCGCTACACCTACACCACGCTCGGCGAGGGTGGCACGGGCGCGGTGGACGTGGGCAACATCTACGTGAAGCTCGTCCCCAAGACCGATCGCAAGCGTTCCGTCGACAAGCTCGCCGCCGATCTGCGCAAGCAGATGGCGCGCGTGGCCGGGGCCACGATCTCGATCTTCGAGAACGACTTCGGAGCCGGCTTCAAGCAGATCATGGTGCAGATTCGCGGACAGGACGCGAAGGTCCTCGCGCAAGTGGCTGACGACATCTTCGCGAAGGTGAAGGCGGTCCCCGGCGCGGTGGACGTCGGCTTGTCGAGCAAGGGGCAGAAGCCGGAGCTCGAGATCGAGCTGAATCGCGGCGTGTCGGGCGCGCTCGGGGTGACTGTCGGGCAGATCGCGCAGTCACTGCGCCCCGCGTTCGCCGGCATCGACGCCGGTGACTGGGTGGACCCGACGGGCAAGTCCCGCGACGTCACCGTTCGCCTCACGCCGGAATCGCGCCGCCGCGCGGCCGACCTCGCTGGCCTGCCGCTCGTGGTGATTGGTCCCAACGGCGCCCCCTCGACCATGCCGCTCGGACAGGTCGCGACGATTCGCGAAGGCGTCGGGCCGGCGATCATCGACCACCTCAACCGCGAGCCCGTAGTGAACGTGGAGCTCAATACGTCCGGCCGCGCGACCGGCGACGTCAGCGCCGACATCCAGAAGATCATCGACGACATGCGGCTGCCCCCCGGTGTGCACATCACGCTCGGTGGCGACGCGGAGTCGCAGGCGGAGGTGTTCGGCCAGATCTTCGCGGCCCTCGGCCTCGCCGTGCTGTTCATGTATCTGATTCTCGTGGTGCAGTTCGGATCGTTCCTCGATCCGCTCGCGATCATGATGTCGCTGCCCCTGTCGCTCATCGGCGTCATGCTGTCGCTTGCGGTCACGAATTACACGATCAACCTGATGAGTCTCATCGGGGTGATCCTCCTGATGGGCATCGTGGCGAAGAACGCCATCCTGCTCATCGACTTCGCGAAGTGGGCTCGCGAAGAACGCGGGGTGCCGCTGCGCGAGGCGCTCATCGAGGCGGGCGCCATCCGTCTGCGCCCGATTCTCATGACGACATTCGCGCTGATCGCGGGCATGCTGCCGATCGCCGCCGGTCGCGGTGAGGGTGCGCAGTTCCGTGCGCCGATGGGCGTGGCGATCATCGGCGGCGTGATCACGTCCACGTTCCTGACGTTGCTCGTGATCCCGACCTTCTATGAAGTGATGGATCTGTGGCGGTCGAAGTTCTCGCGTCGAGTCGGGCTCAGCGCGCCGCACACCGCAGAGCATCCGGTCATTGCGCCCGTTGGAGACTGAGGTGCCCAGGTAATAATGCCTCTTGGAATAACCTCCCCTCCGGGCGTCGGGTGACAGGTCCGGGCGTCAGGGTAACGGCGAAGCGCGATCGAGCGGTTCGCCGTTTGCCTTTTTCACGAGGTCGCTATTACAGGCGCTCCAGAGATACCTTCATTACCAGAATGCCTACTGTCTATCTGAACGGGGACTTTCTCCCCTTCGAGAACGCCAAGCTCTCGGTCCTGGACCGTGGCTTCGTTTTCGGGGACGGAGTCTACGAGGTGTGGCGCGTCGTCAACGGTCAGCTGTTCGAGCATGAGCGACACGATCGGCGGCTGCGCCGCGGAATTCACGCGCTCGAGCTGAACGTCGCGGAGCGCGACGTCGACGGTCTGGCCGATGTCGCGTCGCGACTGCTGCGGGACAACGGCCTGCAGCAGGGCGAGGCCACCTTCTACGTCGAGATCACGCGCGGCTCCGCCTTCCCGCGAACGCATCAGTATCCACCGACGGGGACGCGTCCCACCGTGCTCGGCATGGTGAATCGCTTCGAGGTGCCGCACGCGCTGCGCGCGTCCGGCGCCAAAGCCATTACCGAGCCCGATCTGCGCTGGCTGCACTGCGACATCAAGACGGTGCAGCTGCTGCCGAACGTCATGGCGAAGCAAAAGGCACACGCCGCGGGCGCGTACGAGGCGATCTTCGTGCGCGATGGCACCGTGACGGAAGGCACGCACACCAGCGTTCTCGGCGTCAGGAACGGTGAGCTCGTCACGCACCCGCTCTCGCCGCTCATCCTGCCCAGCGTCACTCGCGAGGTCGTGCTCGAGGTCGCACGAGAGCAGGGCGTGCCGGTGCGCGAGCGCGCGTTCAGTGAGCGCGACATGTTCGACCTCGATGAACTGTTCGTCGCCGGCACCACGAGCGACGTAACGGCGATCGTCGACGTCGATGGCAAACGGATCGGCAGCGGCAGCCCCGGTCCGGTCGCGCGCGCGCTGTACGCCGGATTGCAGCAGCGACTGTACGCCGAGAGCGCCGTCGCTCAACGCTGACGCATGACGTTCCTGGGGCGCATGTGGGCGTACGTGACGCTCGGCGCGATGGGGATTGTCGTGGAAGAGGCGTCACCGCTCATGGGCGGGCTGGCGGCGCACGACCGGCACCTCCGCCTGTCGTCGGTGATCCTGGCAGTGGCGTTGGGAACCTGGACATCCGGGTTTCTTCTTTATCTGCTGGGACGCTGGCGCGGGCGCTGGTTGCGCAAGCGATGGCCCCGTTTCCGCAGCCTCATCCTGCGCTCCGTGGCTCTCGTGCGCCGGCATCCCTGGCGTGCGTCTATTGCCGTACGCTGGGCGTGGGGACTTCGCCTGCCGCTCCCGATTGCGTGCGGCGTGTCCCGGGTACCCATCCTCGTCTTCTCGATCGGCAGCGCGGTCAGCAGTCTCACCTGGTCGCTGGTGTTTTCCTGGCTCGGATGGTGGCTGGGCGAGACCATCCTGACGGTCTTCGGTCACGTCAGGAAATTCGAACCGCTCATCGGGCTCACGCTCGTCGTCCTCATGGTCATCGGCGCCATCATCGTTCGCCGGCGTCACGTGGCAGACCGGGCGGCGCACGTGATCGATCCGGACACGGCCCAGCCGGCCGTCGCTCCCGAGGCGCCGCCGACTCCCTGAACGCCACGGGCACGGCCGTTGCCTCGTGTCGCTGCTGAAAACGAATCACCGGGGGATCCCGTGCCTGACCGCGACGACGAGCATCCGCTCAGTCCCGTACTCACGCACACCGAATTGCAGCTTCAATCGGTGCTCGAAGAGGTGTGCGAGGACGTTTCCATTCCGCAAACCGAGACCGACGAGCTCATCCGGATGGAGGAGGCGCTGGCCTTCGCGTCGGACGCAGCGAAACGCGCGATCTCGCTGCGCAAGCGCATCGACGCTGATAACACCGATCAGCCGCCGATCGCCTAGCGCCAGCGGAAGAGGCGCAGCGCGATCAGGAAACAGCCGACGAACCACGCGGCGATGATCGCCAGCTCGGGTCCGACGACACCGAGGCCGGCACCACGCAGCATGTTCGCACGCAGTGCGTCGTTCACCGCCGTGAGCGGCAGCGCCTGAATGAAGGGCTGGATGGCGCGCGGAAAGTTCTCGGACGAAAAGAACACCCCCGAGAGAATCCACATCGGCATCATCGCCAGATTCATCAGCCCCGAGGCGCCCTCCACCGTCCGTGGCCGCGCCGCGATCAGCAGCCCCAGCGCCCCGAACGCCAGCGCGCCAAGCGCGCACACGAGTGTCAGCTCGATGAAGGAGCCGCGCAGCGGCACGCCGAACGCGAGCGCCGAGAATCCCACGAGCAGAAAGATCTCGATGATGAGCAGCGCGAAGCGCGAGATGACGAAGCTCGCCAGGTATTCCGCTCGCGACATCGGCGTGGCCATGAATCGTTTCAACAGCCCTTTCCGTCGCGCATCGACGACCGGAAAACCGATCCCCCAGATACCGTTGCCCATCAACCCCATGCCCAGGAGTCCCGGCACGACGAAGTCGATGTAACGCGAGCCGGGCTCGCGGATGAAGCGTTGCGACACCGCGACCGGATCCGACCGTCCACCGCCGCGCTGAATGGCGTCGTCGACCAGCAGTCGCGCCGTGCGCGCATCGTCGCGCGTCTCGTCATACTCGTACTCCATGCGGTTGGCGCCGCGCGCATTGACGACCAGCGCGATGCGTCCGGTCCGCAGCGCAAGACGCGCGTCGGCGTCCGGCAAATGTTCGGCAGCCACGGCCTTCGACGCATTGAGCGCCGTGATCGCGTGCGCCACCGCCGCGGAATCGCCGATGACGGCGACGTGCACGACCTCCGCCGGCCGATTCCGGAACGCGATTCCCAGCCCGACCGTCAGCAGAATCGGAAACGCGAGGGACCAGAAGACCGCTTCGGGCTCGCGTCCGAATTCGCGGAATCGCGTGAGCACCAGCTGGCGCAGGGAATCACGCATCGCGCAGATGCCGTCCCGTGAGCGACACGAAAACGTCCTCCAGGGTCGCCGAGTGGGTCGTCAGCTCCGACAGGCGCAGCCGCTGCTGCTCGAGATGTCCCAGCAGTGCCGGTACCGTGAGTCGCAACTCGGTGGACGTGAGCTCCGTCGCGCCGTTCTCGTGGCGCACCGCGGTGACTCCGGCGAGTGCACGCAACGCGTCGTCGTCGGGCGAGCGATCACCTTCGACCGTGAACCCGACCACGTGCTCCGCCCCCAGCGACGCGATGAGCGCCCGAGGTGTATCCAGCGCGATCACCCGTCCCTGATCGACGATGGCCACGCGATCGCACAGATGCTCGGCTTCATCCATGTAGTGCGTGGTCAGCACGACGGTGCGCCCGTGCGACCGGAATCGCTCGATCAGCTCCCACAGCTGCCTGCGCGACTGCGGGTCGAGGCCGGTGGTGGGCTCATCGAGAAAGAGCACTTTCGGGTCGCCCACGAGCGCGCACGCGACGGCGAGCCGCTGCTTCTGGCCACCGGAGAGCGTCCCGACGCGCGACCGCGCCTTTTCCTCCAGCTGCACGAGGGCGATGACCTCGTCCACCGTGAGTCCGCGCGCGTAGAAGCTGCGAAACAGCCGGACGGTCTCGGACACGGTGAGCTTGTCGGAGAGCTGTGTTTCCTGCAACTGGATGCCGAGGGCATTCCGCAGCTCGCGCTCCTCGCGGTCCCACCGCATGCCGAGCACCTCGACGGCGCCGGAGTCGGGCGCGAGCAGCCCTTCGCAGATCTCGATCGTGGTCGTCTTGCCGGCGCCGTTCGGGCCGAGAAGCCCGAAGCATTCGCCGGTGTTCACGACGAGGTCGAGATGGGAGACCGCGCGCACGTCGCCGTACGACTTGCACAGATCGCGGATTTCCAGAGCGGTGGTCACGCGCCAAACCTACTCGCGCACACGCTGCAGCAGCATGGGAATTCCCGACACCAGCAACATGGCGACCGTGATCACGCCGGCGATCAGCAGCGCGCGGCGGGAAGCGTCCTGGCGGCCGCCCGCGGCGCCGACGAGGGCGGCACCGACGTACGCATAGGCCACCACGCTGGGGACTACGCCGATCGCAGTCGCCGCGAGGAGCCGCTTGAGCGAAGCGCCGGCGAGACCGGCGAGGTAGTCGAGCGTCGCGAATGGCGCCACCGGAAGGATGCGCAATCGGAACAGCGTCATTGTGTCTGCGCGCTCGCGCAGCCGCCGCATCAACCGGTGCTCGCCGAAGATGCGTTGAATGCCCTTTCGCATCACGCGCCGGGCGAGCGTGTGCGTCAGCAGCGTGCCGAGCAGGGAACCGGCCCACGCCAGAGCAGCCCCCTCCCACGCTCCGAACACCGCGCCACCAAGCAGCGTCACGACGCTCGCCGGAAGCACTGCTGCGATCGCGACGGCGTACAGCACGACGTACGCGGCTTCACTCCATCGCAATCCATGCACGCGATGTGCGAACGTTGCCAGCTCCTGACGCCGTCCGAGCTGAAAGTATCCCAGCCGCCAGGCGATGAGGGCGAGCGCGGCGACGACGGCGGGCACGATGGCCAGCCGCGCGAACGCCACGTACTTCGGAATGGGCGGGCTCGCTTGCTGCTGCGGTGTCGGCGGCGGCTGGGTCACGGCCGCGGAAGCAACCCGAAACACCCGCAACCTTCAAGCGTAGGTATCACAGACCCCGCCCTCCTCACAGCGTCTTTGGTCCGTCATGCATCCGGTTGCTCTGCTCGCCTTCGTTTTGCTGCAAGTGAACGTCTCCGCGAAGTCATCGCGCGACTCGGCGACCGGCGGGAGAAAAGCGGAGGTGAACGTCTCCATCGGCGACGACCATGACCGGCGCGGTCCGCCGAAACGGATCCCGGTGACGGAAGAGCATCTGCGCACCGCGTTCAAATCGTCGCTGGCCCGCGAGCTGCTCATGCGCGCGCGCGCGGCGCGCATGGCCCAGGACTCCGCGCTCACCAGTTACGACGCCACCGCGTACGTCCGCGTGTCCGCCGGCATGGGGTTCTCCAAGATCGGCCGCGATCGCCTGATCTTCCGTCACGAGAACGTGACACGTGTGCAGTGGAACCGGAACGTGGGGGCGTGGATCGACGTCCACGGAGCTCGCACTGCCATTCCGGTCGCGCCGCCGTCGGAGGCGGACTCGGAAACCACCGAGGAGCTCGACGATCCGGACATGGCGCCGCTCCCGTATTTCCCCGGCCAGGAGCCCCTGATTCAGATCAACGGCAACGGCATGGTGAAGTCGTCCGTCGACGAGCGCGACATGGTGCATCCGCTCGCCGAAGGCGCCGAAGCGTACTACACCTACGAAGTCGGCGATTCGGTCACCTTTCATCTCCCCGACGGCCGCGCGATCGCGCTGCGCGAGCTTCGCGTGCGTCCGCGCCAGAGCAAGTGGAACGTGGCGGTCGGCTCGCTCTGGTTCGACACCCGCACGGGACAGCTGGTGCGCGCTGCGTATCGCTTCGCGGTGCCAATGGACGTCTGGGCCGTGGTGGCGGAAGAGGATTCCACCGCGCAGGACGACATCCCGGTCTGGGTGAAGCCACTCATCTCGCCGATGCGCGCGTCCATCACCGCGGCGGCCGTGGAGTATGGATTGTACCAGGGGAGATTCTGGATGCCGCGCATCCGCAGTGCCGAAGGCGAGGCCCAGGTGAGCTTCATGCACGTGCCGTTCAAGTTCGAGCAGAGCTTCCGGTACGCGTCCGTGAACGGCACGGACTCGCTGCCGCCCATCGTGGTGACGAACGAACGTCCCCGCCCGCCGGACTCGCTCGATGATGCCGCGCGCGACAAGTGGCGCGATTCGGTGCGCGAGGTCCGCCGCGTCGCGCGACGCGCGGAGCGTGATTCCATCCG
>DATFHG010000009.1:0-18936 GCA_035248725.1 Gemmatimonadaceae bacterium | reverse complement strand
CTCACCGACGACAAGCTGTGGGACTTCCCATTCCTGCACGTCACGGGACACGGCAACATCCGGCTGAGCGAGACCGAGGTCGAGCGCCTCCGCGAGTATCTCCTGCGCGGCGGGTTCCTGCACGTGAGCGACAACTACGGCATCGACTCGTCGTTCCGTCGCGAGATTGCCCGAGTCTTCCCGGACCGTCCGCTCGTCGACGTACCGCTGACGCACCCGATCTACCACATCGTCTACGATTTCCCGAAAGGACTGCCCAAGATTCACGAGCACGACGGGAAGCCCGCGCGCGGATTCGGGATCTTCATCGGCGATCGCCTGGCGGTGTTCTACGACTGGCAATGTGACCTCGGCAACGGGTGGGAAAACACCGAGGTGTATCACGATCCGCCCGAGCTGCACGAAGCGGCGCTGCGCATGGGTGTGAACCTGTTCACGTACGCCGTCACCAGCCGGCCGGTCCCGTGACCATCGTCGACATCGTCGAACGGGAGCGGTCGCGACTCCGCGCCACACACATCGCCGCGTTCGTGGCGCTTGCGGTCGCGATCACGGCCCTCGCACTCGGGGCCGGCGCGTGGCTGCTCGCCGACGCGCGCTGGATCGCGCTCCCGCGCGCGACTCCACTGCTCGTCTGGGTGGTGATCGTCGCAGCCGACGCCGCGGTCGTCGCCTGGGCCGTGCGCGGCGTGCGGCGCGAGCTGGCGCGCGCGGCCGTTGCCGCGGCCATCGAGCGCGAACAGGCCATGCGCGCCGGCGCCATTCGCGGCGTACTGGAGATCGGCGCCGGATCTGCGATCGCACGTCGTGCCGATCGCGCACTCGTGGAACAGCTCAATCGCCGCGGACCCGCGCTGGCGCCGGACTCGCGCCGCCGCGGGCAGCGGCGCGCCGCGCAGATCGGTGCCGTTGCCGTCGTGACGCTGGCGTTGCTGCTGTGGGCAGCGCCCATCGTGAGCGACGGACTCCTGGCGATCCGACGTCCGATCGCGGCATGGCGGGGCACGCTCGTCCCCGCGCTCGCATTCCGCGATCTGCCGTCGGAGATACTACGTGGTGAACCGCTCCGCGTCTCCGTCGCGGCGATGGGCCGCCGTCACGTCGACGTCGCGTCGCGGTCGCCCGGCGAAGGATGGCGTCGGCTCACGCTCGCGGTGGACACGCTCACCGGCGCGGCGCTCGCCGACCTGGGCGCCGTCCGCGCGGACGTCATGCTCGTCGCGACCGACGGGCGCGCGCGCACGGACACCGCACTCGTGCGTGTCACCGATCGGCCATTCGTCGGTGGCGTCGAGCTGCGCGCGACATATCCGTCCTATCTGGGACGCGCACCCGAAGGCCTGGCGGTCGGCGAGCCCTCGCGCGTACCGCAAGGCACCGTCATCGAGATCTCGGGTCGCGCGTCGACGCCGCTGCGCAGTGTGTACCTCAAAGGCGAAAAGGATTCCACGCTCCTTGGTACGACGGGGCAGTCCTTCCGTGGCCGGTTCGTGCCGCGGCGAACGGAGCGGCTCGACTGGGTGGCGCTGGGCACGCGCGGACCGATCGCCGACGTGCCGCTCCCACTGGAGATCGACGTCGTGCCCGACTCGGCGCCGCGCGTCGAGCTGGTGGCGCCGGCGACCGATACGATCGTCGCCACGAGCACCGAGCTCGGACTTCAGGTGACCGTGAGCGACGACCACGGTGTTGCGAGCGTGGAGCTGCTGTCGGAACGAGTCGGGGACGCATCGCACGCGGGCGCAGAGGCGACGCAGCGACTTGCGGCGGACGTTGGAAGCCTGTGGAACGGCACGCCGAGCGTCGATCTCGCGGCGCGCGATCTCAAGCCCGGCGAGATGCTCAAGCTGCGCGTGGCTGCCGTGGACAATTCACCGTGGGCGCAGCGCGGCGTGAGCCGCGAGCTGGTAGTGCGCGTCCCGTCCATGGAAGAGCGGCGCGAGATCGCGCGGTCGGCGGCCGACTCCGCGGTGAGCGCGGCGCAGGCGGCGGTCGCCGCGCAGAAGTCGCTCGAGCAGCGCACCGACGAGGCGTCGCGCGAACGCGGCAATCGTGACAACCAGACCACGGGCGCGAAGGGCGCCGAGGGCGCCAAACCACGCGACAAGGACATGAGCTTCGAGTCCGCCGAGAAGGCGCGCGGACTGGCGGACGAACAGAAGCACCTCACCGACCAGGTGGCGAAGCTGCGCGAGCAGGCGAAAAAGCTCGAAGAGCAGCTGAAGCAGGCCGCGGCGCTCGACAGCAGCCTGGCGCGCCAGCTGCGCGAGGCGCAGGACCTGTTGCGCGATGCGCTCACGCCCGAGCTCATGGCGCAGATGGAAAAACTTGAGAATGCCACGCGCGAGCTGTCGGGCGAGCAGGCGCGGGATGCGCTCAAGAATCTGGCCGAGATGCAGCGCCGCCTCCGCGAACAGCTGGAGAAGAGCGCCGAGATGCTGAAGCGCGCGGCGATCGAGGGCGCGATGGAGACGCTCAAGGACGAAGCGAAAGACATTGCTGCGCAACAGAAGGATCTCGCGGAACAGCAGAAGGCGCACACCGAAGCGCACACGGCCGACACGACGAGCGGCACACAACCGAATAGCGACAGCGGCACTGAGGCGGGTAAGAAGGCGGGGGAATCGGCGAAGACACCCGATGCGCAGCGGCTCGCGAATCGCGCTGACCGCCTGTCGAAGGACGTGCAACAGCTCCAGCAGAAGCTCGAGAACGCAAAGGCACAGGCGGGCCAGCAGAAGGCCGCGTCCGCGCAGCAGCACGCGTCCAGCTCGGGACAGAAAATGCGACAGCAGGATCCCGGTTCCGCCGCGAAGCAGATGGATCAGGCGGCGCAGGATCTCGAGGACGCGCGCGACCAGCAGGTCGCCGAATGGAAGCAGGAGCTGACGCAGGCGCTGGATCAGTCCATCCAGGAGCTGCTCCAGATGGCGCGGCAGGAGTCGTCGCTGGAGGATCAGGCGCGCGAGTCCGCCAATCGCGACAACGCCCAGCAGGAGCAGATGCGTGGCCAGCAGAGCGCCGTGAAACAGGGCGTCGACCAGACGGGCGAGCGGCTGCAGAAGGAAGGGCAGAAGTCGTCGCTGCTGTCGGGCCGCGCGCAGCGCGCCGTGAACGAGGCGCGGCAGCGCGTGAGTCAGGCGACGCAGCAGATGTCGGACAGCCGCGGTGGACAGCAGACGGCGAACAGCCTCGGAGAAGCGGCGGACGCGCTCAACCGCGCGGCGGCCTCGCTGGCGCGTGATCGCGAACGTGCGAACACCGCGAGCTCGGCGACGGGTTTCGCCGAGATGCTGCAGCAGATGCAGGAGATGGCCAAGAAGCAGGGGTCCATCAACGCGCAGGCACAGGGGCTGATGCCGCTGCCGGGCCAGAGCTCGATGTCGCAGCAGGCGCAGGCGACGGCGCGGGCGCTCGCGCGGCAGCAGCGCGGCATCGCACAACAGCTCGACGATCTGAGTGACGCCGCCGGTGGCGATCGCGCCGCGCAGCTCGCGAAGGAAGCACGCGCGCTCGCGGAGGCGCTGGAGCAGACGAAAGTGGACGCGGGCACCGTGGCGCGACAGCAGCAGCTGTTCCGCAAGCTGCTCGACGCCGGCCGGTCGCTGGAAAAGGAAGAGCGCGAGGACAACGACAAGCGCGAGGCGAAGGCGGCCACGGGAGACGCGCGCTTCGATCCGGGCAGCGCGGATGCGCGCGGCCGGGACGCGATTCGATTCCGTGAGCCGACGTGGGACGAGCTGCGGGGACTGACGGCGGACGAACGCCGCGCCATCCTCGAGTACTTCAAGCGGATCAATGCTGAGAAGCCTTAGATCCGTTTCGCTGCTGGCGTTCGCGCAGGTAATTGCGATCTCGTCGAAGTCGGCCGCGCAGTCGACGGGCGACGGCAGACCGGCGGTGGGGAATGCCGACACCACGGCGTTCTATCGCGCGCTCGACCTGGAGGGCGCCGGGAAATACCGCGAGGCCGCCCCACTCTTCCGCCAGGCCCTCCATACGTCCGTGGCGGCCAACGCGCTGCTCGGCCTGGAGCGTGTGTACGCGGAGCTGCACTGGACTGACTCGATCTTCGCGCCGCTCGACACGCTGATTCGCTCGAACCCGCGCGAGCCCGTCTTTCGCGCGGTGCAGCTGCGCAGTCTGGAAACATTGAATCGCGAGATGGATGCACGCGACGCGTTCGAGCGCTGGGTGCGCGACATGCCGCACGACGCGACGCCGTATCGCGAATATGCCCGGCTCCTGCTGGAGCGCTCGCAGGCCGCGCGCGCCGACAGCATTCTCGCCCGCGCGCGTCTCGCGCTCGGCGGTACCGGGGACGTGCAGCTCGAGCTCGCGCAGGCGCGCGCGGCGCTCGGCCAATGGGAGTCGTCCGCCGAAGCGTGGCGGGCCGCGCTCGCGAACGCGCCGTATCTGGAGCAGGCAGCGGCGTACGCGCTCGCGCCCGCGCCGAATCAGGCGCGCGACGCCATCCGTGGACAATTCTTCGCTCCACCGCTGCTGGTGAGCGCGCGCCGCGCCCTCGCGACGCTGGAGGACGCGTGGGGATCGCCCGCGAACGGCTGGATGGCGCTGCGCGACCTGCCACCCGATAGCGCGGCAGCGGACGCGTGGCTCGAGTTCGCGCAGCGCGCCGAAGCGGAGGAGCGGTGGACGCAGGCGCGCGACGCCTTGTCGAGCGTGCTGCGGTGGCGGCGTACGCCGGAGGTCGCGGTGCGCGCGGCGGTGGCCGCACTCAACAGCGGCGATCCCGCGACCGCTCTCGATCTGGCGCCGCTCACGCTCGAGGGCGTCGATTCGGCGCGCGTCGCCCGCACGCTGTTACCGCTGCACGTGCGCGCACTGGCGGCGCTCGGCCGGCCCGCGACCGCCGAACGGCTCGTCGCCGCATACGATCGGTGGCTCACGCCCACGTCCCGCGCCACGTTGGCGCGATCGATCGCGTTCGGCTGGGTGCGCATCGGCGACATGGGCCGCGCGCGCGGCGCACTGAGCGACGCGGGCGAGGAGGCGGACTCCAGCGACGCCGCCGGTTGGATCGCGCTGTACGCCGGTGATGTGCGCAGCGCACGCCGCTTGCTGCGCGCCAGCGGCGACGCGTCGCCGGAGCTGGCCACCGCGCTCGCCGTCGTCGCGCGTATCGAAGTGGACAGCGCACCACAGCTTGGCAGCGCGTTTCTGGCACTCGCGCGCGGAGACACCGCGCGTGCGGCGACCACACTCGCTGCGTCCGCCGAGCATCTGCCCGACGCGGCGTCGTTGCTGCTCTACACGGCGGCGCAGTGGCGGCATGCGTCGCGCGACGACGCGCAGGCGCTGCCGCTCTGGAAGCGCGTGGTGGAGCAGTACGCCACGAGCGCCGAAGCACCGGCGGCGGAGCTCGAGTGGGCGCGCTCGCTGAAGCGCGGCGGCAATTCGGTGGAGGCGGTGCAGCACCTCGAGCACCTCATCCTCACCTATCCGCAAAGCGCGCTCGTGCCCCAGGCGCGTCGCGATCTGGAAGTGTTGCGCGGGGGGATTCCGTGATGCCGGAGGTTCTCGGCAGGCTCGCGCGCTGCGCGAGCCTGGTCCGTTCTCGGCGGCGCTGCGCGCCGGTCCGCAAGCTTTACCCATCTCGCAGGTGGTGCGCGCCGGTAAGCGAGCGAACCCGCAGGCGGACCCGCGCCGAAGGCGCGGCCGAGTACGGACCAGCCAGCGCGAAGCGCTGGCTGCCGAGAACAATTGCCGCGCTACTGTGCGTGATCGGCGCGCACGTCGCCTACGCGCAGCACCTCCTCGTCCCGATGGACGACGCGCAGCAGAACCATCTCAAGGCGTACGGCCTCACCTACAACGCACTGAAGGCGGGGATGAAGGCCGAGTGGCTGCTCAACTATCGTGGCGGCTCGTTCCTGCTGCCCGATACGCCGGAGCTGCGGCGGCAGGCCGGACTCGACGGCATCACGGCGGAGGGCGTGGACGAGGGCCAGGTCGCGTCGATCCGGTCCGAGATCGCGGCGGCGAACATGGACGCGATCCCCCTCGAGAAAGCCCCGCGGATCGCGGTGTACACGCCCCCGGACGCGCCGCCCTGGGACGACGCAGTCACGCTCGCGCTGAAATACGCCGGCATCGATTACACCCCGGTGTACGACGACGAGGTGATGCACGGCGATCTGACGAAGTACGACTGGCTGCACCTACACCACGAGGACTTCACCGGGCAGATGAACAAGTTTCACCTCGGCTACCGCGACGCGCCGTGGTTCGTGGACCTCGTGCAGCGCAACGCGGCGGCCGCGCGTCGTCTGGGATTCAACAACATCCCCGCGCTGAAAAAGGCCGTCGCCGAGCAGATCCGGCAGTTCGTGGAGCGCGGCGGCTTCCTGTTCGCGATGTGCGGCGCCACGGAGACGCTGGAGCTCGCGATCGCCGGCGCCAACGTCGACATCGCCGGCGCGTTCGCGGACGGCACGCCGATGGACGAGAACGCCGACGAGAAGATGAACTGGAGCCGTACGTTCGCGTTTCAGGGCGCCCATCTCGAGCAGTCGCCGTTCGTCAACTCGATGAGCGACATCGACGGACACCAGGTCAACGTGCCCGGACGGCGCCAACCGCTCGGCGCGTTCACGCTGTTCAACTTCTCGGCGAAGTTCGATCCCGTGCCGGCAATGCTGGTGCAGGATCACCGCAGCGTCATCAACGACTTCTACGGCGTGACGACGAGCTTCACGAAGGCGACGCTGAAGTCCAGCGTCACCGTGCTGGCCTTCGAGGAAGGGGCGCCGTGGGTGAAGTACATCCACGGTGACTACGGCAAGGGAACGTGGACGTACTATGGCGGACACGACCCTGAGGATCCGCAACACGCCATCGGCAATCCGCCCACCGATCTTTCGCTGCACAAGGACAGCCCGGGCTACCGGCTGATCCTGAACAACGTCCTCTTCCCGGCCGCGAAGAAGAAACCCCTGAAGACCTAGTTCTCGGCGGACCGCGCTTCGCGCGGTCCGGTCCGTTCTCGGCGGCGCTTCGCGCCGGTACGCCGGCCGAGAACAAGTTGTACCTTAGATCGTGCCCGCCACCCTCCCCACCACTGCGCCACGTCTGACGCCGAAGGTGGCCGCGGCGATCCGCGCGGCGATCCAGCTCGCCGGCGGACGCGAGGTGTGCTTCGCGTGCGGTCTCGCGGAGGACGGCACCCTCGATACCGCCCGCGTCGTGGCCCGAGGTGACGCGGTGTCCGTGCTCGCGCTCCCCGGCTTCGCCAGGCGCGGTCAGATGCTGGTGCACAACCATCCGTCGGGCGTGCTGACGCCCTCGGACGCCGACAATCAGGTGGCCGCGCGGATCTACGACGACGGCATCGGCTTCGCCATCGTGGACAACGACGCGGAGAATCTCTACGTGGTCGTCGAGGTGCCCAGCCATCCGGCCGAGCAGGGGATCGCGCGCGACGAGATGGATCACGACCTCGGCGTCGATGGTCCGATCGCGAAGGCGCACCCGAGGTACGAGGACCGTCCCAGCCAGCGCGCCATGGCCACGCGCGTCGCACAGCTCTACACCAACGGCGGCATCGGCCTGCTCGAGGCGGGAACGGGCGTCGGGAAGTCGCTGGGGTATCTCGTGCCCGCGCTGCGCTGGGCGTCCCGCAACGCCGAGCGCACGATCGTGTCGACGAACACGATCAACCTGCAGGAGCAGCTCGTGGGGAAGGATCTTCCGTTCCTGAAGACCGCGCTCGACGACCAGAAGGTTCGCTTCGCGCTGCTGAAGGGTTGGCGGAACTACCTGTGTCTCATGCGTCTCGAAACAGCGCAGACCGCCGAGGCAACGCTCTTCGACGACGGCATGCGCGAGGAGATCGCGCAGGTCACGGCGTGGGCGTCGAAGACGAAGGACGGCTCGCTGAGCGACCTCCCGTCACCGCCGCGCAATGAAGTCTGGGACGAGGTCGCGGCGGAGCCCGACCTCTGCCAGCGATTCAAGTGCTCGCACTTCGAGAAGTGCTTCGTCTTCCGCGCGCGTCGCATCGCGGCCGAGGCCGACGTCATCGTGGTGAATCACCACCTGCTGCTGTCCGACGTCGCCGTGCGGCGGATGTCGAACAACTGGGAGGACGCAGCCGTCCTGCCCGCGTACTCGCGACTGGTCATCGACGAGGGGCATCACCTGGAGGACGCGGCCGCGAGCCACCTCGGCGTCATGGTCACGCGGCAGGGGCTGCAGCGGCTGTTCGCGCGCCTGGAGCGGCGCGGCCGCGGGCTGCTGCCGTCGCTCGTGAGTCGACTCGCGTCGATGCGCGACCTGCTCAGCGTCGCGAGCGTCGACCTCGTCGAGGATCGGCTGGGGCCCGCGGTTCGCACGGCGCGCGACAAAGCGGCGCAGCTGTTCGACCTGCTGGATCTGCTCCTCGACGAATCGGGCGCGCCCGTGCTGCGTCTGACCGACGCCTTCGCCACGCACCGCATCTGGGAATCCGGGCTGCGCATCGCGCTGCAGGACACGTGCGGTGAGATCGGCATTCTCCGCGACGGCCTCCAGATGGTTCGCGAGCGACTCGAGGCGAATGCAAAGCTGGAGGAGGCCACGGCGCCGCTCATCGGCGAGATTCGCGCGGTGGTGCGGCGGCTGGATCACGCGAGCGAGGCGCTGCGTGAGACGCTGCATCCGGCGCCGGGCGCCGACACCGTGCGATGGCTGGAGCGCAAGGGACGCGAGCGTTCCGTCGCGGTGACGAGCGTGCCGCTCGATCTCGCGCCGATGCTGCGCGAGCACCTGTTCGACAAGGTGAGCACGTGCGTGGTCACCAGCGCGACGCTCGCGACCGACGGCAACTTCACCTTTCTCCGCAACCGCCTGGGGCTCAATGAAGAGGCGGTTGAGCCGATGACGGCGGTATTTCCGTCACCGTTTTTGTACGACGAGCAGGCACTGCTCGCGATCCCCACCGATGCGCCCCTGCCGAACGGCGAGCCAGCCGCACACACCAGCTTCGTGCTCCAGGCCATCCTCGACGTCGCGGAGGCGTCGGACGGCGGCATGTTCGTCCTGTTCACCAGCCACAAGGACGTTCGTCTGTTCGCGGCGGAGTTGCGCGCACGGGGCTTCGAGCGGCGGTGGCCACTGCTCGTGCACGGCGAGACCTCACGCGATTCGCTGCTCGAGCGTTTTCGCGCGTCGAGCGGAGCGGTTCTCCTCGGCACGGCGTCCTTCTGGGAAGGTGTCGACGTGCCGGGCCGGGCGCTGCGCGGCCTCGTGATCTCCAAGCTGCCCTTCAAGGTGCCCACCGAACCCCTCACCGCGGCGCATTGCGAAGCGATCGAGCGGGCCGGCGGGGATGCGTTCGCGGAGTACATGTTGCCCCACGCTGCGCTGCGACTGAAGCAGGGATTCGGTCGTCTGATCCGCTCGAGCACCGACAGCGGCGTCGTGGTCATCGCGGACGCGCGTGTCATACGGATGGGATATGGACGCGAGCTGCTGCGCGTGCTGCCGCCGGCGAGACGGGTAAATGGACGATGGACTGAACTACGAGAGGAGATTCAGAGATTTTATCGGATTAACGGCGCACACTAGATCGCGATAACCACGCAACTAGCGGCGCACGCAGTCATGCCGTCTCAGCTGCGCGGTCGTGTGCGTCCTCAGCAGCGCAGTCATGTGCGCACCAACGAAATCCCATGCTGAAACCCACCAAAATCGTCTGCGTTGGCCGTAACTACGTCGACCACGCGAAAGAGCTTGGCAACGACGTTCCCAAAGAGCCCCTGCTGTTCCTGAAGCCGCCGTCGAGCCTGGTGGACAACGGGCAACCAATACGCCTGCCCGAGATGTCGAAGCAGATCGAGTATGAAGGCGAGATCGGGATCGTCATCGGCCAGCGGCTGCGGAACGCGGACGAGCGCGCGGCGCGCGCCGCGATTCAGGCGATCGCGGCCGTGAACGATGTCACCGCACGGGACCTTCAGAAGTCCGATTCGCAGTGGACCCGCGCGAAAGGGTTCGACACGTTCTGCCCGGTGGGAACGCCGGGCGCGGTGCCCAACGATCTCGGTGCGGTCGAAGTAGTTACTAGAGTGAACGGCGCTGAACGCCAGCGCGGGAAAGCCTCCCAGATGGTGTTCTCGATCCCGATGCTCCTGTCGTACATCTCGCGAATCATGACACTCGAGGCCGGCGATCTCGTCTGCACCGGCACGCCTGCCGGCGTCGGGACCTTGAAGCCGGGGGACGAGGTAGAAGTCGAGATTGTGGGTGTCAGCCGTGTGAAAAACCCAGTATTGTCATAGATGCCTGAGCTCGCGAAGCGCTTCCAAACCCTGCCGGAATACGTGCTTGCGCGCATTCCGCAGCGGAAGCACGAGCTGCTCAAGAAGGGCATTGATGTGATCGACCTGGGCGCCGGCGATGCCGATCTGATGCCGCCGGAAGCCGCGCTGCGCCGCATCACCGAGGCCGTCTACATCCCCTCGATGAACCGCTATGGCTTTGGCCTCGGCCTCCCGCAGTTCCGCGAGGCCGCCGCCAACTGGATGGAAAAGCGGTTCGGATTCCGGTTCGATCCTTACAAGGAGATCGTTCCGCTGCTCGGTTCCAAGGAGGGCATCTCGCACCTCGCCCTTGCGTATCTGGAGCCCGGACGACTGTCGATCGTCCCGGAGCCGGGCTACAACTCGTACATCGGCGGCAGCCTGCTGGCCGGCGCGGACGTCTACAAGTACCCGTTGCGGCCGCGCACGAATTTTCTCGTCGAGCTGGACGAAATTCCGGCGGACGTGCTGCGCCGCGCGAAGGTGCTGTATCTCAACTATCCGAACAATCCGACGGCCGCCATCGCGCCGCTCGATTATCTGCAGCGCGTGGTGCAGCGCTGCCGCGAGCTGGACATCCTGCTCGTCTACGACAACGCGTACTCGGAGCTCGCGTTCGACGGCTACGTGCCGCCGAGCATTTTCGAGATCGAGGGCGCGCGCGACGTGGCCATCGAGTTCCACTCGCTGTCCAAGACGTACAACATGACGGGCTGGCGCTGCGCCTGGGCCGTCGCCAGGCCCGAGATCACCGCGGCGCTCGCGAAGGTGAAGTCGTTCGTCGACACCGGCCAGTTCATGGGCGTGCAGGCCGCGGCAGTGGCGGCGTTCGACAGCTGGGAAGAGTGGGCGCCGCAGAACGTCGCGGTCTTCAAGGAGCGCCGCGATGCCGCCGTCGCCGCGTTTCGCGCTGCCGGCTTTCAGTGCGAGGCTCCGCTGGCAACGATGTATCTGTGGATCCCGCTGCCCGAAGGAATCGCGAGCGCGACGTTCGCCGAGCGTCTGATGGAGGACGAGGGCGTCATCGTGCTGCCGGGATCCGGATTCGGCGCCGGCGGCGAGGGATTCTTCCGCATCTCGTTCATCACGTCGCCGGCGCGGATCGCCGAGGCGGCGCGCCGCGCGGGACGCGTCCTGTCGCAGCTCACCGCGCGCGAGCCCCGCCGTACACCCGCGGGTGTCGCGTGAAGACGGGCGGCGCGATCAACACCAGCATCTGGAAGCCGCGCACCACGGTGTCGCTCGTCGCGTCCATCGCGATCCACGTCGTCGCGGTCGTGCTGCTGGGACTGATCGTCTTCAAGTATCCTATCGGCCAGCTGATGGGCATCCGCGAGCCCGAGGCGATCACCGAACACGTGCAGTTCGTGCGTGTGCCGCCGCAGCCGACCGAGACGTCGGTGGGCAATCCGAAAACCGCGCCCGCCCGCGCCGGCCGTCCCGCGCCGCTGCAGGCTCCGGTTGCCACCCCAGCGCCGGCATCCGTTCCGGCAACCGTGGACAGCGCCCCTGCGCGCGCGGCTGGCGGCACCGGGACGGGATTCGGCGTGTCCGGCTCACCCTTCGCGACGGGAGTCGAGCCGCGTCAGCCCGACCGGCGCATTCCCCTCGAGAGCGGCGACATCGAGCGCACGCCGCGCACGGTGGCGCAGGACGTCGACAGCATCGTGGGCCTGGTCATCGGCATCGTGAACGACTCGATCGCGATCGCGAACGGGCAGCGCAAGCCGGGCGACTGGACGTGGAAGGGGAAGGACGGCCAGACCTGGGGCTGGGACCAGCGCGGCATTCACGTCGGCAAGTACACCATTCCACAGGCGCTGCTCGCGCTCCTGCCGCTCAACGTCGCGGGCGGCGGCTCACCGATCGAAGCACGATCCACGGCGTACATCCGTCGCGACGTCCTGGAGCACGCGCAGCAGTCGATCTCCGAAGACGAGTTCAAGGCCGCGATCAAGCGCATTCGCGAACGCAAGGAACGCGAGAAGCGCCAGAAGATGCTCGTCGAAGGAAAGGAGCCGGACCCGGCTCCCTAGTGCACCTGCTGCGTCGGAGCGACGAGCGGCAGCTCGTCCATCTCCCGCACGATCTCCTTCTCGAAGAACGGCCGGAACACCGCGCACACGGCGCCCAGCATCGCCGATTCGTCGCGCCCGGTCGACGCCCGTACCGCGTAATCGCCACCGGAGCGCACCGCGACCAGGTCACCCTCTCTGACCTTGGTGGACGGCGAAACGAGGACGAAATCGCCGTCGCTGATGCATCGGCTGGTCAGCGCGTCGCCTCGCACCTTGAGCAGGAACACGTCTTCCGCGGGAAGAAAGCGTCGGTCCATCGTGACGTAGCCGGCGCGATTCTCCGGCGCGAGCACAGGCTCGGACGCGTTCACCTTGCCGTAGAACGGCACCGGCTGCGTCGACCCGGCCGCGGCAAAGCCGAGCAGGCGCACGCCGCGTGAACGCGATTCGTCCCGCTCGATGTACCCCTTGGTCGCCAGTGCATGCAGCAGGTCCGACACCGTCTTCGTGGACTTGATGCGAAACTTCTTGGCGATCTCGCGGATGCTCGGCTGGTAGGTGTTCTCGGCGAGAAAGTCTATCATGTAGTGATAGACTCGGCGCTCGAGTTGGGTCAGCGGCTCCGGCATATGCCGAACCATGCAAGACGGAGTGGCTGAGCGGAGAACACCGCCCCCGCACTCACGTGTTTAGGCCCAATATGGGAAGCGCAACCGGGCGGGTCAACAACAGTTAACTGTTATTACCAAGGGTCAAGCCGCGTCCCGCTTCCTTAAATAGGCCACGGCGGCCTCAATACGGGCCAACGAACGCTCGCGTCCCAGTGTTTCGAGAACGTCGAAGATGCCGGGACTCGCAGTCAAACCGGTGAGCGCGACTCGCAACGGCTGGAAAAGCTTACCGGCAGATGTACCCAAAGTGTCCGCCAGTTGACGCAGCGACTCCTCCATCGCCGCGAGATTCCACTCGGCCGACGCGAGGCGATCGCGCACCGCGGAGAGCAGCTGAACGGCGGAGTCGCGATCCTTCCACTGCTTCGCCACTGCGTCCGAGTCATACTCGATGCTGTCGCGCAGGTACGGCGTGGCCTGGCGCACGATGTCGTCGATGGTGCGCGCGCGGATCTTCAGCAGGTCGATGAGCCGGAGGAACCAGTCACGACGCGCGTCGACGTCGGCGCGCGACGCGAGCCCGGCCGCCTCCAGCGCCGGCGCGATCACGGGCAACAGCCGCTCGGCGGACGCCATGCTGAGATGTTGCCCGTTCATCCACTCCAGCTTCTTCGGGTCGAAGATCGCCGCCTTCTTCGAGAGATGCTCGGTGGAGAAGAGCCGGATCATGTCCGCGACGGACATGACCTCGATGTCGTTGCCGGGCGACCACCCGAGGAGCGCGAGAAAGTTGAGCATCGCCTCCGGGAGGATGCCCAGGTGTTGATAGTCGCCGACCGCGGTCGCGCCGTGACGTTTGCTGAGCTTCTTGCCGTCGGTGCCGTGGATCATCGGCAGGTGGGCGAAGCGCGGCAGCGCAGCCCCCAGCGCCTGGTACAGCATGATCTGCTTCGGCGTATTCGAGATGTGATCGTCGCCGCGCATCACGAGCGTGATCCGCATCGCGATGTCATCCGAGACGACCGCGAGGTTGTAGATCGGCGTCGCGTCCGAGCGTAGCACGACGAAATCGTCGATGTCCTTGTTCGGAAAGGTGATGTCGCCGTGGACGAGATCGTTCCACGTAGTGGATTGGTCGTCGGGGACGCGAAAGCGAATGGTGTGCGGCATACCCGCGGCGACGCGTCGCTCGATCTCGTCCTTCGACAGCCGGTCGCAGCGCCGGTCGTACCGGAACGTGTCCTTCCGCGCCTCGGCGTCCTTGCGCCGCTGGTCCAGCTCCTCCGGCGTACAGAAGCAGCGATACGCCTTGTCGCGCTCGAGCAGGAGACGCGCGTCGCGCTGATGGCGCTCGAGGTTCGCGCCCTGATACACCACGTCCTCGTTCCAGGAGAGGCCGAGCCACTCCATGCCGTCGAAGATCGCGCGCGTGCTCTCGTCGGTGCTGCGCGCCTTGTCGGTGTCCTCGATGCGGAGCAGGAACTCGCCGCCGTAATGCTTCGCGTACAGCCAGTTGAAGAGCGCGGTACGCGCACCGCCCACGTGCAGGTACCCGGTCGGAGACGGTGCGAAGCGGAGACGGTCAGCCATGCAGAAAGAAAAAGACCCATCCGGTGCGGATGAGCCTGGAACGGAGAGAGAGGGATTCGAACCCTCGATACAGGTTTAACCCCGTATAACGGTTTAGCAAACCGCCGCCTTCAGCCTCTCGGCCATCTCTCCCAGGAACGACGTCGCAATCTAGGTGGTCGCACGACAGCGCTCAACTCGTTACCACGACTGCGTGTAGCGAGTCGATGGTGGATGCTGACACTCCTGTATGCCGTGTTCGTGCTGAGCGGCGCCGCCGGTCTGATGTACGAGTCGATCTGGGCGCGCTACCTCGGTCTCTTCGTGGGGCACAGCGCGTATGCGCAGGTGATCGTGCTCGTGATCTTCATGGGCGGGATGTCGGCAGGAGCGTTGCTCGCCGGCGAGCGGTCGGCGAAGCTGAAGTCACCGTTGCTCTGGTACGCGGGCGTCGAGCTGGCGGCGGGGCTCATCGGTCTGGTATTCCACGACGCATTCGTGAGCGTCACGGCGTTCGCGTACGCTCATCTCTTCCCATCGCTCGGCGCAGGTTCCGTCGAGGTTGTCGCCAAGTGGACGCTGGCGGCGCTGCTCATTCTGCCACAGTCGCTGCTGCTCGGCGCCACGTTCCCGCTGATGAGCGCGGGCGTCGTACGCATCGCGCCCGAGCGTGGCGGCCGGTCGCTCGCGCTGCTCTACTTCACGAACAGCTTCGGTGCGGCCGCCGGCGTTCTGATCTCCGGGTTCTATCTCGTCGCGCTCGCGGGTCTGCCCGGCACTCTCGTGGTGGCCGCGACACTCAATCTGCTCGTCGCGCTCACGGTGTTCGTCGCGGTGCGGCGTCGCCCCGAGCCCAGCGTGCAGGCAGAGGAGTTCACGGCGCCGCTCATGGAGGCTGCGTCCGCAAGTGCGACGCGCGTCGCGCGATTGCTGCTGCTCGTCGCGTTCGGAACCGCTGTCGCGTCGTTCATCTACGAGATCGCGTGGGTGCGGATGCTCTCGCTCGTCCTCGGAAGCGCCACGCACGCGTTCGAGCTGATGCTGTCGGCGTTCATCCTCGGACTCGCGCTCGGCGCATACTGGGTGCGCACGCGCGTGGATACGGGTTCGATGCGCCTGCTCGCGGTCGTGCAGCTGGCGATGGGATCGCTCGCGATCGCCACGCTCCCCGTGTATCTCGCGTCGTTCGAATGGATGGCGAAGGCGATGTCGATGTTCGCGCGAACCGACCAGGGTTACGACGCGATGAGCATGTTCCGCTACGCGATCTGTCTGGCCGTGATGCTGCCGGCGACGTTCTGTGCCGGGATGACGCTGCCGGTGATCACGCGGCTGTTGCTGCGATCCGGAGCGGGCGAGCGCGCGATCGGCCGTGTCTATGGGTTCAACACGCTCGGATCGATCCTCGGCGTGAGCGCCGCGAGCCTGGTGCTGATGCCGCTGCTCGGTCTCAAGTGGCTGCTCGTGCTCGGCGGCTGCGTCGACATTTCGTTGGGCGTTCTGCTGACGCTCGAGGACCGTCGCGTGCGCGCGTGGCGTATCACGCGCCGGATGCTGGTCGTAAGCGCAGCCGCGGCCGTGGCACTCCTCGCGATCCTGAATCGCGCGAAGTTCGACCTCACCCTGCTCACGAGCGGTGTGTTCCGCTACGGGTTCGTGCAGGCGCCGGGCACCGCGAACGTGCTGTACTATCAGGATGGACGCACGGCCAGCGTCAGCGTGCGGCGCATCCAGTCGACGGGCGGTCTCTCGCTGGCCACGAACGGGAAGCCGGACGCGTCGCTCGGACCGGAGTGGATGAAGCCGGTGGCGCCCGGACAGGCGCGCGTGCCGTTCACGCACAACGCGTCGACGCAGATGCTCTCGGGCATCATTCCGCTGGCGTACGAGCCCAACGCGAAATCCGCGGCGGTCATCGGCCATGGGTCCGGCATGTCGTCGCACGTGCTGCTCGCCAGCCCGGCACTGCAGCACGTGGTCACGATCGAGATCGAGCCCGAGATGATCCGCGCGTCGCGCGCGTTCTATCCGGCGAATCGGCGCGTGTTCGAGGACAAGCGCTCGACATTCGCGATCGACGACGCGCGGTCGTACCTCGCCGCCGCGCATCAGAAGTACGACATCATTCTCTCGGAGCCGTCGAACCCGTGGGTGGCGGGTATCTCCGGCCTGTTCACCGCCGAGTTCTACCAGGCGATGACGCGATACCTGACCGACGGCGGCATCCTCGCGCAGTGGCTGCAGGTGAGCGAGATCGACGACGGCCTGGTGCTGAGCGTCGTGGCCGCGCTGGCGCGCAGCTTCCCGTCGTACGCCGTATACGCCATGTCGGACCATCACGTGATGATCATCGCGTCGCTGCGTCCGCTGCCGGCGCCGGACTGGAGCGTCGCGGACCGATTCCCGGGTATCGTAGAGGATCTCGCCCGGGTGACGAACACGTCACCGCAGTTCTACGAGACGCTGCGCATCGCCGACGACAAGTCGCTCGACGCGCTCGCGCACCAAGCGGCACCGAACTCGGATTTCTATCCGGTGCTCGACCTCAACGCCGAGCGCGCGATGTTCACGAAGCGTGAAGCCGTGGGCTTCGCGTATCTGGGTGGCGAGCGATTCAGCCCGAGCCTCGCCCTGGCCGGCGCGCGTAACGGTTTCGGCACCGAGACGCAGCTCGCGATCCTCGGCGTCCCGCGTCTCGAGGCTGCCACTCGCGCGGCGACCCTGCGCGCCCATGCGGCCGCGCCCGACGTCGGCGTCACGCAGGCGGCATTCCGCAATCAGGTGCTGCGCCAATCGCTGGTGAGCGGTGACGCGCCGGTGGATTGGCGCGCGTGGACGTCTGCGATGGCGCTCATGGAAGGCGATCTGCACGGCGGTAGCGCGGGCGTGGCGGACAGCGCGTTCTATCGCCAGGTGTACGCGTACGTCGCGCGGGCGAAGGCGCCGGCCGACGCGCGCGCGTCAGTGGATTTCCTGCACGCGCTCGCCGTCTGGGACTTCGCGGCCGCCGCGAAGGCGTCCGCGCCGCTGATCGCCGCCGCCGAGCGCGGCGACCTGTGGCTGGCACCCGATCTGCTGCGGGATGGCGCCGTGACCGCTCAGCTGATGCAGGGCAATGCGCCGGCCGCGCGCGATGTATTCGTCGCGCTCGCGCCGTACTCGCAGCGCGCGCCCAGCGACCTGCGGACCATGGTGCTCGAGGCACTCATTCGCGAACGGCTTGCCGGACGCAAGACCGACTAGCTCGACGTTCGCCGATCGCGCGTACGCCTTCTATTCGCGGCTGCGCGCACCGAAGGTGCCGGCCGGCGTCGAGGTGATGCATCCATACCGGACCGCGCGGGTGCGCGCGTACCTGCGGCAGTTCCTCGACAAGTTCTACGCCGACAACCGCGAGCGGCTGCTCATCCTCGGCATCAATCCCGGCAGGTTCGGCGCCGGCGTTACCGGGATCACGTTCACGGATCCCGTGGCGATGACGGACTTCTGCGGCATCCCCAACCACCTGCCGCGACGCAGAGAACTGTCCAGCGTGTTCGTGTTCGACGTGGTGCAGCACCTTGGCGGGCCCGAGCGCTTCTTCGCGAGATACTTCCTCTCGGCGATCTGCCCGCTCGGCTTCACGAAGGGTGGCGTCAACATGAACTACTACGACGACCCGAAGCTCGCGCGCGCGGTGACGCCGTTCATCGTGGACACGCTGCGGCGCCAGATCGCGCTCGGCTGCCGGACGGACGTCGCCGTCATCCTCGGGCGCGGGACGAACTTCAAGTTCATCCAGCGGCTGAACGAGGAGCACCGGTTTTTCGGCGAGCTGCGCGGGCTCGATCATCCGCGGTTCATCATGCAGTACCGGCGGAAGAAGCACGCCGAGTACCTGCGCGCGTACGAGCAGACGCTCGCGGGGGCGTAGACTGGCAGTATACGACCGGGGATCGGCTATCCTACGGGCATGACAGAACAGACCCCGGATGGATTCCAGGCGCTCGGACTCTCGGAAGCGCTCCTCGGTACACTGGCGGCGCTCGGTTATGAGGAGCCGACGCCGATCCAGCGCGAGGCCATCCCGCCCCTGCTTGCTGGCCGCGATCTCCTCGGCCAGGCGGCAACGGGCACCGGGAAGACAGCAGCGTTCGCGCTTCCGCTGCTGCAGCGGATCTACGACAAGAGCCTCGTGGATGACGACACACGCAATGCTCGCGCGCTCGTGCTCGTGCCGACACGTGAGCTCGCCATGCAGGTCGCCGAGGCGGTGCACCGATACGGGCACGCCGCATTCGACACGTGCGTCGTGCCGGTATATGGTGGCCAGGCGATCCACGCTCAGCTGCGCGCGCTGGAACGCGGTGTCGATGTCGTGGTTGCCACGCCGGGACGCGCGCTGGACCACATCAACCGCGGTTCGCTGGACCTCTCCTCCGTGCGTTTCGTGGTCCT
>DATFHG010000008.1:0-17446 GCA_035248725.1 Gemmatimonadaceae bacterium | reverse complement strand
TCCCGCGAACAACAGCCCCGCGCGTTTCGCGTCCTCACGCACCACGCGCACGAATGCACCACTCGGCAGCGCGGCGGGCAGGCCGTTCACGATCTTCGTCCACGTCTGTCCGTAGTCGCGCGTGCGGTAGATGTACGGCGCATAATCGCCGCGCGTGTGATAGCTGATGGCGACGTACGCTTCCGCCGGATTGTGCCGCGATGCTTCCACCGCGACGAGACCGGCGATCGCGGGAAGCGGCAACGAGGGCGGAGTGACATCCTTCCACGTGGCGCCGTGATCGCGCGTCACGTGCAGCAGCCCGTTGTTGCTTCCGGCCCAGATGACACCCGCCGAAACCGCCGACGCCGAGATGGATTCCAGCGCGCCGGTCGGCGGCGGCGTGGTGTCGCGTCGCTCCGGGGGACGCGGCGTTCCCTGCCCGCCGGATGCGCCGCGTTTGACGGTGTCCGCGGCCGCGCGCTTGAGTGCCGCGGCGACGGCGTCCGTCACGGTCAGGTCGGGACTGAGACGCGTCCAGTGCGCGCCACCATCGCGCGTCGCCATCACGTACTGCATGCCGGCGAGCAGCTCGTTGCTTCCCTGCCATCGCGTCCACACCAGTGGCTGCGATGATGAGACGCGCGCCTTCATCGCCGGATCCGCGGCAGGACTCACGTCGATCCACAGCTCGCTCGGCGATGTGATCTTCACGATCCCGTTGCCGCTTCCGTACACGATGTCGGGATTGGCGGGATCGGGGACGACCGTGCCCCATTCCCACGACGGCACCGGCTTCCAGTCCAGCGGTGTGATCTCGCCGAGGTTGCCGCGGCTGCGCGTGGCGACGGCGCCCGCGTCCTGCTGCGTGGCGTAGATCCAGTACGGGAAGGAGTTATCCGTCGCGATGTGATAGACCTGCTCGGTGGACTGGTTGTACCACGAGCTCCACGTGGCGCCCCCGTCGAGCGACACGATCGCACCCTGGTCGTAGCCCATGAGCATGCGCTGGCCATTGGTGGGGTCGATCCACATCTGCTGCGGATCGTCGCCGCCCGGTGCGCCCCTGAATCCCGTGAAGGTGTTGCCGCCGTCGGTACTCTTGTACGCCGCCGTGTTGAAGGTGTAGACGACGTCCGGATTGCGCGGGTCGACGTACACGCCGCAGTTGTAACCGCCCTGTCCGTTCGCGATGCGGCGGTCGCTCTCCGCCATCCGTCGCCACGTGCCGCCACCGTCGTCCGAGCGGTACAAGCCCGAGTTCGCGATGAAATAGACGCGCTGCGCGTTGGTGTTCATCGCCACGGCGATCGACGTCCGTCCGGAAAGACGCGGCAGCCCGTTCGCGTTGCCGGGAATCTCCGTCCAGGTGACGCCATTGTCGGTGGACTTGTAGATGCGCGTGAACGATCGGCCGGTATCGGGGTCGAAGAACCGCCGCGGCGATGCGCCCCGCGCCTGGTAGTGATGCACCGTGGTCGCGAAGATCACATCGGGGACGTCGTTCGCATGGGCGAGCTTCTGGACGCCCGTCTCGTCGTCGACGAAGAGCGTCCGCGTCCACGTGGCGCCGCCGTCCGTGGAGCGAAACACGCCGCGCGCGTCGTTCTTTTCGTGGATGTCGCCCTGCGCGGCGATCATCACGACGCGCGCGTCGCGCGGATCGACCACGATCGACGGGATCTGCTTCGTGCCGTCGAGTCCCATGTGCTGCCACGTGGCGCCCGCGTCCGTGGACTTCCAGACGCCATTGCCTTCGTTGATGGCGTTGCCGGTGATCATGTCGCCCATGCCGGCGTAGATCGTGTTGGGCTCCGAGGGAGCGACCTCGATGGCGCCGACCGACGAGACGGTCTTCACGGAATCGAAGACCGGGTACCAGGTCTGACCCGCGCTCGTCGTCTTCCACACGCCGCCCGCGGGGAGACCGATGTAGAACACGCCCGCCTGCCCGACCACGCCGGACACCGCGGCCACTCGGCCGGCGCGAAATGGACCGACGTTGCGCCAGGCGAGACCGGCGAGCGCCGGCACCACGGGAGAGCTGCTGGTGGATTGGGCAGCGAGCGGCGAGCCGACTGCTGCAATCACGGCCGCGACCAGGAGCGTTGAACGCATCGATGTTTGCATGGGATGGATGAGGGAGTCGTTCAGTCGGCGCTCGAGCCTTCCGGTTGCGCGGCGTGCGGCCGGCCGCCGACCAGGCGCCTGCCGCGCGCGATCAACCACGCGCGCCATTCGTCGAAGATTTCGTACACGGTGGGAATCACCAACAGCGTGAGCACGGTGGACGCGATCACGCCACCGATGACGGCGCGTCCCAGCGGCGCGCGGAAGTCCGCGCCTTCGCCGAGCCCGAGCGCGACCGGGAACATGCCGGCGATGAGCGCGAGCGTCGTCATCATGATGGGACGCAGCCGGATACCGCCGGCCTCGATCAGCGCTTCGCGCAGGGACAGGCCGCGACTGTCGCGCGCCCATTTCGCGAAGTCGATCAGCAGGATCGCGTTCTTGGCGACGATGCCCATCAGCATCATCACGCCGATCAGGCTCATGATGTTGAGCGTGCCGCGCGTGACCAGCAGCGCCGCGACGACGCCGATGAGCGACAGGGGCAGCGACACCAGGATCGCCAGCGGATCGAGGAATGACCCGAACTGGATCACGAGGATGAGATACATGAGCATGACGGCAATCCCGAGTGCCGTGATCATGTTCAGAAAGACCTCGTTCTGGTTGCTCACCTGTCCGCCCTGCGTGATGAAATACCCGGGCGGCAGGCGCACCTTGTTCACGCGCTTCATCACGTCGCGCGCGACGTTGCCGACGCTGGCGCCGAGCACGTTGGCGCCGACGGTCACGACGCGCTGGCGCTGGAAATGGTCGATCTGTGCGGGCCCCGTGCCGGAGGTGATCGAGGCAATCTGCTGCAGGGGGATGAATGCCGGCGCTGCGCCGGGTGCCGCACTCGGCACCATCATCGGGAGCTGGCCGATGTCCGACGCATTCTCGCGCGCGGACGCCGCGAGCCGGACGTGCACCTCGCGGGAGATGCCGTTCGGATCCACCCATGTGCCCGCGCTCACGCCGGCGAACGCATACCGCAGCGACGCCGCCAACTGCGCCAGCGACACCCCCAGGGTGCCCGCCAGCCCGCGGTTCACGGTGATGTTCAGCTCTGGTTTCTGCCCACGCGTCGACAGTCCGACGTCGACGGCGCCGGGCGTCGCGCGCACCGAGTCGGCGATCGGCTCGGCGAGGCGCGCGAGCACGTTCGCGTCAGGACCCTGCAGCTGCAACTGCATCTGCTTCTGGTTCCCGGCGAATCCGCCCGCGGCGAAAGTGTACGCGTTCATGCCGCCGAAGTGCGCGATCTCCTGCCGGATCACGCGGCCGAACCGGTCCTGGCTGATGTTGCGATCCTTCTTGGGCACGAGACGCACGTACACGGTCGCGTTGTCCACCTCGCCCGATCCCGACGCGCTGCCGACGGTCGTGTAGGTGTAGGCGACCTCCTTGTGGCGGCGTGCCTGCGCGGCCACTTCCTCCGCCTTGAGCGTCGTGTAGTCCAGGCTCGATCCCGGCGGCGTCTCGATGGCGACGTTCAGTTCACTCTGGTCGCTCAGCGGCGAGAAGCCGAACCCGCCGAACATCACCTGCAGCACCAGCGCGAGCACGAACGACGCGGCCGCGAGGCCGATCATCATGGCGCGATGGTCCAGCGCCCAGCCGACGAGCTTCTTGTAGTTCTGCGATTGCAGCGCAAACCAGCTGTTGAAGCGGTCCAGCGTGCGCGCGATGGCGTTGCGACGCTCGTGCGCCTCCAGCTGCGGATCCGCCCAGTACGCCGACAGCATGGGATCCAGCGAGAAGGACACGAACAGCGACACGAGCACCGCCGCCGCGATCGTGAGCGCGAAGGGGCGGAAGAATTGGCCGGCGATGCCGCCCATGAAGCCCACGGGGACGAACACCGCGACGATCGAGAACGTCGTGGCGGTGACCGCGAGCCCGATCTCGTCCGTGCCCTCGTGCGCGGCGCGCATGTGATCGGCGCCCAGCTCCACGTGTCGGACGATATTCTCGCGCACCACGATGGCGTCGTCGATCAGGATGCCGATCGCGAGCGAGAGGCCGAGCAGCGACATCACGTTGAGCGTGAACCCCATCACGAGCAGCGGGAAGAACGCCGTCAGCACGGACACCGGCAGCGCCAGTCCCGTGATCACTGTCGACCGCCACGAGTTGAGAAACAGGAAGACCACGAGCACCGTGAGCAGGGCGCCCTCGACCAGCGTCTCCTCCACGTTCCGGACCGAGCGGCGTACGCGCGTCCCCGCGTCGCGCACGACCTCCAGTCGCGTGCCGGCGGGCAGCGTCTTCTGCAGTTGGTCGATGCGCAGGTGTACTGCGTCGCTCACCGCCGTCGTCGCGTACTCGCGCGACTTCACGATGTCCAACCCGATCGCCTGCACGCCGTTGTACCGCGCGGCCGACCTCGGCTCCGCCGCACCCGCGGTGACGGTCGCGAGCTGGCCGAGTCGGACGACGTTGCCGCCGCGCGCGGTGACCACCATCTGCGCGAAGTCCTCGGGGCGGTCAAAGCGACCCTGCAGGCGGATGGATTTCTGCTCCAGCGGGGTGGTGACGTTGCCGATCGGTGCCGCCAGGTTCTGCGAGCGCAGCGCGGCGACGATCTGATCGATACCCACGCCGTTCGCCGCGAGATCGGAGGCGCGCACTTCGACCGTGAGCTGCGCGCTGTCGCCGCCGACGACGTTCACCTGCGCGACACCCGGGATGGCGCGCAGCTCCCCGCCGATGGTCTGGTCGGCCAGCTGCGTAAGCTGCGGCGCGTCCATGACGGTGGACGTCAGCGCCAGCGAGATCACCGGCAGCGTGTTGGGATCGAACTTCTGGATGATCGGCTCGAGCATCTCCGCCGGGAGCTGCCCGCGCACCGCCGAGATGGCGTCGCGCACGTCCTGCGTCGCCTGCGCCGCGTCGCGCGAGAACACGAACTGCACGATGATCTGCGCGAATCCATCCGTGGACGACGAGTTCAGTTTGTCCACGCCGCTGATGCCCGAGATCTTGTCCTCGATGCGGCTGACCACCTCCCGCTCGACGACGTCGGGCGCGGCGCCCGGATACGCGATGCCGATGAACACGATGGGCTGGTCGAGGTCGGGATACTCGTCGGTGTCGAGCCGGGCGAGCGATGCCAGGCCGAACACCACGAGCGCGATCATCGTCACCACCGTGATGATCGGCCGTCGAATGGCAAAATCGGAGATGAACACTCGACCGTATCCGCGTTAGCGCCAATCCGGGTCAGCGCTATAAGGTAACGGAGCCCGACGGGGCGCCGTTGAGGCGCCGTCTAGCTTTGGCGCATGCATCGAGAGTCACAGCGTCACATCACCGACGACGCGGGCCTGAACACCGGCGTCTGGCCCACGCCCGCCGGCCAGCTCATCACGCCGGTCGAGCAGTTTTTCACGCGCAGCCATGCAGCCGTTCCGCGCATCGACCGCGATGCATGGCGACTGCGAGTCGGCGGACTGGTCGCGCGCTCGCTCGAGCTGTCCTATGCGGACGTCATCGCATATCCGCGCCACGAGGTTGCCGCCACGCTGCTGTGTGCCGGCCTGCGACGCGAAGAATTCCTCGCCATGGGGCCGCTCCCGGGCGAGCTGCCGTGGGGACCCGAGCCGGTGAGCACGGGGGTGTGGTCCGGCGCGCGGCTGCACGATGTGCTGCGCGACGCCGGCGTGGACCGCGGCGCACGACACGTGGAATTCGTCGGGCTCGACGACGTCGAGCGGCACGGTCACCATTTCGGCTTTGGGGGCTCCGTCGACATGGACAAGGCGATGACCGCGGATGTGCTCATCGCCACGCACCTGAATGGCGAGCCGCTGCCGGCGTCACACGGGTTTCCCGCGCGTGCGATGGTGCCGGGATGGATCGGCGCGCGCAGCGTCAAATGGCTCGGCAGCATCCGCGTGCTCGACGAGCCGTCCACCAACTACTTCCAGACCAGGGCGTACCGCACGCAGCGCGACGTGAATCCCGCCGATCCGCGCGACGTCTCCGCTGGCGTCGCGTTGGCCGGCATACCGCTCAACTCCGTCATCGTCGAGCCGACGCGTGGCGAGCGCGTGGCCGCGGGCGCAGTGCGCGTGCACGGATGGGCGACGGGCAATGCCGGATGTCGCGTCGCCGCCGTGGAGATATCGTCGGACGCGGGTGCAACATGGCAAGCGGCTCGCATCACCCAGAGCCGCGGCGCGTGGACCTGGTGTCTGTGGGAGGCGACGGTGGACCTGTCGCGCGGGAAGCACATCCTGGTGGTCCGCGCCAGCGACGAATCCGGCGCCACGCAGCCACCGGACGTGCGCGCCACATGGAACGTGAAGGGCTACTGCAACAACGTCTGGCACCGGGTAGACGTCGCGGCGGTGTAGGTGACCTATCGGGAGTCGCGCACCGGTCGCAGCTTAAATGAAGCAGCGATCCACAAACGCGACGACACCACACCGTCCCATGCCCCGACTTCTTTCCGGCGCGCTCGCGCTGACCGTTGGTCTCGCGGCGCCCGCCGCCGCGCAGCAGTCCTTCACGCTCGAGCAGGTCATGAGCGCTCCCTTCGCGAGCGATCTCGTCGCGGCGCGCACCGGAACGGCCGTCGCGTGGATCAACGCGTCGAAGGGCGCCCGGAACGTGTGGGTCGCGTCGGCGCCGTCGTGGGAAGGACGACAGGTCACCGCGTACGCGGACGATGATGGCTACGAGATCGAGGACCTCTCCTTCACGCCCAACGGGCGCGCGCTGATCTACGTGCGTGGCAGCAGCCCGAACGGACGCGGTGAGCGGCCCAACCCCGCGCTCATCACGGGCGGCGTCGACCAGGCCATCTGGTCGGTATCGGTGGACGGCGGCGCTCCGCGCCGGATCGCGGACGGTACGTCGCCCGAGCTGTCGCCGTCGGGCGACTCGCTCGCTTTCGTGCGCGCCGGCCAGATCTGGATCGCGAAGCTCGGCGCCGACAGTGTGAAGCCCGAGCAGCTGTCGAAGTTGCGCGGCGGGGCGTCGAACCTGCGCTGGTCGCCGGACGCGAGACGTCTCGCCTTCACGAGCAACCGGGAGCGGCACGCGTTCGTGGGCGTCTGGGATTTCCCCTCGAAATCTCTGCGCTACGTGGATCCCAGCACCGACGAAGACGGCGCCGCGGTCTGGTCGCCGGACGGAAACGCGCTGGCGTTCATCCGCACGCCGTCCCGCGTGTCCGACCTGATCTTCCTCGCCGAACGCGAGAGTCCCATCCCGTGGTCGATCCGCATCGCCGATCCGACGACCGGACGCTCGCGCGAAGTCTGGCGCGCCAGATCGGGACGGGGCAGCGTGTTTCAGGGCGTCGTCGCCGGCGACCAGCTGTTCTGGTCCCCGAGCGGAGATCGCATCGCGTTCCCGTGGGAGGCCGACGGCTGGACGCATCTGTACGCGGTGTCGACGAGCGGCGCGAGCACAGCGCAGCTCCTCACGCCCGGCGACTACGAAGTGGAGTTCGTCACACAATCGCGCGACGGTCGCTCGCTCGTCTACAACTCGAATGAAGGTGACATCGACCGCCGCCACGTCTGGAAGGTGGCCGTCGACGGATCGTCGAAGTCGCAGCTCACGCAGGGCAGCGGCATCGAATGGAATCCTGCCATGGCTGGCGACGCGGTCTTCGCACTGCATTCGGACGCCCAGGTGCCCGGCCGCGCGGCGCGTATCGACGGGCCGACGCTGCGCGACCTGGCGCCGTCCGTGGTGCCTGCCGAGTTCCCGCGTGCCGCGCTCGTGACGCCGCAGCAGGTGATCCTCACGGCGGCCGACGGCACGCCTGTGCACGCGCAGCTGTTCCTTCCTCGCGGAGGCGTCGCGAAACACCCGGCCGCGATCTTCTTTCACGGCGGCTCGCGCCGGCAGATGCTGCTCGGCTGGCACTACATGTACTACTACGCGAACGCGTACGCGATGAATCAGTACCTCGCGAGCCGCGGGTACATGGTGCTCAGCGTGAACTATCGCAGCGGGATCGGTTACGGCCTGAACTTCCGCGAAGCGCTGAACTACGGCGCCGGCGGCGCCAGCGAGTATCAGGACGTGGTGGCAGCCGGCAAGTACCTGCGCAACCGGCCCGACGTCGACGCCAGGCGCGTCGGCCTGTGGGGAGGTTCGTACGGCGGCTATCTCACCGCGATGGGTCTGGCACGCAATTCCGACATGTTCGCCGCGGGTGTGGACATCCACGGTATGCACGACTGGAACAGTGAGATCCCGAACTTCGTGCCGGCCTACGACTCGCTGCACTACGCCACGGAATCGGCGCTGGCGTACCGCTCGTCGCCGATCGCGTCGCTCGGTGGCTGGAAGTCACCCGTGCTCCTCATTCACGGCGACGACGACCGCAACGTTCCCTTCACCGAGAGCGTCACGATCGCGTACGAGCTGCGCAAGCGCGGCGTCCCGGTCGAGGAGCTGATCTTCCCGGACGAGATCCACGACTTCCTGTTGTGGAGAAACTGGGTGGCGGCGTACAAGGCGGCTGACGACTTCTTCGCGCGGAAGCTTGGCGGCTCGGAGACTGTCAGCGCGGGACAGCCGAGGTAAGCAGCGCTATCCGCGCCGTTCTTCCATTATGCCCATCATGTTTCCTTCGGAGTCGTAGAAAGCCGTCAACCAGAGATCGTGGTCGGGCATCTTCGCGATCATGTGCGGTTCACCCATGAAGCGCACACCCTTCGCCGAGAGCGACTGCTGCACGGCCTGGATGTCGTCGACGAAGAAGTACAGCATCGATGAGCCCGTCGCCTCCCCTTCCGGCGCCGTCAGCATGAGGCGTGTGCCGCCGGCGTCGAAGAACGACAGGCCTGGACCCGCCGAGAACAGGAACGTGACCCCGAGGGTGTCGCGGTAGAACGCGGTTGCGCGAGCCACGTCCTTGCACACGATTGCGGCCTGTCCGATGCGCGCGCCCTTCAGGTTCGCGGGGTTCGCCATTGTGCTAAACTGCCCTGCATCGCATGACAGTCAAGCTGGGCATGTGCGGCTTCACCATCGGTGCCGCGCAGTATTACAGGCAGTTCCGCGTCGTCGAGGTTCAGCAGACCTTCTACGACCCGCCCGCCACGTCGACCCTCGAGCGGTGGCGCGCCCAGTCTCCGGCCGACTTCGAGTTCACGATGAAGGCGTGGCAGGTGATCACGCACCTCGGGACGAGCCGTACGTACCGGCGGCTCAAGTCTCCATTCTCGGAACAGGAGCGCGCGGAGGCCGGCGGATTCCGGTCGACCCCGACCGTGTTTCGCGCCTGGGAACGTACACTGGAGTGTGCCCGCATCCTGCGAGCGACGGCCATTCTCTTCCAGTGCCCCGCGAGCTTCCGTTGCACGGAAGAGAATATCGCATCCATGCGCGCGTTCTTCGCGCGAATCGATCGGCCGCCTGCCGTTCGACTCATGTGGGAGCCGCGCGGACCGTGGCCCGACGACGTGGTGCGGTCGATCTGCCACGACCTCGACCTGATTCACGCGGTCGATCCGTTCATACGTCCGTCGGTCACCCCCGAGCTGTTGTACTGGCGCTTGCACGGCAACACGAGCCACTATGCCCGCTACACCGACGACGAGCTGCGACAGATCGACGGCTGGCTTCGAGACCACGGTGACGCCGACGCGTACGTCCTGTTCAACAACGTCCCGCGCATCCACGACGTGCGCCGATTCCGCGAGCTTCGACTCGGCTCTGGCGCTTAGGCGTCGACCCGCAACATTTGCAGGGAACGACCGTTCCTCATTCATGATCCCGTTCAACTCCGCCCGACTGTCCGCCGCCATGTGCACGATGATGTCCGCCGTCTGCCTGGCGCAGTCGGCGGATTGGCCGGTGTATGGCGGTAACGCCGACCACACGCACTATTCCACGCTAAGCCAGATCTCGCCCGCCAACGTGCGGCGGCTGTCGGTCGCGTGGACGTACGACACCCGCGACGCCTTCAAAGGGTCGGAGATGCAGACGAATCCCGTCGTCATCGACGGAATTCTGTACGGCACCACGCCGAAACTCCGGGTGTTTGCCATCGATGCCGCGAGCGGTCGCGAGATCTGGAGCTTCGATCCGAATTACGGGAAGCCGGCGCCGAGCCGCTTCCGGCACCGCGGGCTGGTGGTCACCGGCGACCGCGTGCTCGTCACGTATCGCAACAAGCTGTACGCGCTCGACCGAAAGACCGGACAGCCCATCGCGTCGTTCGGAGACTCGAGCGGTTTCGCGGACATGCGCAACGCGTTCGACCGACCCGCCGCGGCCATCACGATCAGCGCGAGCTCGCCGGGCGTCGTGTACAAGGATCTCTACATCATCGGCAGCACGGTGAGTGAGGCGCTGCCGTCGTCCCCCGGCGACATCCGCGCGTACGACGTCGCCTCGGGAACGCTGCGATGGGTCTTCCACACGATCCCTCGCCCCGGCGAGTTCGGCTACGACACATGGCCGGCGGACGCGTGGAAGGTGTCGGGCGGCGCCAACGCCTGGGCGGGCGTCACGGTGGATCTCCAACGCGGCATCGTCTTCGCCGCGACGGGATCGGCGGCCTCGGACTTCTACGGCGCGAATCGCGTGGGCGACGATCTGTTCGCGAACTCCCTGCTCGCGCTGGACGCAAACACCGGAAAGCGCCTCTGGCATTTTCAGGTCGTGCGGCACGACCTGTGGGATTGGGATCTGCCGGCGGCGCCGGTGCTGGTCACGGTGCGGCGCAACGGGCGTTCGGTCGACGCGGTCGCCCAGATCACCAAGACCGGCTACGTCTACGTCTTCGACCGCGAGACCGGGAAACCGCTGTTCCCCATCCGGTACCGCCGTACACCGTCGTCCAGCGTTCCTGGCGAAGTCGCCGCGGATTCGCAGCCGTATCCGCTGAGGCCCGCGCCATTCGTGCGACAGACGCTGACCGAGGCGATGCTGACCCGGCGCACGCAGGCCGCGCACGATTCGGTGCTGCGCTTCTTCGGCGCCTACGCGACGCGGGGCATGTACGAGCCGCCGAATCTCCAGGGCACCATCATCTTCCCCGGCGTGGACGGCGGCGGCGAGTGGGGCGGGCCCGCCTTCGATCCCGGAACGGGCCTCCTGTACGTCAACGCGAACGAGATGCCCTGGTACCACAAGCTCATCGAGAACAGCGACAAATCGCTGTTCGCCGTGCAATGCGCCAGCTGCCATGGCAGCGACATGAAGGGCTCCGCGATGGCGCCGTCGCTGGAAGGTGTGGCACAACGCAAATCGCGCGATGAGATCGCACAGATCATCCGCCAGGGAACGGGCCGCATGCCCGGCTTCGGCGGCGGCATCCTCGACAACAGCGCGATCAACAGCCTCGTGGATTTCCTGATGACCGGCCACGACATCGCCGAAAGCGCGCCGACGAACCTCAACTATGTGAAGTACCGCAGTTCGGGACTGCAGATCTTTCTCGACCCGGACGGCTATCCAGCGATCACTCCGCCCTGGGGAACGTTGAACGCGATCGACTTGAACACGGGCGACATTCGCTGGAAGGTCCCGCTCGGCGAATATCCCAGGCTGGCGCAGCAGGGTGTCAGGAATACCGGGACGGACAACTACGGCGGCGCCGTCGTCACCGCCAACGGACTGCTCTTCATCGCGGCGACGACGTACGACAACACCATTCGCGCGTTCGACAAGCGGACGGGTAAGCTGCTCTGGCGTGCGCCGCTCCCTGCCGCCGGCAATGCGACGCCATCGCTGTACATGGTGAATGGTCGCGAGTATCTCGTCATCGCCTGCGGCGGCGGCAAGAACGACGCGCCGTCGGGCGGTACATACGTCGCCTTCGCTCTCCGGTAATTCCCGCCTCCCCTCCCTCCCGCTCCCGCCTCATGCGTCTATCTGCATCTCGTGTTGCGATTGTTGCGGTGCTGTGCGCCGCGATTCCCGCTTCGGCACAGACCCCCACCGGACAGACCGTCGAGGGTCTGCGCGACGACTGGGGTTGGCTCGCCCGCTATCGCGACGACAACGCGAAGCTCGTGGCGCAGCCGGTGGACTCCGGCCGCGTCGTCTTCATGGGCAACTCCATCACCCAGGGGTGGCAGCCCCTGTTTGCCACGCTCTTTCCGGGGAAGCCATACGTGGGCCGGGGCATCGGCGGCCAGACGACGCCGCAGATGCTCGTCCGATTCCGCCAGGACGTGATTGACCTGAAGCCGAAAGTGGTCGTGATCCTCGCGGGCACCAACGACATCGCCGGCAACACCGGCCCGATGTCCATCGAGGCGATCGAGGACAACCTCGCGTCCATGACGGAGCTCGCACAGGCGCACGGCATCCGGGTCGTGCTGTCATCCGTGTTGCCTGTCTATGACTATCCGTGGAAGCCTGGCCTCCAGCCGGTGCAGAAGATCATGGACCTCAACGCCTGGATGAAGCAGTTCGCCGCCGCGCACCACGCCGTCTATCTCGACTACTTCTCGGCGATGCAGGACGAGCGGCATGGCCTCAGGGCCGACCTCACCTACGACGGCGTGCACCCGAATGAAGCCGGCTATCGCGTAATGGCTCGCCTCGTGGAGCCGGCGATCCAGGACGCGTTGCGGCACTAGCACGCTCGTGGCGCGATTCACACTACGCGGACGATGGACGCTCGCAACCGCTGCGATCGGCATCGCAGCTGCGGCGCTGTTCGTGGGGCTATCGGACGTGCGATATCGCCCTGAGCCCGTCCGCGCCGGCAATGCCGTCGGAGACGCACGCTGCCTGTCCTGTCACCAGGACAAGGCCACGTTCGAGAGCACTGCTCATCGGCTGACGTCGCGCCTGCCGACACGCGCGGCGATGCGTGGCCGATTCGACCGCCGCAACGTAGTCCGCACCATCAACCCGGCACTCTACTATCGCGTGGATTCCACCGCGACCGGCTACTACGAGAGTGCCGTCGTCCGTGACGCCGACCATCCGCGCGACAGCATCGTCCTGACGCACCGCATGGACATCGTGACGGGATCGGGCCGGCGCGGGCAATCGTTCCTGTCGTGGCGCGAGGGGAACCGCCTGTATCAGCTGCCGATATCGTACTGGGCGTCTGTCGGCTGGGCGAACAGCCCGAACTATCGCGACGGCGTCGTGAACTTCGACCGGCCCATCGCGCCGAGGTGCCTGGAGTGCCACGTCGGCGGATTGCGGCCGCTGGACGCGAACAATCGCGAGGACAACCGCTACGATCCGCACACGCTGATGCTCGGCCTCACCTGTGAGACCTGCCACGCCGCCGGTCAGGAGCACGTGGCGCGCGAGCGAATGCCGTTGCACGCATATCTGCCGAAGGCGATCATGAATCCGGCGCGACTCACGCGGCGCCAGCAGATGGATGGGTGCGCGCTGTGTCATGGTGGAGCGGTGGACCTGCAGAACGCGCCCTACTCCTACGTCGCGGGCCAGGTCGTGCGAAAGGTGCCGGATCTGCGCTCCGCCCCCGACACCAACGTGGACGTACACGGCAACCAGGTGGCGCTTCTGGAGCGCAGCCGGTGCTACCGTGCGTCGCAGATGACGTGTCTCACCTGCCACGACGTGCATCGGACGCAGCGGAATACGGTGGAGCTCTCGGGCGTGTGTCTGAAGTGTCACGCGCTGCCGCGGCTCTCGCCGACCCATAGCCCGGCATCAGTCGGCCGCTGCGTCGACTGTCATATGCCCGTGCTGCCGTCCCGCACCGTAGTGGCGAGCAGCGACGGGAAGCGAGTCGTACAGACGGTGAGATCGCACTGGATCAAGGTCTATAGATGACGGCGGACCGGCACGGCGGACCGGCACGGCGGACCGGAACGGCGGACCGGTATGGCGGACCGGACGGCGTTCCGGACTGCGAATTACTCGCTCATTAGTGCTTCCAGCATTTTCCTGATCACCACGAGCCGGTTGTGCCAGCGTCGATAGCGAGGAGCATCCAGCCGCCGTGCGGCGAGGTTTACTCGCAGTTGCTCATCCGCTTCGTCTGCTGATCCGTGTGCGTGTCGCAGGAACACGTTCCGCTCGCGACCTGCACGGTGCCCGAAGGCCTCCCGGATGTTCCAGGTTATTGATCCTGATGCATCGCGCAGTTGCTGCACATGAATCAAAGGTGGCTTCGCCGTCTCGATGGCCGCCTCCACTTCGTCGACGACGCTGCGCGCGGCATCGAGGACCCGGAAGTCGGTGGACATGCGCCCAGTTTGCCCCCATGCGTCTGCGGCGCATCACCATGACGCCGCGCGCCGTGTACTTTCCATGCCGCACTCACCGTTCATAGCGAGAGAAGGTCGCAGTTGCCGTTCGCAGTCCCGGTCCGCAGTCCCCGGTCCGCAGTCCCGGTCCGCAGTCCCGGTCCGCACTATTGGTCCGCCCTGCCGGTCCGCCCTTCCGATCCGCCGTCCATGCGCCCCGTCTTGGCTCTCCTTCTCCTGATCGCGTGCTCGAAAACCGATGGGCCGCGCTTCCGGCTGCTGAGCGCGCGTGAGAGCGGAATCGACTTCGCGAACACGATTCGCACCGACGATTCCGTCAACGTCCAGAACGATGTGTACGTCTACAATGGCGCCGGCGTCGCCATCGGCGACGTCGACCACGACGGGCGTCCCGACGTCTATCTGACCGGCAACCAGGTCTCCAGCCGCCTGTATCGCAACCTCGGCGGCATGAAGTTCGAGGACGTCACGGCGCGCGCGCACGTCGGCACCACGCGCTGGGCCACAGGTGCCGCGATGGTGGATATCAACGACGATGGCTGGCTGGATATCTACGTCTCCGTCTCCGGCCATCCGTGGTCCTCGCCTGCCGATCGCGCGAATCTGCTCTTCGTCAACAACCGCGACGGCACGTTCACCGAATCCGCCGCGCGATACGGCGTCGCGGACAGCGGATTCACCACACAGTCCGCCTTCCTCGACTACGATCACGATGGGTGCATCGATCTCTTCGTGCTCAACAACTCGCCCGAGGGATTTTCCCGCGGCGCCGACGTCAGCCATCCCGGCGGAATCCGGAACAGCATGGCCGGCGGCACGAACCAGCTCTACCACAACGAGTGTCACGGGACCGGAGCTCCGGCCTTCACCAACGTCTCGCGACAGGCGGGCATCCTCGATGACGTGGGGTACGGACTCGGCGTCGTGATCGCCGACGTGAACCGCGACGGTTGGCCCGACATCTACGTGTCGAATGACGCCACCCCCAACGACGTCCTCTACGTCAACAACCACGACGGCACGTTCACCAACCACATCGACTGGCTGAAGCACGCCAGCTTCGCCGGCATGGGCGCGGACATCGCCGACTACAACAACGACGGCTGGCCCGACATCGTGCAGTCCGACATGCTGCCCCATGATCTGCCGCGGCAGAAGCGCATGAGCGGGTTCATGACGTACAGCAGCCAGCTGGAACGACGCAACCGCGGTTTCCGCGAGGACTACTCCGAGAATTCGCTCCAGCTCAGCAACGGCGTCGACACGGCCGGCAACGTGGTGTTCAGCGAGATCGGACGGATGGCCGGCGTGAACGCGACGGAGTGGAGCTGGAGCACCCTCTTCGCCGATCTGGACAACGACGGGTGGAAGGACCTGATCGTGAGCAACGGCTACCCGAAAGCCGTGAACGATTTCGACTATCAGTCGGAGATGTCCCGCCTCGGCCGCCGGCGCGACTCCACGACCCTCAAGCGCCTCGGCCTTGCGATCCTCGCGAAGCTTCCCGGATACGACGTCTCCAACTTCGTCTTCAGGAACAGGGGCGACCTCACGTTCGCGGACGAGACCGCGGCGTGGGGACTGCGACGGCCGAGCTATTCCTACGGCGTCGCGTATGCCGATCTGAATGGCGATGGCCGGCTCGATCTCGTCGTGAACAACATCGACGCGTCCGCGTTCGTGTACCAGAATGTCGGTGGTCGCCCTGCGGCGGGCCGTGATCGCGCCGACACCACGGCCGCGCACTTCCTGCAGGTCGTGCTGCGCGGTCCTCCGGCGCATCCACTCACCGCCGCCATCGGCGCCACGATCGTCGCCGTGACTCGCGGGCGCGAGCAGTCCGTCTACTACAGCCCGTATCGCGGCTACATGTCCAGCATGGACGCCACGGCGCACTTCGGACTCGGACCGGCCAACCGCGTGGACACGCTCCGCGTGACCTGGCCCGACGGTGCACAGCAGACGCTGATCAACGTGCGCGCGGACACGACGATCGTCGTCACGAAGCCGGACTCCCAGGTCGCAGTCGCGGCTCAGGCTGCCCTCCTCGAGCTCCCTCGGGTCTCCCGCCCTTTTCGTGAGGTCGCGTCGATCTCGACGAACCAGCGCCTGCCGTCCCAGATCGACCTCGGCGTGCAGTCGCTCATTCCATATATGATCTCACGTCACGGCCCCGCGGTGGCGGTTGGTGATGTGAATGGAGACGACATCGACGACGTCTTCGTCGGTGGTGGGAACGGCCAGCCCGCCGCCATCTATCTCGGCACCGCAGCCGCGCCTCCCGCCTCCCGCCTCCGGCCTGCCGCCTTCAGCCTGCCGCCGCTCCCCTCTCCCTTCGACGACTGGGGGGCCACGTTCTTCGACGCGAACGGTGACGGGCGAATGGACCTCTACGTCACCACGGGGAGCTACTTCGCGGTTCCCAATTCGGCATCGCTGCAGGACCGCCTCTTCATCAACCGCGGCGGGCGCTTCGTTCAGGACAGCGCGGCGTTGCCGCCGATTCCGACGAGCACGGGCGTCGTACGCGCGGCCGACTTCGACGGCGACGGTCGCACGGACCTGTTCGTCGCGGGTCGGCTGACGCCGCGCATGTATCCGCTACCGACGCGCAGCTACATCCTGCACAACGAGGGCGGACGCTTCACCGACGTGACGGCACAGGTCGCACCGGATCTCGTGACGCCGGGAGGAATGATCACCGATGCGGCGTGGGTGGATTACGACGGCGACGGACGACTCGACCTGGTGACGGTCGGTGAGTGGATGCCCATTCAGCTCTTTCACAACGACGGATCGAAATTCACACGCGTGGCATTGCCGCAGTCCCGGGGTTGGTGGTTCAGTCTTGCAGTCGGCGACTTCGACGCCGACGGGCGACCCGATCTGGTCGCCGGCAATCTGGGACTGAACCACAGCTACACGGCGTCACCCGGGAGCCCGTTCGGCGTGTACGCCGGCGATTTCAGCGGCAATCGCTCCACCGACGTCGTGCTCACCAAGACGCTGAACCGCACGGAGTATCCCTGGGCGGGGCTTGTACCGCTCGGCAGGGAGATCTACTCCATCGGTCTGCGGTTTCCATCGTACGCGGCGATGGCGACGGCCTCCATCACGCAGGTTTTCGACAGCACCCGACTGCGCCAGGCCACGCACTATCAGGCAGACACTTT
>DATFHG010000007.1:0-7556 GCA_035248725.1 Gemmatimonadaceae bacterium | reverse complement strand
GTCCGTCGCCAGCGGCTTCGGCACGAACACCCAGAAGTTCGGATGCGGCGGACGCGCGGCCTCGGCCACCGGCGTGATCGGGTTGTTGTCGTAATGCCGCACCACGCGACCCGCGCCGTCGAGGACGTCGATCGCGACCTTGTCCGCCGGGCGGCCCAGCCAGTAGTCGAGCACCGCGCCATCCGGCGGATTCGCGGCGTGCGGAATCTCCTCGTGCAGCGGCGTGTCCTGGTTGGTGTTGCGCCGCACGCGAATCGCCGGCGCCGGCGCGAAGAGGTACGCGGCACTCGTCGCGATCGCGTCTCGAGACGTCCGCAGCTGTCGCAGCAGCGAGATGTCGTCCAGCACCCACACGCCGCGACCGTGCGTGGCGATCAGCAGGTCGTTGTCCTTCACGGTGAGATCGCGCACGGGGGTGTTGGGCAGGTCGAGCGCGAGCGACTGCCAATGGTCGCCGTCGTCGAACGAGACGTAGACGCTCGTCTCCGTTCCCGCAAAGAGCAGCCCGGGCATCTTCGGGTCCTCGCGCAGCACGTGCACCAGGCTCCCCGCCGGCTCGTCCACCGGCAGCCCGTTCGCGATCGGCGTCCAGCTCTTGCCCCAGTCACGCGTGCGGAAGAGGTACGGCCGGTGGTCGCCGCTGCGCAGGTATTCCACCGCGGCGTACGCGGTGCCGCGCGTGCCGTGCGACGCCTCCACTGACGTGATATTCGCGACGCGCGCGTTCGGCAGGGCGGCGATGCTCACGTCGCGCCAGGTGCGCCCCGAGTCGCGCGTGAGCTGGATGATGCCATTGTCGGTGCCTGCCCAGATCTCGCCGGGCGAGAGCGACGACGCCGCGAGGGACTCGATCGCGCCGTAGCCGCCGAGCCGTTTCGCGCCCGCGACGGAATCCATCCCCGGCGGACGGCCGAGGTCCGGGCTCATGCGCGTCCAGTGCACGCCGCCGTCGGTGGTGCCGTAGAGATAGTTGAAACCCGCGAGCAGCAGATGCTGGTTCCACGGCGCGAAGATCAGCGGCTGCGACTGGCTGAACCTGAACGTGAGCGACGGATCCTGCGTGGGGCTCACGTTGATGGTCTGCTCCGTGGGGTAGCTGATGCGCACGACGCCCGCGCCGGTCGCGTACACGATGTCGGGATCGAGCGGGTCCGCGACATCGGTGCCCCATTCCCACCCGTTCACGGAATTCCAGTCGAAGATGGTGACGGCGCCGTTGTTGCCGCGCGAGCGCGTGCGGATGGCGCCCGCGTCCTGCTGTGACGCGTACACCCAGTACGGCCACGAGTTGTCGGCCGAGAGATGGTAGAGCTGTTCCGTGGACTGGTTGTACCACGAGCTCCACGTCGCGCCGCCGTCGAGCGAGACCGTGGCGCCCTGGTCCAGTCCCATGAGCATGCGCTGGCCGTTCGTGGGATCGATCCACAGCTGCTGCGGATCATCTCCGCCGGGCGCGCCGTTCATGCCGGTGAAGGTGTTGCCCCCGTCCACCGACTTGTACGACGCGGTGTTGATGGTGTAGACGACGTCCGGGTTCTTCGGATCCACCCACACGCCCGAGCTGTAGCCGCCCTGGCCGCTGCGGATGCGCCGGTCGTCCGCCGCCATGCGTCGCCAGCTCGCGCCGCCGTCGTCGGAGCGCCACAGCCCCGCGTCGCTGATCACGTACACGCGCTGTGCGTTGGTGCCCATCGCGACGGCGATGCAGGTGCGCCCCGCGATGCGCGGGACCGTCGGGCCGCGCAGCTCCGTCCACGTCACGCCGTTGTCCGTCGACTTGTACATCGCGGTGCCGTTCCCGCTGCTGTCGCCCGGCGCGCGCAGCGCGGTGCCGAACTGCCACGAGCGATACTTGCCCACGGCGTAGCCGGGTGGCGTCCAGTGTCGCATGGACGTCGCGAAGACCACGTCGGGGACGTCGAACGCGCGCGCGAGGCGGGTGACGCCGGTGCTGTCGTCGATGAAGAGCGTCTTGTTCCACGTGCGGCCGCCATCCGCGGTGCGGAACACGCCGCGCTCCCCGTTGGCGTGGATGTGATCGCCGAGCGCGCCCACGAGCACGACGTCGGGATTCCGCGGGTCCACGAGCAGCGTCTGGATGTGCTTCGTGCCCTGCAGGCCGATCGATCGCCACGTGGCGCCCGCGTCGATGGACTTGTACACGCCGTTGCCCTGGTCCAGGGTGCCGCCGGTGATCATGTCGCCGGTGCCGACGTACACGACCTTCGCGTCTGAGGGGGCAACGTCCACCGCGCCGACGGACGCCACCTCCTTTACCGCGTCGAACACCGGGAACCAGACAGTGCCCGCGCTCGTGGTCTTCCACAGTCCACCGCCGGGATACCCGGCGTAGAACACACCCGCCTGTCCGATCGCGCCGGACACCGCGCTCACTCGGCCGGCGCGGAACGGACCGAGGTTGCGCCACGACAACGTCGCGTAGAGACGGGGATCCGGCGGAGTGCCGGCGTGCTGCGCCGCGCCCGGGAGCGGGGTGGTGCAGAGGATTGCCGCGGCGAGGCACGCGGCGCGGCGAGCGTTACGCGTGCGCAAAGCGTTGGAGAGAGTGGCGAGCATTGATGGCGTCTGGTGGGTCAGAGAACATCTGTTGCGGTCGGAATGTCGCCCCCGGTGAGGGCGAAGACCAGCGGACGTCAGGGCGTCGTCCCCGGACACTGCCGTGACGCGGAGAACGCCCCATCTGCCTTCGTCATGGCGCCTCCATCAACGATTTGAGGCCGCTTAGCCTGGACCGGCTCCAACCTACATCGAGACTCGGCTGTCTCATCTGGTTTGGAGCCTGAGCACCGCACAGCGTATCAGCAGCACCGAGCTGACCACCTACACGACCAGAGGCGTCGTCGATGCGGAAGCGGATTGGCCGGAGACAGTTCCTCGCCGAGGGGGGCCGCAGCGCACTCGGCGTCTCGTTGCTGCCGCTGGCGGCCTGCGCGCGTCAGGGATCGTCTGCCCCCGCGCCTGCCGCCGATCACTCTACCGAGCTTATCGCCGATCTGGAACAGCAGATACCTCAGCTGATGGTGGCCGCGCACGTCCCCGGTCTCACGATTGCTATCGTGCAGCGCGGCCAGCTGTACTGGCGGCGGGCCTTTGGCGTGAAGAGCGTGACGACCCGCGAGCCGGTGGAGAACGACACCGTGTTCGAGGCGGCGTCCACGAGCAAGCCGTTGTTCGCCTATGCCGTGATGAAGCTATGCGAGCGCGGCGTGATGGACCTGGACACACCGCTCACGCACTACACGTCCGAGCGGATCGTGCCGAACGATCCCAGGCTCGACCTCATCACCGCGCGTCGCGTGCTGAGTCACACCACCGGACTTCCCAACTGGCGCTCCGCGGACGACCCGATGGTGATCAAGTTCACGCCGGGGACGCAGTGGTATTACTCCGGCGAGGGATACAGCTACCTGCAGTTCGTCGTAACGCAGCTCGTGGGCGGGCGGCCGACGGACGTGTGCGGCAACTTCGAGCAGGACGTGCGGGTGTGCGCGATGCAGCCGTCGATCGACGACTACATGCGCGCGAACCTCCTGATGCCGTTCGGGATGACGCACAGCGGCTACATGTGGAACGATTGGATCGCGCGGCACATGGCGCCGGGGCACGACGAACAGGGGAATCCCACCGGCCTGAATCGGCGGCCCGACGGTCAGACGTTGTCACGCTACGGCATGGCCGGCGGTTTGTGCACGACGGCCACCGACTACGCGAAGTTCCTGATGGAAGTGATCAACCCGAAGCCTGCCGATCAGTTTCGGTTGACCGCGGCGAGCCTTCACGAGATGCTGCGTCCGCAGATCCGTCGCAACGCCGAAAGCTCGTGGGCGCTGGGTTGGGAGATCAACCATACGACGGACGGTAATTTCATCCGGCACGGCGGCGGCAACCCGGGCTACTCATGCTTCGTGGCTGGGTCGGTGGAGCGCAAGACCGGCTACGTGATCATGACCAACGGTGAGAACAGCGGCTACACAGGCGTGATCGCGCCGTTGATCCACGGCGACACGCTTTCGCAATTTCTTGGCGGCAAGCTCCGGAGCGCATCCGAGTAGCGCCCAAATCCCCATGCCGCTTGCTAACGAGGAGTTGTAGTTGTCAGCGGCTCCCAGTCGTTGGGTTTCTCGCCTCGCGAGTGCATCGTACGATTACGGATCATTTGCCACGGCGGTGACGGGAACGCCGGGTTGCATTCGCCCCCGCGGCTGGCAAGTTGGATGAGCAGTTGACGCATGGTCGGCCTCCGCAGCGAACCCTTACCGGAGTAGACCCGATGAAGACCATTGCCTCGCTCGCTGTCACCGCAATGCTCGCCGTCAGCCTGGTTGCGGTCACCCCGTACCGTCACGCGCACGGCTCCCTCGTACCGACGCACCCGGCGGCTGCATGCAATGTGCGCGGCGCGTGGCAACTCGAGTCCGAGACGGTGAACGGCAAGGACGAACCACTGAATGGCGCGCTGCAGCGAAAGATCGTCACCGCGCATCGCTTCATGTGGCTGGAGCAGGCGGGTCGCCGTGACACGTTGCCCATGAACACCGCTACCGACACGCTGCGCGCATATCGCGTCGTTGGAGGCGAGGGCACGTATACCCTCAGGGGCAACAGCTACGTGGAGCACATCGAGATGTTTGTCGCGCAGAGTTACGTCGGGACGGATTGGCGCGCGACGTGTCGGACGGACGGCCGGCGCTGGTACCACAGCTACACGGACCCGAACGATACGACGAAAGCGACCGGACCGATCACCAGAGTCGTCGAAGTGTGGCGGCGGATCGAATAGGCGTGGGCCTTCGGCAGTGATTCAAGACGTCGCTCGAACGAGCGCGCTGCCATCAGACAACGGAGGTACTGATGATTCGATTCCGTCTGGGAGCAGCCGCCCTCATGGCTCTCAGCGCCTGCCGCGCTCGCGATGGCTCGGCGGATAGCGCCGCCGTACAAGCCGGGACACCTGTGGCGGGAGCTGGCGCTCCGGCCGATAACAGCCCGCTGAAGCCGGGGGAGGCGCGCCTCGCCGTGGATGGGGGGCACATCTGGTATCGCGTGGTCGGCAGCGGTACATCCACTCCTGCCATCCTCGTTCATGGCGGTCCCGGATACGCGAGCTACTACATGACGGCGCTCGAGGCGCTCGGGGCGGATCGACCGGTGGTGCGATACGACCAGCTGGGAGCGGGGAAGTCGGATCGCCTCACCGGCACGACGAGGATGACCATCCAGCACTTCGTCCAGGAGCTGGAGTCGCTGCGCGCTCGGCTCGGCTACGAGAAGTTCCATCTGGTCGGCCACTCGTGGGGTACGATCCTCGGGTTCGAGTACTACCGCGCACACCCCGAGCGGGTCGCGAGCCTGACGCTCGCCGGAGCGGTGCTGGATGTACCTGCATATGCGCGTCGCGCAAAGGACCTCGTCGCCACTCTTTCCGATTCGGCGCAGCGCGCGATTCGCGTGAGAGAGGCCGAGCACAAGTATGATGCCCCCGACTACCAGGCAGCGCTGGGGGAGTTCTATGGGAAATACGTGTGGCGTCATCCGAACGAAGCGGAGCTCGACAGCACGACGAAGACGGCGAATGAGCAGATCTACAACTTCATGCAGGGCCCCAGCGAGTTCACGATCACAGGTACGATCAAGTCATATGATGCGACCCCGTACCTGAAGGATGTCCATGTACCGGTCCTTTACGTGGTCGGGGAATTCGACGAGGTAGGCCCGGAGCTGGTCCGGAGCTTTGCGCGACGCACACCGGGTGCGCAGGTCTTTCTTGTCCCGCAGTCGGGTCACCTGTTCGAGTGGGATAACCCGGGCCCGGCCAACAAGGCCATCCGCGATTTTCTGCGTCAGGCGGATGAAGGCAGGCGCGCTCCTCCGCGCTGAGGCGAGACCAGATCGCCGCCGGCCCCTCGAGTGACCGACGGCGACGTCCTGCTCGGACCTACGCCGCCTTGGCTGTCGCGCTAGCTGCTGCCTCGGCGGGTGCTGCCGGTGCCACTGGTGCGGCTTGCGGCTCCGTGCTGCTGCGCACGGGGTACGCGCGAATGCGACGAGCGTTGCGCCACTCGTCCAGCACACTGGCGCTGCCCGCGAAAGCAGTCGTCACCGTGGCGTCCAGCATCTCCACGGCGTCGCGGCCACGCTTCAACTCGGCCGCCAGCGCCCCGCTGGCACCAACCTTTGTGCGCTCGACGCTCACCGACGCCGCCGCGGCCTGCTGCACCCTCATCACGGCGTCGTCGAGCACCGTGAGGAAGTCCGCAGGACGCCCGTTCTTGAGCATCACGTCCTGATACGTCTCCCCCACGCTCCGGAACGCCGCCGCGATGGCCAACAGGTGTTCCACCGGAGCAAACGCCACCGGCAGCTTGGTGGCGCGGTCGGCGCCCGGCGAGCCACGCAGCGCCGCACGCGCGATCTGCGAGATGGGACGCAGGCTCAGGTCGCGTAGCGCCGCCTTCGCGGTCTGGAGATTCTGCGTCTGCGCCTTGCGAAGCCGCTTGCTCGTCTCCTGCAAATTGCTGTGCGACGTGAGCTGTTCGACCACGTCCTCGAGCAATGCCACCGGCTCGCCATACGTCTGCGGGGACGGCAGCGGATGGGCCGCGATGAAGGCGCTGACCCGACGGAATGCCTCGACGGTTTGCTTCTGTCTGTTGTTCACGATCCTCCTCTGATTGGGTTGAGCGCAGTTGGATGACGTGTGGGCCGAGTGCGCCCTGCTCGGCGCGAAGTTGCGGGTGGCTGCGCGGTGATCGGGCGGCCCGCGGCAGCGCGCTGCGATGGCTGTGGACCGAATGGGACACTCGCAGGAGCGAATGGGACGCTCGCACGAGTGAGTGCGACACTCGCAGGAACGAATGGGACCCTCGCAGAAGCGAGTGGGACGATCACACGAGCTGTTGGCAGACTCGCAGGAGCGCGTGACAGCCTCACAGAAGCGCGTGACAATCCCGCAGACGCGCCTGGCGCTCTCGCACAGCCATGTGGAAGTCACCGCGGCGATACCGGCGGTCGCCCATATGCGACCGGCAGCAGCGAGTGCTGGCCGCGCGCGCGCGCAATCGTATCCTGGCGGAGCTATCGGCCGGGTGGTCATGGCTGTTGTCGGTCTGGCGGGGGATGGGGTGCGAGTGGCATGTTCACTCCTTCTACTAGGAATCCCTCACGAGCAGGGCGTTGGTGTACATCGACGGAGGGCACATGGAACCCTTGATCGTGCAGCAGCCGCCCGAGGCCGAGCGGCACGAGGAGGGTGAGGAGCAGGTGCTGGCGACGGTTGGCGACGCCGAGGGTCGCGAAGCCGCGCAGGAGCGGGAACATCTGGCGCGGCAGCGCTCATTCGCGGAGCGCTACTCCGAGATGTTTCCGCGCATGCTGCTGTACGCGCGGAAGCATGTGCCGCCGGACGACGCGTACGACATCGTGCAGGACGTGCTGGCCGGGATGTGGAAGAACTGGGACCTGATCCCGCCTGGTGCGCGGGACGGTCCGCAGCTCTACCTGTCCGCGGTCCGGAAGCGCCTGTCCACGTTTCGCCG
>DATFHG010000006.1:0-3013 GCA_035248725.1 Gemmatimonadaceae bacterium | reverse complement strand
TCGCACAAGTGAGCGCCGCGACGGCGCCTCGCCGCGACGCGCCGGTGACGATCGACGACTCGCTTCGGGCACGCGTCGAACGACGCATAGCCATGGTGTCCGGCGCCGAGGTGGGTGTCGCGTTTCTGGATCTCAGGCGCGGCGACACGCTGTTCGTGAACGCTGATGACCGATTTCACGCCGCGAGCACGATGAAAGTGCCGGTGATGATCGAGCTCTTCCGGCGTGTGGACCGAGGCGCCCTGAAGCTCGACCAGCCGATCGCTCTGGAGAATCGATTCGCGTCCATAGTGGACGGATCGCCCTACTCCCTCGATGCCCGAGACGACTCGGACAGTCTGGTCTACGGCTGGGTGGGCTCCCACGTACCGCTTCGAGAGCTGCTGGAGCGCATGATCGTGCGGTCCAGCAATCTCGCGACGAACGCGCTCATCGCACTGGTGGGCGCGCGCGAAGCGAACGCCACGGCGCACGCGCTGGGCGCGCGCGACATCCAGGTTCTGCGCGGGGTGGAGGATGGCAAGGCGTACGCGGCGGGGATGAACAATACCACGACGGCGCGCGATCTCGCGACACTCATGGCGGCCATCGAGTCCGGCCGCGCGGCCTCGGTCGCCAGCACCGACTCGATGCGGGCAATTCTGCTGCGTCAGGAGTTCAACGACGAGATTCCCGCCGGTGTGCCCCCCGGCACACGGGTAGCGCACAAGACCGGACAGATCACCGGACATCTGCACGATGCCGCCATCGTGTACCCCGCCGGGCGCGGGCCTTACGTACTCGTCGTGCTCACGCGCGGCATCCCCGACGAGAAGGTCGCGCGCTCGCTGATCGCCGACATCTCTCGGCTCGTGTACGCGCACGCGGTTCTGCCGGTGCTTCCGCGGGACGCGAGGTGAGGATCGCCGTCGGCACAGACCACGCGGGCTTTCCGCTCAAGGAGCCTGTCCTCGACGCGATCCGCGCCGCCGGACACGAACCGATGGACTGTGGCGCCGAGCGCCTCATTCCTACCGACGACTATCCCGATTATTCCGAGCGCGTGGCCGAGGCCATCCAGCAGCAGCGGGCCGAGCGTGGCATTCTACTCTGCGGCAGCGGAGTAGGCGCGGCGATCGCGGCGAACAAGTTCCTCGGCATTCGCGCCGCGCTCTGCCATGACACGTTCTCCGCGCGTCAGGGCGTGGAGGACGACTCGATGAACGTGCTGTGTCTCGGTGCGCGCGTGGTTGGGCCCTCGCTGGCTGAGGAGCTGGTGCGCGCGTTCCTTCAGGCGCGGTTCTCGGGAGCAGAAAGACACGTACGCAGGCTCGAGAAGGTAAAGGCATTCGAACGGCGCGAGCGGTGATAAACAAAGAGCGCGGCTGCATGAGGGCGCAACCGCGAAAGGCGCGGCTGCATAAGAGCGCGGCTGCGTAAGGACGCGGCTGCGTAAGGACGCGGCTGCGTAAGAACGCAGCTGCGTGAGAGCGCGGCTGCATAAGAGCGCGGACGCTGAGAGCGCTGTAAGGGCGCACCATCGCCGAATGCGGAGGGCGCGGGCGGCTCCGCCGCCCAGCGCCTTGCTTGTCGGTGCGTCGTTAGCCGTTGCGCTCTCGGCAGCCGCGCCGTTACGCAGCCACGCTCTTAGGCTTGGTAGTTATCGTCCCGCGCCGATACTCAACCCGATGTACACTGTCCGTCCAGGCGCGGGCTCGTATGCCTTTGCGGTCGCCTGCGTGCCGGCTGCGTTCACGGCCACCGAGCCGACATAGCTGCGGTCGAACACGTTCTGCACCGCAACCACGGGCGATAGCCAGGGCAGGCCGCCGATCGCGATGCCGCCGAGGCGCGCGTTGAAGGTGGCGAATCCATCGGTGCGCGCGGAGTTCGCGTCATCCACGAAGACGCCACTCTTCGTCAATGCTTCGACCGTCGCGAAGAATGGACCACGCCGCCACGTGGTGCTCGCCTGAAACTGGTGCTCGGGAATGCCCGGTATCGTGTTGCCGCGATACTCCACGCCCGTCACCGCGAAGTCGCGAAACCGGAAGTGCGAGAACGTGTACGACCCCGCGACGTCGAACGGCCCCAGCTCCGTGGCCACCTCGACCTCCACGCCGCTGCGACGCGTGCGGCCGGCGTTGCGGAAGTACGTGCGGCCGTTACCGGTGGGCACCTCGAACGGAATCAGCTCGTCCCGCACTGACGTGTTGAACACGGCGAGGTCATACTGCAGGAGCGTCAACAGCAACCCCTTGAAGCCCGCCTCGTACGTCGTCGAGAACTGCGGCTTGAGGTCGCGATTGAGCCCCGCGTTGCCGTCGGGTTGGTTGCCCAGCTCGGTCGTCGTCGGCGTCTCGAACGCGGAGCCGACGTTGATGTAGCCCACGAGGAGCGGCGTGAGACGAACGACGACGCCTCCCATGGGGCTCACCGCGCGCAAAGTGCGATCGCCTGAATCGTCGCTGCCATCCGAGAGAAAGTGATCGCGTACCTCGAAGCGAATGTTGTCGGCGCGCACGCCGAAGCTCAGGATGGTTCGGTCGCCCAGCTGCAGCTCGTCTCGCAGATACGGTCCGATGCTCGAGACGATCTCGCGCTGGTCCACCTGCAGCACGCCCTTCTCGTTGGGAAGCGCCGGGCAGCTCGCCGTTGGCGTGAGCACGGCGTTGCAGTTCGCCCAGTTGAGCCGCAGATCGTTCTGCACGGCGCCGTCCACGCCGAGCGTCAGACGATGGCGCACACCCCATCCGACGGGGATCGTCGCCCGAGCACCGCCACCGTACTGCCGGCGATCCACATCCACCACCGCGAAGGTGAGCGGATTGAACAGATCACGCGTGCCGCCATAGAGCTGGGCGGTGAGCTCTCCGGCCGAGCGCGCGCCGATGGGCCGTGACGCGGTGAGGCCGACCTGCACCTGCTGCACCGCTTTGCGCGCTCGCTTGCGAATCTGCGCCGAGTCGGCCAACCTCGGGTCGCGCTCGAACTGCGCCCGCGTGAGCGCGCCCGGATTCTCGGCCACCGGCAT
>DATFHG010000005.1:0-9910 GCA_035248725.1 Gemmatimonadaceae bacterium | reverse complement strand
CAGCTGCGCAACCAGGTGGGGATGGAGCGCGACCGCCTGGTGGTGCTCCAGCGCGGGCTCGCGGACAATCGCGAGGAAAAAAGGATCGAGGAAGGCCGGCTCCGCTCGCTCGAACAGGACCAGCGTCAGCAGCTCGCGCGCGTGCAGCACGAGAGTCGCCAGACGCAGAACAAGATCGCGCGGATGCGCATCAGCGAGACGCAGCTCGCGAACACCATCGCGGCGCTCGAGGTGGAGCGCAGGCGTGTGGAGGCTCGGCGCCCCGCCTCCGCGCCGCGCGTCACGAGCTCCATCCGCACGAACGACTACGGGCAACTGGACTGGCCGGTCGACGGCCCGCTCGTCTACACGTTCGGCCGCGCGGTGCAGGCGAACAACACCGCGATCCGCTGGAACGGCGTCGGCATCCGCGCGTCGGTCGGCACCCCCGTGCGCAGCGTCGCCGCGGGCAAGGTCGTGAGCGTGCGGCAGCTCGGCACGTACGGTCTGACCGCGATCGTCGAGCATGGCGGCGGCGACTATTCGATCTACGGATCGCTCTCGCGCGCGGATGTTCGCGAGGGTCAGGTCATCCCCAAGGGGGCCGTCATCGGCGGTGTCGGCATCTCCGACCCCGAGCTGCCGCCGCATCTCCACTTCGAGATCCGGCACGGCGGACCGGCGATGGACCCGGTGACGTGGCTTCGGCGCAGATAGAGTCTGCTGCGGGTTCGAGATCTCTGCGCGATTCGAGCATCAAGGTGGCAGATTTCGACACGGATGCTTCGGAAACCATCTGATGCGGCCCTTTCAGAAGCATCCGTGTCACCCCTTGTACCTTGATGCGTGACGGATTGGGGCGTGAACCTGAACGGAGCGGCGGCTCCATGATCGTGAAGCGGTGCGCCGTATGCGGCAGGTTCCGGCAGTATGATGAGGATGACGCGTTCTGCGTCATCTGCGGCAACGACGCGCTCGAGAGCGAGTGCACCTGCGGACGCAACTACGACTATGCGCTCGAAGAACACAACCAGGGCACCACGCTCCACTGCCCGCGCTGCGGCCGAGCGCTCCGCGGCCGCGCCTCCGACTTCGAGCCCTAGCATTTCTCCCGCGCGAAGCGCGGGCACTTCTCCGGAAGGCAGTGCTCCGGAAGGCACTTCTCGCGCGCGCAGCGCGCGCCATTATGACGACCTGCTAGGCGCGCACACCTCCATCGCCGGCGGCACGCACAACGCGCCTGAACGCGCCAGCGCCATGGGCGCGACGGCCATGCAGATCTTCACCAAGATGGCGAACCGCTGGGCGGAGCGCGTCTGCGCCGACGACGAATGTCGCGCCTTTCGGGCCGCGCTCGCGCAGACGCACGTGCGCGTCACCATGGCGCACGACTCGTATCTCATCAATCTCGCCAGCCCGGACGACACGCTGCGCCGCCGATCGATCGAGTCGTTTGTCGCCGAGCTGCAACGCTGTGAGGCGCTCGGCCTCGACGTTCTGGTCTCGCATCCGGGCAACCACATGGGCGATCTGGAGAGTGGGCTGCGGCGAAACGCGGACGCCATCGCCGAAGCGCTCGAGCGCGTGCCCGGCCGCTGCATCATCGCTCTCGAGGGGACCGCCGGCTCGGGCACGTCGCTGGGCGGGCGATTCGAGGAGCTGGCGAAGATCATCGAGCTGGTGCCCGCGCCATCGCGATCGCGCATGGCCGTTTGTCTCGACACGTGCCACCTGTACGCGTCTGGCTACGATCTGGTGAAGGACTTCGACGGCGTGTGGGGACACTTCGACGACATCGTCGGCCGCGAACGTCTGCGAGCGATGCACCTGAACGACTCGAAGACGCCGCTCGGATCGCACCGCGACCGTCACGAGCTCATCGGGGACGGTGCGCTGGGCCCCGCTCCCTTTCGGCGCATCATGCGGGACGAAAGGTTCGCTTCCGTTCCCAAGGTGATCGAGACGCCCAAGCTCGACGACGCCGCGAAGACCGACCGACGCATGCTCGCGCGGTTGCGTCGTTACGCGGTCGCGCAGCGGGCCCAACGGACCACTTCATGACCGTCTGATAAACGGGCATGGCGGCTGCACTTCTCCTCGCCACGCGCGCGCGTGCGCGCACTCACACGAGAGGACAGCATCCGATGATTCAAGTTTCCAACAGGATCGCGCGCGGGATGACGGGCGCGACCATGGCTATCCTGCTCGCCGCATGCGGCGTCTCACAGCAGGAAGAAGTGCAGATGGGCCAGCAGGAAGCGCAGCAGGTGAACGCGCAGCTTCCCATCCTGCAGGATCCCGTGGTCAATCAGTACGTGAACAACCTGGGCAACGCGATCGCCCACACGACGTCGCGCGCGGACCTCGACTGGCAGTTCCGCGTCGTGAACACCAGCGTCGTGAACGCGTTTGCGCTCCCCGGCGGGTTCATCTATGTCAACCGCGGCGTGCTGGATCGCGCCGCGAGCGAGAGCGAAGTCGCGTCGGTGCTCGGCCACGAGATCGAGCACGTCGTCGAGCGGCATTCCGTGAAGCAGATGGAACAGATGCAGGGCGCCAACGTCGGTGTCGCACTGGGTTGTACGCTGCTCAATGTCTGCAACAGCCAGGTGGCCGGCGCGGCGATCAACGTCGCGGGCTCGGCGGTGTTCGCGAAATTCAGCCGCGACGATGAGCGCGCGGCAGACGAAGGCGGTTTCCGCAACATGGTCGCCGCCGGCATCAATCCGACAGGCATGCTCACGATGTTCCAGCGCCTGCTCGCCGAGGAAAAGGGCGGCAGCAGCGCCGTGAGCTCGTGGTTCTCCGATCACCCCGGCACGGAAGATCGCATCGCGGACGTGCAGCGCATGCTGAACACGATGACGCAGGCGCAGCTCAACTCACTGCGCAGCAATTCCGCGGCGTTCAATCAGATGAAGCAGCGGCTGAACCAGCTGCCGGTCGCATCGAACCAGTAATGACGCGGTCTGCGTTCGTGGATCGACACTACTGACGCAGGGTACGCAGGGTACGCAGAATTACGCAGGACGACAAACGGCGAAGGGACCTTTGGATGCCGAAACCAAAGATCCCCTCGCCGTTTGTACTTCCTGCGTCCTTCTGCGTAATCTGCGTATTCTGCGTCAGTACTGAATGACGTCGACGGCCTGCCTGGCCGCTGGTGCGGCAGGTGACACCGGCGCAACCGACTCGGCAAGCGTTTCACGCTTGACGGCGCGAATGATTCCGGCAACCAACAGCACGAGTCCGTAACTGCACACGATCGTCGGGCCCGTCGGCAGGTCGCTCTTGTAGGAAATCCACAGGCCGATTGCCGACGCGATCGCACCCGTGCTCCATGAGATCAGCGTGAGCTTTCTCGGGTTTCGCGTGAACAGGAACGCCGTCACCGCGGGCACCACGAGGAAGCTGAACACGAGCAGCACCCCGCCGAGCGGCACGGACATCGTGATCACGCCGCCGAAGATCAGATAGAACCAGAAGTCCCACCAGCGGAGCTTCCATCCCTTCGCAGCGGCGGCGTGCTCGTCGAAGGAGATCGTCTCGAAGCGTCGGCGCAACAGGAACAGGGCGACGCCGAGCACCGCGTACACCGCGGCGAGCTTGATGATCTGCGACCACGAGACCCACAGGATGGTGCCGACGAGCACGTCCTTGATCGCGTCTGCGCCGCGCGGAGCCTTGTCCGCGGCGAGCAGCGCCGCAGCGGATGCAACCACGTACACGATGCCGATGATGGCTTCCTGCGGCACGCGTCCCACGTGGGTCGTACGCGTTGCCGCGAACACCGCCGCACCAATGGCGGTGAACACGAGCGCGAACAGCAGTGACGCCGTCGTCCCCGGCATGACGCCGGCGAGCAGGCCGATGGTGGTGCCCAGCGCCGCCATCTGCGCCAGCGACAGATCGACGAAGATCACCTGGCGCGCGATGACGTGCAGGCCGAGGTACGAGTGAATCGCGACGAGAATCATGCACGCCACGAAGGGCGGCAGCATCAGCTCGAGACCGCTCACTTGGACGCTCCCACCGTGGACGCGCCGGCGAAGCCCTTCGCGAGGTCATTGACCCAGGTGCTGATGAGATCGAAGTACGTGTTCACGCCCGGTGCACCATTCGTGTTTTCCGGAACGATCACCGCGGCCGCGCCGGTCTTCGCGGCGACGTCACGGATCTGGCTGTGATCGAAGTAATTCGACGCGAACAGCACCGGGATGTGCTTCTCGCGCATCAGCGCGATCACGTCCTGCACGTGGCGCGGCGTCGGCGGAATGCCGGGCTTCGCCTCGATGTACTCGACGCAGTTGACACCGAAGCGATTGCTGAAGTACGCCCACTCCTTGTGATAGCACACCATCTCCTTGCCGCGGAACGCCTCGGCGGTCTTCATCCACCCGCCGAGCCGCGTCATGAGGGGGGCGCCCTTGTACGGCGTCTTCTGCAGGAAGTCCATCACCTTATTCGTCCGCGCCAGCTCGTACAGCGTGGGCGCGGTGACGAGCTTCACCAGGTCCTCGCCGAACGTCGCGGTGATCACGCGCGTCTCGAAATCCTTCTCGCGCGCGGTGAAGTACGCCGCGTCGTTGGGTGACGCCTTGGTCAGCCCCGCGAGGATGTTGCGCGCGATGATGATCCCGTTGATGGGATCCGTGTGGATGTGCGGGTTGCCGTCCACGTGGATGTCGCCCTGCGCGCGGGAGAGCGACGTGGGCACCTCGAGGATCGTGATCCCCTTGAAGGCGGGCACGTAGCCGCTGCCGTTCTCACGCACCTTCGCGTTGCCCGCGCGGTCCAGGAGCGTGGGCACCCAGAGCTCCAGGTCCATACCCGTCGTGACGAACAGGTCCGCGTCGCGCAGCAGCGGCAGGAAGCTGGGACGCGGCTGCACGAAGTGCGGGTCCTCGTCGCCCTGTGCGATCGGCGTGATGGTTGCGCGGTCACCCGCGATCTCGCGCGCGATGGACGCGTACGTCGTGAGCGACGTGACGACCTTGAGTGGCGCCGCCGTCGGCGCGGGGGTCGGCGTACCCGGCCCGGCGAGCGTCGCCGCGGCCATGAGAGAAACAAGAAGTCCGGTCATCAGAATAGCTCGTGTTTGTGGGGTCCCATCGCGAAGACAAGCTGCATCGTGAAGCGATCCCGGTTTGCGTCCACAAGGTCTCGAGCGTGCTCATACGCACCGCGGATGAACACGAACTCGCTTTGCCAGAAAGTCAGTGAAGGCGTCACCGCCCACTCGTGCGCGTCGACTGTGAGATCCGGAGACTGCACGTAGTCGCCGCGTGTGCTGAAGGTCCAACGTCGGTTGAGCTTCCAGGTGCCGTCCACATAGCCACCCAGTCGCGTCGCATCGTACGGGCCGATCACACCGCCGCCGGGAGTGACGAAGGTGAAATCGAAGTTCCGGTGCAACGACCAGAGCTCGCCCCGCAACGTCAGCTCCCGCGCCTGCGCTTCCTGCGGAGGCCGCAACGAAAACCGCGCCGCAACGACTCCGAGCTGTGTAGTAAGGCTGGTGTCCGGATTGGTTCCATAAAGTCCGCTCAGGCTGAGCTGAGCATACGTGGCTCGGCTCATCTGCCAGAATCCGGCGATCTGTGCGTTCACCGCGGGACGTCGGCCACCCGCGTAGAGAATGTCATTCTCGCCCGTGGTCGCCTGCGCCGTGAACTCGTAGGCGCCGCCGAACGTGGCGAGCGGGAGCGGCCAGTAGAGAGACACGCCGGTGGCGGCAAGTCCTTCGTCGCCGGCGAAGCGACGGATCACGAGCGGGTATTCGTCCTCGGGCAGCGCGTGCAGGTGCCAGCGATTCAGCTCGCCGATCTGCTGGCGGAACTTGCCGACGTCCAGCCGCAGGTGGCCGGGGAGCGCCGTGAAGTACGCGTACCCTTCCTCGAGGTCGAACCCTTCGGGCCCGGCCGAGATGAAGACCTTGGCCGTGGAGAACGGGTCGAGCGCGGACTGGAAGCCCACCTCGAATTCCCGCGGAAGAAAATTGTCGGTCTGCGGGCCGGGGCTGCGCACGTTGCCGCGCAGGTCGCCGGTGACGGAGATCTCCGGGTTGAGCGCGTTCTGCCCCAGCCTCGGCGTCGCCTGCGCCGGTGGCGCGGTGTCCGGACCGCTGGCAGCGGCCGCGGCCGCGCGGATGGCCGCGAGCTCGTCACCGCCTGCGGCCGTGTCTTTTGATTGTGCCGTGGTATCGAGCCGAGCCTGGAGCGCGCGGACCACGGCTGTGAGCGAATCGAGCGTCCGTTGGACGCGCGCGCTGTCGGCCGCGCGTGTTCGTCGCGCGATCGAGTCAGTGTTCTGCGCCTGCGCGAGCCCGCTCCATGTGGCGAGCACGCACAAGCTGAGTGCGATTTTCAAGTGAACCCCCGAATTGAAGGACCAGCCGAGCTACGGTGAACAGCTCAGACGTCGGCGGTCTTCGGGGGTGCTCTGGGGTTTTTGGGGTGGGAAACGTCGGACGCGATCGCGGGCGCGAAGCTGCGTGCGATGGGAGCCGACGCTACTCGTGCGGGCGCGGGGAGCGGCTCGTGACCGGCCGTCGGGCCGGTGAGCGTCCGGGCCTGGCAGGTGATGCACGTGGCGTCGTTGTGCGCGTAGTGCGACGACGTGCCGCTCTGCTCGACGTGGGAGGCTGTGCTGCTGCCTTCGCGCGCTTCGATAAGCGGCGAGAACGCCACGGCGACCTGGGAAACGAGCGCCAACGCCACGCCGGCCGCAAAGAGCCAACGTGAAAGCGCGCGCGTCGCCTGCATCGGTCGCTTCATCGACTTGAATGGTAGGTAGTGTTCTGTCCCTGAGCAAACGCACGAGTCAGCCTGTACGTTGGCCGCCGTCGACGGAATGAAACAATCGCCGACGTATACCGTTGGCCTAGCAGGCACATCCCTTCTTACTGCGCATAATGAACATCGGTCCAGCGATCACGCGCGCACGCCGCGGCGCCGCCCTTCTCCTCGCGGCCGCACTGGCCGCCTGCAACTCCGACCGCGGCAACGCACCGCCGCCGCCCGCGCCCGTCCGGGTGAAGGACATCGTTCTCTCCAGCCTTCCCTCTCCGTTTTACCACTTCGACTACGACGCCGCGGGACGGATCACGGCGATCTCGTACGCTTCCGATCTCCGGAAGTACGAGGTCACGTACGATGGAGACCGCATCCTCCGGCTCACGAATGGCGTCCCTGGCAACAGCGACCAGCTCCAGTACGTGTACGACGAGCAGGGCCGCGTCGCCCTCGTGAAGTACGTGGACGACAGCGGCGTCTTCACCCTCGTCTTCCTCACGTACGACGGCGCACGGCTGACGGGTCTCGAGCGCGACCGGCGTGTCACCGGCGGATACATCATCGACAAGACGATGGCGTTCACGTACGACGCCGACGGCAACGTGCATCAGGTCACCGAGCATCGTCCCGCGATCGATGGCGTGCAGGACGCCTCGACGACCGTCGATCTCTACGAAAGCTATGACCAGGGCGTCAACGTCGACGGTTTCTCACTGATCCACGACGACTTCTTCGATCACCTCGTCCTGCTCACCGACGTGCAGCTGCAGAAGGGGAACCCCGCGCGGATCACGCGCACCGGCGATGGGCTCAACTTCGTCGTCGATTACACGTACGCGTACGACGACGCAAACCGTCCCGTGACCAAAGCCGGCGTCGTCACCATCACCAACGGGGCGCAGGCGGGCCAGACCACCGACATCTCGACGCAGTTCACCTACTACTGATTGTCGGGCGGCTTGCCGACACGTAGTGGTGTCAGGGGAAAGGCCGCAGGAGAAGGCAGCAGCTCGCGAAAGCGCATTCCTCCGAGGGGCAGACCGTCGTCATTCCGACGCTGCACCCGACCGGGGCCGACGATGATCCTGCCAACACTGAGCTCCACCGCGTCAGCGTAGGGTGACGTCTGTCTCAAGGCCGCCCGTAACCTCGTGCTGTCGTCGGGCGTGTTGACCATGACCGACACGCGATTGTGCAGCACCATTATCCCGAACGCGTTCAGCGACCACTGTCCGCGCGCGCGCAGCACCGCTTTCTGCGCCTGGTACAGGTCGATGAGGTCGTAGCGCACCGGTCGCATGACGATCGTCGCGAGACCGGCGTAGACAGGCGTACTACGCTGACGCGCCCGCATGAGTGAATCTGCCTGGGCGCGGATCGCCTCTTCGTTCTCCGGCCTGCTGATGTAGACGAAGAATAGGTGCGCCGAGTCGTCCACCGACACGCCGGCAAAGCCTCTCACCCGACAGGCGAAGCGGTAGTTAGCCAACTCTAGCCCTCGCGGCCCGAGGGCGCCGAGGATCGTCGAATCCGGACACGGCGTCGCGGCAATGTTCAGGACCGGCTGGGTACATCCCGACGTGGCCGCTGCGAGGACGCAAACACTCAGGACGCTGGCAATCATCTGCATGTTTGTTAACCCCTGCCAATGCGACGCCAGGTCACATGGCGGTCACCTTCCCTTTCTACATATCGCTACGCCGTCGCCTCCCCCGTCCCCCTCGGCACGGCCAACACGGCGACGAACGCGAGCGCGGTGTACGCCGCCATCATGAGGAAGAGCGCGCGATAACCGCCCAGGGCGTCGAAGATCCCACCGTTCAGCGGATCCCCCACCGCGCCGCCCAGCGCCATGCACAGCACGTACAGGGCGCCGAGTACTCCGCGATGCTCGGCGGGCACCGGCTCCACGAAGAGCGGGAACGCGTTCACCATCGGGAACGTCCAGCTCGCGGACGCGAGCGCCAACAGCGGCACCGCGTGCTGCAGCGTGGACACGCGATCGAGCGCCAGGAGACATCCGGCCATGAGCGCGAACCCCAGCAGCATCGTGTTGCGTCGGCCGAGTCGCACGCCGAGCCATCCAGCCGGCAGCGAACCGATCACGCCGCCGACCGCCCACGCGATGAAGCCCGTCGTCACGTCCTCCGGACGCACGCCGAAGCGCTCCGTCCCGTGCAGCGCGTACCAGGTGGTGAACGTCTGGAAGGTGAGCTGCAGCAGCAGCGTCGCGACGAATATCGGACGCACCCCGGGAATGCCGCCGCGCACCGCCGACCACGCGGCGTCGCGCAGCGACCGATACGTCACCTCCTCACTCGGCGCCGCCGTAGCGGGCTCGCGCAATCCGAACGCGAAGGCCAGGGCGACCACGAGCACCGAGGCGGCCGCGATCAGAAACGCCGGCCGCATTCCCAGCGCGTGTCCCAGCATCAGGAACACGATCGCGCTCACGCACATCTGGAACGTGACGGACGCAGTAGCCAGCGAACGCCAGCGCGACGGCACCACGTCGGCCATCAGCGCCTGAAAGGGCGCGCGCTGCACGTTGATCCCCACGTTCAGGATGACGATCGCCAGGATCAACAGCCCGAGTCCCGTCGCGAGTGTGGGCAGCAGCGCCATGCCGACGGCGGAGAGCAGCAGACCGCCGATCACGAAGGAGCGTCGCCCTTTTCCCCGCTGCGCTGCGCGATCCGATGCCGGTCCCGCCCACGGGACGAGCAGCAGGAGCAGCACGTTGTCGATCGCCATCACGAACCCGATCGCGGTGCGATGGTCGCCGAGCACGCGCTGCACCAGCGGTGGCACGAACGTGCTGATGAGTGGACCGGTGATTCCCGCGAACAGGCCGCCGAGGCCGATCAGCGCGCAGGTGCGGTAGGCGGAGCGTGAGTCCAAACGCTTTACTGGAGAGGAACCGTCGCCGTCTTGCCAGCCTCGCCGACGTAGACGATGAGGAGGCGCGCCTGTGCGCTACCCGGGTTCCGCGCTACGTCGTGCACCGTTCCAGGCGATTCCCACCAGCTGTCTCCGGTGTTGTGCGTCTGCACCGCACCGCCGTTGAACTGGTTCTCCACCGTGCCCTCCAGCACGTACGCCAGCACGGCGACGTCATGCCGGTGGCGAGTGGCCGC
>DATFHG010000004.1:0-16974 GCA_035248725.1 Gemmatimonadaceae bacterium | reverse complement strand
CTGGCCGCCGAACAGGCCGTCCGCGCGGCCGACGATCAGCTCACGACCGCGGAGCACGCGCTGGACGACGCGCGCCGCCGCTCCGGGACGATGACGTCGGAACTGCACGAGGCCGAGGTCGCGTTCACCGAGCTCTCGGGCCACCGCGCCATGATTCGCGAGCGGTTGGAGACCGAGTGGCGCAAGCCGCTCGAGGAGATGATCGCGAGCGCCACCGACGTCGAAGCCGACGACGACGCGTTGCGGCTCGAGGTCGAGCAGCTGCGCGACCAGCTCGACCAGCTCGGTCCGGTCAACGTGCTCGCCATCGAGGAGCACGACGAGACCGTGAAACGTCTCGACTTCCTCACCACGCAGCGCACGGATCTCAACGAAGCGCGCAGCTCGCTGACGCAGGCCATCCGCGAGATCGACTCCACCGCGCGCGAGATGTTCCTCACGACGTTCGCCAACGTGCGCGAGCACTTCCGCCAGATCTTCATGACGCTCTTCGGCGGCGGTGAGTGCGATCTGCGCCTCGAGAATCCCGAGATGCCGCTGGACTGCGACATCGAGATCCACGCCTCGCCGCGCGGCAAGCGCACGCAGCGCATCCACCTGCTCTCCAGCGGCGAGCGCGCGCTGGTCGCGCTCTCGCTGCTCTTCGGCATCTTCCTCACGAAGCCGAGCCCCTTCTGCGTCCTCGACGAGGTCGACGCGCCGCTGGACGACGCGAACATCGGCCGCTTCGTGCGCATGCTCAATCAGTTCAAGACGCGTACGCAGTTCATCGTCATCACGCACAATCCGCGCACGACGACCGAAGCGGCCGACGCCGTGTACGGAGTGACGATGCAGGAACCGGGCGTGTCGTCGGTGGTGTCGGTAAGGATGAAGGGGATGCAGGTCGACACAGGGGAAACGGTCGCGGCTTGAACGGCTAACGGCGCAGCTAACGACGCCACTCAGACGTCCTTGACGGCGTCGTTAAGACGTACCTAAGACGCACCTGGAACCGCCGTTAAGACCGCCGTTGAGACGCAGGTAAGAGCGCCGCTAAGAGCGCAGTCAGTTGCGCCTTCATGTGCGTAGTTTGCTGCCGTGCGCCTGACCGTCCTCGGCACCGGCACCATTGCCTTTTCCGCGCAACGGAGCTGCAGCTCCTATTACGTGGAATCCGGCCGCGCGAAAATCCTGATGGATTGCGGCGCGGGCACCACCCGCCGCCTCGCCGAGCTCGCGATCCCCTGGCAGTCCATCACCCACGTCGCCCTGACGCACTTCCACATCGATCACCACCAGGATCTCCCGTCCATCCTGTTCGCGTGGAAGTACGGGCAGCTGCCGCCGCGCAGCGCGCCGATAGACATCATCGGCCCTGTGGGCACCCAATCGCTGCTTGAGCGCCTGGCGGCCGCGTACGGCGAGTGGGTGCTCAAACCCGGCTACGACGTCCGCGTCACTGAGCTCCCGCCGGGCGGCTCGTTCGACCTCGGCGGCGCGACGTTGTCCTGCACGAAGGTACCGCACACCCCCGAGAGCATTGCATATTCCATCGTCGAGGGGACGCAGCGTCTCGTCTATTCCGGGGACACGGGGCTGGATCCGTCGTTTGCCGCATGGGCGCGAGGTTGTGATCTGCTCGTGCTCGAGTGTTCGCTGCCGCAGTCGATGGCGATCCCCGAGCATCTGACACCGGAGCAGTGTGGCGAGATCGCGCGTCTCGCGGAGCCGGACATGCTCGCGCTCACGCACTTGTACCCACCGGTGGAATCGATCGACATCGCCGCGGTCGTCGCGGCGTCGTACGGTGGCCGGCTCGTCATCGCGCACGACGGCTGGCAGGCCACCCTGGGGGATTGAACATGCTCGTAGTGATGCAGCACGACGCGACGCCGCAGCAGATCGAGCGCGTCGTGAAGACAATAGAGGAGATGGGCTACGAGGCCCGTCCGATGCCGGGTGCGCAGCGCACCACGGTGGGGCTCGTCGGCAACGACGGCCGGGTCGACGGCTCGCGCATCGAGGCGCTGCCCGGCGTCGCCGAGATCATCCACGTCACCAAGCCGTACAAGCAGGTGTCGCGCGAATGGCGCGCGGACAATACCGTCGTCACCATCGCGCCCGGTGTGTCCTTCGGTGGCGCGAGCGTTCAGGTCATCGCCGGCCCCTGCTCGGTCGAGTCCGAGCACCAGATCGTGGCAGCCGCGCGCGCCGTGAAGGCCGCGGGCGGCACGGCCCTCCGCGGCGGCGCCTTCAAGCCGCGCAGCTCGCCCTATTCATTTCAGGGACTCGGCAAGAAAGGGTTGGAGTTGCTCGCGCTCGCGCGTCGTGAGACCGGTTTGCCCGTCGTGACGGAAGCGCTGGACGAGGAGGGCGCCCACCTCGTCGCTGAAATCGGCGACTGCATCCAGGTCGGTGCGCGCAACATGCAGAACTATTCCCTGCTCCGCGCGGTGGGACGCATCAGGAAGCCGGTGCTGCTCAAGCGCGGAATGGCGGCCACGATCACCGATCTGCTCATGAGCGCGGAGTACATCCTGGCCGAGGGCAACAATCAGGTGATTCTCTGCGAGCGCGGGATCCGCAGCTTCGATCAGACGACGCGCAATCTCTTCGATCTCACCGCGATTCCGGTCGTACAGCGACTTTCGCACCTGCCCATCATCGCGGATCCGAGCCATGGCACCGGGCTGCGCGAGAAGGTGACGCCGATGGCGCGCGCCGCCGTCGCCGCTGGCGCCGACGGCATCATGGTCGAGGTACATCCCAACCCGGACCGCGCGCTCTCCGACGGCGCGCAGTCGCTGTACCCCGACCAGTTCGCCGCGCTGGTCACCGAGCTTCGCGCGATCGCGACCGCCATCGGACGCAGCGTCGCTACGCTCCCCGCTGCTCCGGCGCGCGCCGCCGGCAGCGCGCCCGTGACCGTCTGATCGTCGACGTGGAGACGCGCGTGCTGGCCGTTGTCATCTCCGCCGCGCTTGCGTGCTCGACGGCGGACCGCCCGCGTGATACCGTCGCCATCCGCGACACCGCGCGCGTCGTTTCGGATGCGAACACATCACGCGCCGCAACGCCCGCGGACAGCGTCCACCTCGACTCGGCATCACCCACGAACCACGACCGACGACTCACGACCAGCAACGTACCCACCACGAGCCAACCCCGACCCGCGACCCGCGACCCGCGACCCACAACCACCGACACACCACTCACGACCCACGTCACACGACCTGTCGATGTCGATCGCGAGATCGCCCGCGCGGTCGCCGCCTGGTCCCGCGTGCGCACGCTGCGGGCGACGTTCGAGCAGGTCGTCACCAACCCGCTTACCGGCTCCGCCCTCACTGCGCGCGGCAGCATGCAGCAGCAGAAACCGAATCGGCTCGCCATCACCTTCACGGAGCCCTTCGGCGACCGCATCGTCGCCGATGGCGAGTACGTGTGGGTGTACCTCCAGAGCGCGACACCCGGGCAGGTGGTCCGCATGCGCGTGACGGACGTGGGCGCGGCGAACACGGACCTGATCGGACAGTTCCTCAACACGCCACGCAGCAAGTACGACGCGTCCGATGCCGGCAGCGACCGTGTCGGCGACCGACCCGCCCATGCGCTCGTCCTCACCGCCAAGCGGGGCGAATCGCTCCCCTTCATCCGCGCCAAGGTGTGGGTGGACGACGCCGATGCGCTCATCCGGCAGTTCGAGTCGGTGGACGCCAGCGGTGTCTCGCGCCGCGTGCACATCCTCACGATGTCACCGAACGCCGCCGTCGACGCCTCCGCATTTCACTTCGACGTGCCCGCCGGCGTCCGCGTCGTCGATCGGTAGCGTCAGAGCGACGCCGCCAGGCGCGCCACGTACTCCCGCGTCTCTCCGTCGAACCACGGAGGGTCGCCCGCCCGCGCATTCTCGACGGCCCGAGCGGCCTTGCTGGTCGCCGGCAGCACGGCGCTCACTCGCGCGTCGCTGAGAATCCACTTCAGCAGCGCCTGCGCCCACGTCGTCACCCCGAACGGCGCGAGGGGCGCGAGCTGCTTCGTGGCAGGCGACCGCTGCACCAGCGCGCCCGTGCCTAGCGGCTGCATGATCAACACGCCGAGGCCGAGATCCGCGGCGAGCGGTAGCACCTCGCGCTCCACCGCGCGGTCGACGGCGTTATAGGGAATCTGCACCATCCCCACGCGTCCGGTGCGCATCACGCGCATCAGTTCGGGAAACGCGCTGCGCTGGTAGTGCGTCGCCCCGATCACACGCACCGCGCCGCGGTCGCGCAGCTCCTCCAGCATGGTGAGGCGCTCCTTCCACGCGACCAGGTTGTGCACCTGGTACACGTCGACGCGGCCGTCGTACCACTCGAGCGAGCGCCGCATCTGCTCGCGCGCCTCGCGGTCGGACGACGTCCACAGCTTGTCGGCGATGATCACCTCGTCGCGCCGGTCGCGCACCGCGCGCGAGAGCACATCCTGCGCGACGCCATACATGGGCGACGTATCGAACAGCGTCGTCCCGGCGCCGATCGCCGCTTCGGCGACGCCGCGCCGGTCGCGTGCCAGCGCGTCGCCGTGCACGTCGAACGTCTTCCACGTGCCCATGCCGACGACGGGCACGCGCAGACCGCTGCGCCCCAGCGGCCGATGCTCCACGCGCTATTTGTGCGAGATGCGCGCGCGCAACGCGGCGGGAGACGTCACGCCGTCGAGCAACTGCATCGCGCGCACGACGACGGGATCCTCCCACACCGATCGCGCGCCGACGCGGAACGTGTTCGACGGCGGTGGTGGCGTCGCCTTGGCGTTCGTGTCCGGCACGAAGACGTCCGGACTGATGCCGCCACTCGTCGAGTCGCGCGAGATCGTACGCCCGTTGGGCGTGAACCAGCGCGCCGTCGTCAGCTTGAGTGCGTAGCCGCTCGAGATCGGAACCACGCTCTGCGCGCTTCCCTTGCCGTACGTCCGCGACCCGACGAGCACGGCCCGGCCGTTGTCGTGCAGCGCGCCCGCCACGATCTCGCTCGCGCTCGCGGTACCGCTGTCCACCAGCGCGATGATCGGCATACCGGGCCACCGCTGCGCGCTCTGATCGTCGAACTCCCGATCGGTCTCGGCGCTGCGCCCGCGCGTGCTGACGATCGTCTTTCCCGCGTCCAGGAACAGATCGCTCACGTCGATGCCCTGCTCGAGCAGTCCGCCGGGATTGCCGCGCAGATCGAGGATCAGCGACCGCGCGCCGCGCGCCCGCAGTGAATCCACCGCGCGACCCACTTCCGTGGCGGCGTCCTCGCTGAACGTCGCGAGCTGCACGTAGGCGACGCCGTTGGAGATCATCGCGCGTTGCACGGGATGGTACACGATGAGCCGACGCGTCAGCGTGACGTCACGCCTGTCGCCGCCGTGCTCCACGGAAAGCTTGACCTTCGAGCCCGCCGGCCCGCGCATCTGCTTCTGCACCTCTTCCATCGTGAGACCGCGCGTTGTCTTGCCGTCCACGGTGAGGATGTGGTCGCCAGGTGCGATTCCCGCGCTGTCCGCCGGCGTTCCGCTCAACGGCGCGATGACCGTGGCGACCTCATCGCGCATGTCCACGGCGAGACCGACGCCCGGATACCGGCCGGATGTGGTCTCCCCCACCTGCTTGTACTGCTCGGGCGTGAGCAGCACGCTGTACGGATCGTCCAGCTCCTTCACCAGGCCGGTCGCGCTGCGGCGCAGCATCTCGTCGCGCGACAGCGAGTCGATGTAATCCTGGCTCAACCGCGCCATCACCTGATCGAGCAGATGCTGCGTCGCCGTGGCAGCGACCGCTTCGTTGCGCGCACCGCTCTGCATGAGCAGCCCGCCGGAGATCAGGCCGGCGCCAAGGATGAGTCCAGCGATTAAGGCGCGTGACATTGTGTCAGTGGTGGAGCGGTGGAGCGGTCGTGCGGTGGCGCGGTCGTGCGGTGGAGCGGTGGAAAGGTCGTGGAGTGGTGCGCGGTTCTACCGCTCTACCGCTCTACCGCCCTACCGATCGGCGAAAGTTTCAGGCCAGCGTCGGGCGAGCACACCGTGAATTCGCCCGAATACTTCCTCTACGCTGCCACGGGCGTCGACCGTTGTAACCGGGCCCGCTTCGGGGTGCGCCCGCTGCCACTCCGGCGTCGCAAACGTCTCGAAGGTGCGGGCCACGCGCTCGTGAAAATCGGCGGCCGCCTGCTCGATGCGGTCGTACTCGCCGCGCTTGTTCGCTCGCGCGAGTCCATCCCGGGCCGGCAATGACAGAAGCAGCGTGAGGTCCGGCTTCAACGTCGCCGTCGCGAGCTTGTTCGCGACGATGACTTCGTCCTCGGGCAGCCCGCGTCCGGCGACCTGGTACGCGTACGTCGACAGGAAGAATCGATCGAGCAGCACGATGTGCCCCGTCGCCAGCGCCGGCAGCAGCTCGCGCTGCACCAGCTGCGCGCGCGATGCCATGAACAACAGCGCCTCGGCGCGCGGAACGATGTCGGAGTCGGGATGATCGAGGAGGATGCGCCGGATCTCGTCGCCGACCGGCGTGCCGCCAGGTTCACGTACCGCGATGACCTCGATGTCCCGGCTGCCGAGCCAATCCGCGAGCCGCCTGAGCTGTGTGGTCTTGCCCGCGCCTTCAGGACCCTCGAGGACGATTAAAGGCATGAAGTCGTGAAGCGCTCATCCCAACATGATGATTGGAGACGCGGCGCCTTTTTCGATGCCGTCGAGAATCCACTCGTTCGCCTGCGCCATCAGCTTGTCGAAGTTCTCCTGCGCGGCGATGAGGCGCTGATAGGCTGGCTGCACCTGCACCTTCGAGAGCAGATCGTCCAGCTGGTGCTCCATCTCTTCCGTGGGACGCTCACCGCGCTCGATCATGCGCTGCGCCTCGCCGCGGAGCTGCTCCATCTGCTTCAGGAGCTTGACGGCATCGGGGTCCTGGCCCAGCGCGTCGTTCGCCCGCTTCAGTTCCTGATACTCCTTGCTCTGGCCAATGAAACGGCCGAGATCGCGGGCTTTTTCTTCGATCATTTCCGGTTCTCCTGTCCTGCTCTTTCTTGATCTCGGCGCGTCGCCGTTACGAACCGCTCGCGACCCGTGAGGTCGAGATGCACGCTCACGTTTTCCAGCCGCTCGTCGGCGGACACGAGCTCGGCGACGATCGATGCGCGTCTCGCGTCCACCTCGAGAGCCAGCAACCCCGCGGGTGCCAGCATCGCGGCGGCCTGCCGCACGAGTCGCGCCGTCGTGGACAGCCCGGACGCCGCGCTCAACAGCGCCAGCATCGGCTCCCAGTCACGCACGGACGCAGGCAGCCCGCTGATCTCTTCGAAGCTGATGTACGGTGGATTGGAAACGATCACGTTCGGTGCGCGTGCGCGCAGCAGTGTGGCGACGGGCGCGAGCAGATCGCCGTGTACGACCTCGACAGCGCTCGTCCCCGCGGTGCGCTCCACGTTGGCCTGCGCCACGTCCAGTGCGTCCAGCGACAGATCCGTCGCAATCACGCGATCGAAGTCGCCTTCGGTAGCGAGCGCCAGAGCGATGGCGCCCGAGCCGGTGCCGACGTCCACCGCGATCCCGCGTCGCTGCCGCTCGAGCACGATGTCCACCAGCAACTCGGTTTCGGGACGCGGAATCAGGACGCGTTCGTCCACCGCGAGCGTCATCTGCCGGAAGTTCACCGAACCAACGGCGTACGCGAGCGGAGCACCCGCCGCCCGTTTGCGTGCAGCGTCCATCGCGCGCCGCCACACATCGGCTTCGACCCATTTGTTCGCGCGCAGCAGTGGCCAATGCCGCGGCACGTCGAGCAGCGCGGCGAGAAGATCGCGTGCCTCCTGAAGCGCGGGAGCGGTGAGCCGGGAGGCGGGAGCGGCGTGTCGACGATCGTGGAGGATCCGCGCGACCTCTTTCACGAGCGCGTCAACGGTCTGCGTCCTCGCCAGCACGCCCGCTCGGGCGTCGAGGGTCATCGCGCTCCTGCCTCCGGCCTCCCGGCTCAGCGCTCCCGCCTCCAGCCTCCCGCCTCCATGCTCCTTAGGCACTCAGCCGCTCCTCTGTGTCCGCCAGCTTGAGCGCCTCGATCAGCGGCTCGAGGTCGCCGTCCATCACCGCCTGAAGATTGTGCGTCGTGAAGCCAATGCGATGGTCGGTGACGCGGCTTTGCGGGTAGTTGTACGTGCGAATCTTCGCCGAACGGTCGCCCGTTCCCACTTGCGTGCGACGCATCCTGGCGCGCTCGGCTTCCTGCTCCGACAGACGCAGGTCGAGCAGACGCGCACGGAGAATCTCCATCGCTTTCGCGCGGTTCTGAATCTGCGACCGCTGGTCCTGCTGGCTGATCACGATACCCGTCGGCAGGTGGGTGATGCGGACCGCGGAATCTGTGGTGTTGACGCCCTGCCCGCCCGGACCCGACGCGCGGAAGACGTCGATGCGCAGATCCTTGTCGTCGATCTTCACGTCCACGTCTTCGGCTTCGGGAAGGACTGCGACGGTGGCCGCGGAGGTATGGATGCGTCCCTGGTTCTCGGTCTCCGGCACGCGTTGCACGCGGTGCACGCCACTCTCCCAGCGCAGGATGCCGAATGCTCCTTCCGCGGTCACCTTGAAGATCACTTCCTTGATACCGCCGAGCGTTCCGTCTGACATGGAGATGATCTCGGGTTTCCAGCCGCGCCGTTCGATGTACCGAGAATACATCCGAAAGAGATCGGCGGCGAACAGCGCGGCTTCGTCTCCACCCGTTCCAGCCCGCACCTCGACGATGGCATTGCGCTCGTCGAGAGGATCATGGGGGATCAGCAGCGGCTTGAGCCGCTCCGCCAGCTGCGCCGTAGACGCCTCGAGTGTTGCGACCTCGCGCTTCGCTTCCGCGGCAAGATCAGGGTCATCAACGGCAAGGAGCCCGCGGGCATCCGCGAGCTCCTGCTCCTGCTTCTCCAGACGGCCGGCGAGCTCCACGAGTGGAGCAAGCCGGCGATGTTCGCGTCCGAGCTCGGCGAGCCGCCGAGCGTCCTTCAGTGTTGTGGGATCGGAGAGCGCCGACTCGACTTCATGAAATCGCGTGAGCGCATCCGAGAGTCGATCGCGAAGACTCAGCTCTCTTTCCCGTACTTCTGACGGAACCGCTCCACGCGGCCCGCGGTGTCAACGAGCTTCTGCTTCCCCGTGAAGAACGGGTGGCACTGATTGCAGATGTCGGTATGGATCTCCGCCTGCGTCGAGCGCGTCTGGAACGTGTTGCCGCACGCGCACTTGACCGTGGCGGTGTGGTACTCGGGATGGATGCCGGTCTTCACTTTTGACTCCAACGAAATGGACGCGGGCGGAATCGGAGCGGTCTCGGGACTGAGTTCACCAAAGACCTGCGACCAACGACCCACGACCCAGCTGTATTGCAGGACGCGAAATATACGCGCAAATGGCCCTAACAGACAACCCGACAATAGCTTGGGCGTTTGACAGCCCGCTGCATCGCACGTAACTTCGCCGGTCGAATCGTGCAGGTGATGTCGCCTGCGCTTCCTCCCGCGCTCGCCACCACCCGCCGCCCGCCATGTCTCTCCCCAGCGGGCCTCCGGACCACCACTTGACCACAACAGCCGATTTCCTTGCGACCGTACCGCTGTTCAGCGGTCTGAGCCGGGAGGAGGTGGAAGGCCTCGCCGAGTTCACCCGCGAGCGGTCCTACCCGCGCGGCAGCGTCATCCTCTTCGAGAACGACCCGGGCGATTCCCTGTTCGTCGTCCACGCAGGGCGTGTGAAGGTCGTGCTCATCGGCGAGGATGGCCGCGAGGTCATCCTCGGCGTCCTGGGCGTGGGCCAGCACTTCGGCGAGCTGTCGCTGATCGACGAACAGCCCCGCTCCGCGCACGTCATCGCCATGGAGGATTCCGGTCTCATCATCCTCCGCCGCGAGGACTTCAGAAAGAAGGTCGAGACCACGCCCTCCATCGCCTGGTCGTTGCTGCTGGAGCTGTCCAAACGGCTCCGGCGAGCCGACGACAAGATCGGTGGCCTCGTTCTCCTCGACGTGCCGGGACGCATCGCGCGCCTGCTCCTGGATATGGCCGAGGAGAGCGGCACGGATCTGATCGAGAAGTCGCTCACGCACCAGACCATCGCGCAGATGATCGGCGCCAGCAGAGAGACCGTGTCGCGCGCCATGAAGGAATTTCAGGACGCGGGGTGGATCAACGTCGAACGCCGGCGCATCTCGCTCGCGAACCGCGCCGCGCTGGAGCAGCGCGCGCAGGTGCGTGAGTCGTGATGAGCGTCACGGGGCGGTCGTGACAGCTTTCGTAGCATTTTACGAGACCTAAGTCCATGATGTGCAATGCTTCAGAAGGGGCTGAATGAGCCTTCGCGTCCAGTTCTGGGGAACTCGTGGTTCCATCCCGAGCCCGGGCCCGAAGACCGTGCGCTATGGCGGCAACACGCCATGCGTGGAGGTTCGAACGACGGAAGGCTGGCTGATCATCCTCGACGCAGGAACGGGGATGCGGGAGCTCGGCCGTTCGCTCCTTGGCCGCGCAAATGGTGCCCCGATCAAGGGCGACATCTTTCTCACGCACGCTCACTGGGATCACATCCAGGGGATCCCGTTCTTTGGGCCGATCTTTCAGCGGGGCAACCACTTCACGATCTGGGGGAGTAACTCACTCGAGTCCAGCATCGATCGCATCGTTCGCGACCAGATGAACCCCGTCGTGTTCCCCGTCAGCTTCGAGGAGCTCGACGCCACCATCGACTTCTCGGCGATCGCGGATGCGAAGCAGAGCCGGCCCGGATTCGAGGTGTCCGCGTTCCCGGTCAGGCACCCGGGTGGAGCGTTGGGGTACCGATTCACCGAAACGTTGGACGGGGCGCAGTCGATGGTCTACATCTCCGACAACGAGCTCGGCTCCGGTGGCAAGTACGAGACACCGGTGGGATGGCGCAGCAAGCTGGTGGAGTTCGTGAAGGGCGCGAAGGTGCTGATTCACGACACGACGTATACAGCAGAGGAATACGATCACTATCGCGGCTGGGGGCACTCCACGTACGACGACGCCCTCTCCCTCGCGATCGAATCAGGCGTCAGACAGCTGGTGCTGTTTCATCACAAGCCGGAGCGCAGCGACGAAGAGCTGGATGCGCGTGTCGAGGCGTGCCGGGAAATCGTCAAAGAGCGTGGGCTGAATCTGGAAGTCGATGCAGCCGCTGAAGGCATGACGTTGTCGGTGTAGAGCGGTAGCGCGGTAGAGCGGTAGCAACCGCTCCACCGCTCCACCGCGCCATTTTTTCACTTGAAGGGGGATCTATGCGGAAGTTCGTTCGTGGAGCGCTGGCGCTGGCGTCAGTCGCGATGGTCACACCGGTTGTCGCGCGCGCGCAGGCCGCGGCGGCGGGCAAGCCCGTCGTGGCGGTGATGTACTTCGACAACAACTCGTTCGGGAAGGATCGCGCGGATTACGACGGTCTCGGCAAGGGCATCGCCGACATGCTCATCACGGACATGGCCGGAAACCCGAACGTCCGCGTGGTGGAGCGCGAGCGCATCCAGGCGCTGCTCACCGAGCAGAACCTCACGAAGCAGGGCGCCGTGGATCCCCAGACAGCCATCCGCCTCGGCAAGATCATCGGCGCGCAGTACATGATCACCGGCGGCTTCATGAGCGACAGCAAGGGCAACCTCGTCCTCACGTCGCGCACCATCAACGTCGAGACCAGCGCCATCGCCAACCCGGTGCGCATCAATGCCAAGGGTGACGACGTGCTCGGGCTCATCGCGCAGCTGTCCGAGAAGCTCAACACCGAGATGAAGCTCCCGGCCCTTCGCGTTGGTGATGCGGGCAGCGCGCCCGCCGCGCAACCCGCCGGCGAGCCGGCCGCCATGAAGATGGATTCGGCGAAGTCGACGGCGGTCGTTGCGGAGGCGAAGCCGGCGGAATCCGGCGCCCAGCAGCCGGCAGCTCAGGCCAGGCCCGCCGAGCAGAAAGCCGCGGTGCAGGTCGCGCAGGCCAAGCCGGCGAAGAAGATGGACATGAAGACGGCCCTGCTCTACTCCAAGGCCCTCGAAGAGGAAGACGCCGGCAATCGCAGCAAGGCGGTTGAGCTGTATCGCCAGGTCGTCGACAAGTTCCCCAACTTCGCACCCGCGCAGCAGAAGATCGCGAAGCTTTCGCGCGGATAAATTCGAGCAGTGATCGGGCGCCGGCGGATCCACGAGGTTCGCCGGCGTTCCGCTTTCATCAACGACTCTCGGCTTTACGTCCCGGCAGCGCTGCCGAGACTAAGGGACTGAGAGACGGGACCGAATGAAGCCTCTCCTCCTTGTCGCTTTCGGCCGCACCATATCATCCGCGCCTCTCGGTCGAAGAGAGGATGACGTGGAAGTGCGCCGCATCCCCGCGCTTCCCACGGCGACATCGCTCGCCGAGGAACGCCGGCCCGTAGTCATCGCGCTGGATCGCACGCTGCTGCAGTCCACGGGCGGTGTGCGGCGACAGATGGAGGACGTTGCGACCGTTGCCGCGCTCGTCGGCATCGGCGACCCGGGCGAGCTGGAACCGCCCGACGATTTTCCCGCGGACATCCTGACGAGCTTCGTCCCGGGCGACGCGGCCGTCGGCACCGTCATCACGCAGCTGCGCGGCGCGTTCCGTCATGCCGTCGCCCTGTTGTCGGAGCGCATTGCGCGCGAGCAGGAACAGCAGCGCTACCAGGAGCTCACGGAGCTGACACGTGTGGGCGTAGCGCTCTCGCACGAGCGCGATCTCACCACGCTGCTCGAGATGATCCTGAGCCAGGCCCGGCGCATCACGAACAGCGACGCCGGGTCACTGTACCTGGCCGAGCGCAGCGACGACGACGGACCGCCCAAGAAACTGCGGTTCAAGCTGTCGCAGAACTTCACGCTCACGAATCTGCCGTTCAGCGAATACACGGTCGCCGTGGACCACGCGAGCCTGTCAGGCTACGTCGCCGCCACGGGGCAGCCGCTGGTGATCGCGGATGTGTACCTGCTGCCCGACGACGTCTCGTACAAGCACGGCCGCTCCTTCGACGACAAGTTCGGCTATCGCACCAAGTCCATGCTGGTGCTTCCCATGCGGACGCACCGCGACGAGGTGATCGGCGTCCTGCAGCTGATCAACCGCAAGCGCCGCCCGGAAGTGACGCTGTCGTCCGCGGAGATCGTCGAGCGCGAGGTGCTGCCCTACGATCCGCGATCCGTGGAGCTGGTCGGGGCGCTGGCGTCGCAGGCGGCGGTGGCCATCGAGAACAGCCTGCTGTACGAGGACATCGAGAAGCTGTTCGAGGGCTTCGTTACCGCCGCGGTCACGGCCATCGAGTCCCGCGACCCCACCACCAGCGGTCATTCCGGCCGCGTCGCCACGCTTACCGTGGGCCTGGCCGAGGCAATCGATCGCGGCGGCACCGGACGCTACCGGGACACGAAGTTCAGCCGCGCCCAGCTGCGTGAGCTGCGCTACGCGGGCCTGCTGCACGATTTCGGAAAGGTCGGCGTGCGCGAGCAGGTGCTGGTGAAGCAGAAGAAGCTGTATCCGTGGAACCTGGATACCATCCGCAACCGTTTCGCGTATCTGCTCCAGGGGCTGGACCTGGAATTCGAGCGTGAGCGCGCGGATTACCTGGCCCATCACGGCGAGAAGAACTACGACGACGCGGTGCGCCGGCTCGACGAGATCCGCCGAACCAAGCGCGAGGAGATGCAGCATTTCCTCGACCACATCGTGCGCGCCAACGAGCCCACTGTGCTTCCCGAGGGCAGCTTCGAGAGCCTGAAGCAGATCAACCAGCGCACCTACGTGGACTTCGAGGGGGTGGAGCGCCCGCTGCTGCACGACGACGAGCTCAAATACCTGATGGTGCGCAAGGGCAACCTCGACGAGCAGGAACGGCGCGAGATCGAGTCACACGTCACGCACAGCTTCCGCTTTCTCGAGCAGATCCCGTGGACGCGTGAGCTCAAGGGCATCCCCACCATCGCGTACGGTCACCACGAGAAGCTCAACGGCCGCGGCTATCCGCGGCAGGTGAAGGGGGACGACATCCCGGTGCAGACGCGCATGATGACCATCTCGGACATCTTCGACGCGCTCACCGCGACGGACCGTCCCTACAAGCGCGCCGTGCCCTACGAGCGGGCGCTGGACATCCTCGGTACCGAGGCCCGCGAGGGCATGCTGGACGAAGAGCTGCTGGGCGCCTTCATCCAGGCGCGCGTCTACGAGTCGGTGCTCAGCGCGGAGCGACGCTAGCTCTTCGAGGTTCCGAAAACGCGCCGGACGACCCACACGATCAGCGCGATCGGCAGCACCACGAACACCAGGAACTTCAGCGCCATGATCGTGAACAGCCCGACGGCGATCAGGATGATGACCGGGATGCCCAGGATCGCCATGGTCAGGAATGGCCTGAGGAAGAAGAGACGGGCGAGGCTGGCGAGCATCTGAAATCTCCGGTCGTATCTGCTGTCCCTACGAGCGTCGGTCGGGGGTGTTTCAGGCGCGCTCGACCTTTTCTCCGCCCTGCGGGCCGTAAAAGACGACCCAGACCACCAGGTCGTCGCTGAACTTCTCGAAGCGGTGCGGCACGCCCGCCGCCACGAACAGGAAGTCTCCGGCGGCAAAGCGGTAGCGGTTCTCGCCCTTCTCACCGGCGACGAATTCACCGCTCCCCGCCACCACTATGTACAGCTCGTCGCGTGGATGGGGATTCTGCGGGTCGTGCCCACGCGGCGCATACAGCTCCACCTCGAGCTGGCCGCGCCGGTACGCCGCATAGAACCGTTCCTTCCCCGCGGCCTCGAGTCGCTCCAGCAGGTCATCCGGTCGCAGGTGGGCGACGCGATGCGATGGTTCGCCGCGCATCAGCTCCGCTCCGTCTCGAAATAAATCAGCATGTCCGTGGACGGTGACGCGTGCCCGCGATCCCGGAGCAACTGCGCCAGCTGGCCGCGGTGATACGTGCCGTGGTTTACCACGTGAAGCAGGATGTCGGCGATGGAGTAGGCCTTCACCTGGCCACGCAGATTCTTGTAGGTGAACTCGCGGCGCACGGTTTCGGCACTGAGCCCATCGACGAAGCGGCGCTGGTCGTCACGCACCCGCCGCCACTCCGCCCCGAATTCCTTCCCCGCATGTGAGGCTGGATATGGTGTAAGTGCGGTGATCTGCGCGCCTTGCCAGCGATCGCTCCAGATTCGTTCGGCGCCAAGCATGTGCGCCATCAGGCCGCGACCGGTCTTGAAGCTCCCGCCCCACGGAGCGTCGAGATCTGCCGCCGTCAACGCAGCGGCCGCGTCGAACAGCTGGTCGCCCGCCCAATGGTGATACGCGACCAGCCGCTGCAGCTCCGCGGTCTGGGTGCGAGACGCGTTGCTCACGGGCACAGCAGTTGCCCCGTCGGCTGGTGAACATCGCAAGAGGACACCATGAGTTTTCTCACGTGGATCATCGTCGGGTTGGTCGCCGGCGTGCTCGCCTCGCTTGTCATGGGCGGCACCGGTATGGGGCTGATCGGGGACATCATCGTCGGCATCGTTGGCGCGTTCATCGGGGGCTGGATCTTCAGTAAGCTCGGGACCGGGGTGCCGTTCGGAGGCCTGGCCGGAGTGATCTTCGTCGCGTTCGTGGGCGCGGTGGTGCTGCTCTTCATTCTAAGGCTCATCCGGCGCCCTCGGCGACTCTAGCTCGCACGCGTAGTTCAGATAATTGAACCGCAGAGAGCACAGAGAGCACAGAGAACGGCCGCGTCATCGAACATGGCGCGGCCGTTCTCTGTGCTCTCTGTGCCCCCTGTAGTTCAACCATTTCAGACTGTAATTGATCACAAAAGCCGGTTCATACCACATCAAAGCCGTGCGAACCGAACGAGTAGCCGAGCCTCGCCCCAATTCCTACGTTATCCGCCTCCCTTCCTTCCCCTCGGCGCATCCGTATGAGAAAAGTTCTCGCCCTGCTCCTCGCTGTCGCTGTCAACGCACCCCTGACAGCACAGACCCCGTCGATCGACGACATCGTCTCCCACTACCAGCAGCGCATCGGCGGCGCCGAACGACTCGGCGCCATCCAGTCCGTGCGACGCACCGGGAAGTTCTACGGTGGTGGCGGATTCGAGGCCAACGTCAAGAACGAGAACAAGCGCCCCAACAAGGTGCGCGAGGAGTTCGCGTTCGGCGGTATGGTTGGCGTCAACGCCTACGACGGTCGCGCCGGATGGAAGATCGAGCCGTGGCAGGGGAAGAAGGACGCGGAGTCGCTGAGCGAGGACGAGCTCAAAGGCATCATCGAGGATGCCGAGTTCGATGATCCCCTGCTCGACTACCAGAAGAAGGGAAACAAGGTGGAGCTGGTCGGCACCGACCAGATCGAGGGCACCGACGTCTACAAGGTGCGCGCAACGCTCGCGAGCAACGGCGACGTGCGAACGTACTATCTGGATCAGGATTCGTACGTGCCCATCAAGTACGAGGTGAAGCGCATGGTGCGCGGCGCCGAGCGCGAGTTCGAGGTGGAGCTCGGCGACTACAAGGAAGTGAACGGCGTGTACTTCCCGTTCTCCTTTGCCATCGGCGCCAAGGGCAGCTCGAGCGCGAACAAGGCGCAGTACGCGTGGGAGCGCATCGAGGCGAACGTCGCGATCCCCGACGCCGCCTTCTCGCGCCCGGCCGCGCCGGGCGGATCGCAGAACCCCGGCGACGCCAAGGATGCGTCGAATCAGCTGCCGAAGCCGGATAGCGCGAAAGCCGCTGCTCCGAAACCGCCAACCTTGGAGCAGGCTGGAGAAGTCGTGAGTTTCGGGTTGAGAGTTGAGAACTCCCAACTCTCAACTCCCAACGCCGTCGCCGCTGCCGTTGTGGATTCGAACACTTTCAGCGGCCTCGGTGCGCGCAACATTGGTTCAGCCGCCATGAGCGGTCGCGTCGCGGCGATCGCCGCGACGCACGACGAGGGGCGACTCACCATCTACGTCGGCGCGGCGAGC
>DATFHG010000003.1:0-7687 GCA_035248725.1 Gemmatimonadaceae bacterium | reverse complement strand
CCCGCACCCTCGAAGCGCTTGAACCAGTCGCGCGCGACGCGCACGTCGCGCGTTGCGGGCGTGATGTGCAGCGGCGGCTCGACATCCGCCAGCAGCGCCTCGAGGCGGGCGCGGCGCTTCTCGAACGGGGACGCCATGAGATTGCGGCTGCTTTCGCACAGCAGATCGAAGAAGACCACCGACGCGGGAATCTCGGCGGCCAGCTTGCGCACCCGCGATTCGGCAGGATGCAGGCGCATCTGCAACGCCTCGAAGTCCAGGCCGTTCTCGCCGGCGATCACGAGCTCACCATCCAGCACGCATCGCTTCGGGAGCTGTGCCTGCAGCGTCGCCACCACTTCCGGGAAATACCGGTTGAGCGGCTTCTCGTCGCGACTTTGGAGAAACACCTCGTCGCCGTCCTTGAAGATCAGCGTCCGGAATCCGTCCCACTTCGGCTCGAAGATCCACTGATCGCCCGACGGCAGGTCGCTCACGCGCTTCGCCAGCATGGGAAGCACGGGCGGCTCGACGGGCAGGTTCACGTCAGCTGCAGCTTTTTCGCCGGCCCTTCGGGTGCACCGACGCGCCTGGCGACGGCGGCGATGTCGCGGATCGGACGCACCTCGATGGAACCGGAGTCGGCCCAGGGGAAGCTCTGCGCGATGAGCAGCGCTTCGTCCATGCTCTCCGCCTCGATGATGTTGAAGCCGCCGAGCACTTCCTTGGACTCCGCGAACGGGCCGTCCGTGATCATCTTGCGTCCGTTGCGCACGCGGATCGTTCGCGCGGTGCCGACATCCTCGAGCATCTGCGACTGGAGGAGCGCCCCTCTCGTCTTGAGCTCATCGGCCTTCGCGAGACAGCCCCGCATCGTCTCGTTGAACTCCTCCTGCGGCATCGCGGCAAGGAGCGCGGGGTCGTTGTAGATGAGGACCATGTATTTCTGCATCTGTCGTCAGCGTGGCAGTTTCGGAGTGATCCGGAGCGCGTTGTCCGCGTACAGCTTCTTGAGGACGGTGTCTGGCAGGTCGATGCCGTACAGCTTCCAGAACGCGTGATACGGTCGATAGTAGTCGAAATAGTCGTCCTGCGTCTGGAAGACGCGCCAGTAATAGGGGTACTCCTCCGGTTGGAACGAGTCCTTCCCGAACAGCACGCGGTCCTGGTACTTGATGAAGAAGTCGTGCGCCTCGCGCGGCTGTCGGCCGATGTCGTAGAGCACAGCGCCGACCTCGGTATACACATTGGGCATCCGGTCCAGCATTCTGCCGAGGTGCCCCAGGTCGTTGGCATGCCAGCCCATGTGCGCCGCGACGAACGTGGTCTTCGGGTGCTTCCGGAACAGGTTGTCGCGCTCGGTCATGAGCTCGTCGAACGACGGGAAGCGATCCGCGGGATACCGCCGGTCCGAGAACAGCGCGAGCTCCAACCAGCGTTCGTTGGACAGATCGATCGGCTGAAAGAATTCCTGCGGATCGGCGGTGTGGATGAACACGGGGATGTTGAGCCGGGCGCACTCGTCCCACACCGGGTCCAGCTCGGCGTCGTCGATGCGGAGGCGCGTGCCGTCGCGCTTCGTGTAGAAGAGGCCCAGCGCCTTCGATATCTCACCGACGCCGACCGCGCCCGCGGCGACGTCGCTGTCCAGCTGCGCCACGGCACGCGCGGCCCAACCCGGTCCGACGTCCCGGAAGTTGATCCCGGCGAGGATGCGGACGCGATCGCGCATCGGGGACACGCGGATGGCCGAGACGGCCGCGCGAATCCGGTCGCCCGACAGGTTGTCGGCGTCGACCATCATCCGGACATTCAGGCTGTCGAGCGCCGCGCCGAGCTGCGCCAGACCGTCCGCCGACATCACCAGCTGGTTGGGGTGGCCGTGAAAGTCGATGGCGGGAAACTTCGCCATGCGAACCGGGTGCGACGGAACGATCAGCGTCGAGCGGGGGCGATAATCCACGATGCTCGGGGGCGAAAACTCGGGCGCCATGCACCGGCGCGGCCGAATCTCCGTCTGGCCCGCTGGACACGTCTGCCCGGCGGGGATTTCCGTACCGAATGACCCGGGTCTGCCGCGCTGGGCCGGTGCGGAGGCAGATGGTGTCTGCCCGGCTATGGACGATGCCGCGATGAGGGACGCGACGAGGATTTCGAGTCTCATGCATTTAACCCTAAGCCCGCCGAACGGCAGCAACTAGTCTCTTCGCGGGGCGGGAAATTTTCCCTGCTTCGCGAAAGTCCGCGAAACCTCGAAGAATCAACTCCGCGTCGATCATCGACTTAGCCGAAAAACGTCGCGGCAGCAGCGCTGCATGGGGACGGGGCTACAACCCCTACTTCCTTATATAGGAGGATCCCATGACTCGGCTCCGTAGTCCGCATCTCCTGATCGCCGCGGCGATCGTTTCGATCATTCCCGCCTGCTCCGCCGGCAGAAAGGAGCAGGAAGTCGCCGAGGAGTTCCGGCAGGACTCCCTGTCCGTGCTCCGCGCCGAGCTCGCGGACCAGGCGATGCAGGCGTCGATGTTCGTCAACGAGGTGAACAAGGCGCTCGCCAAGGCCCGCTCCTTGTCGCAGACGCAGACGCAGCTGCTCACCACGTCGGAGCTTGCCGACGTGAACGCGGAGCGCAACGCCACCCTCGGCCGCGTGACCCAGCTCGTAGAGCAGCTCGACGCCGCGCGCGGGCGGATCACCGGCTTGCGCAAGCAGGTCGCCGACAAGGACACAGCGCTCGCGAACGAGCTGCAGCAGTTCGAGGCGACGCTCGCCGACGCCAACGCGTCGGCGGCACGGGAAAAAACTGCCTTGCAGGCGGTGATCGACAGCCAGACGGTGCGCATCGCGTCCCTGACGGGCAGAGTCGATACGCTGTCGGGCAGCGTCGCACGCCTCACCAGCGATCAGAACACCGTCTATGTCATCGCCGGTTCACGTGAAGATTTGATGAAGAAGGGTATTCTGGTTTCTGAAGGTCCGCGCCGATTCGGGTTCGTCGGCCGGCGCGCCGTGGTGCCGGCTCGGTCACTCGATCCCGACTCGTTCACCCGCCTCGATCGTCGCAGCGACACGACGATCGTTTTGCCGGATGGTGTGTACAAGATGCTGTCGCGTCAGAACGGTGCGGTGGCGGTTCCGAAGCAGTGGAAGCACGGCGGCATCGTCGGTGCACTGACCATCGAAGACCCAGAGCAGTTCTGGAATACCTCGAAGTTTCTGATTCTCGTCAAATCGTGAGCGGCGGCGCTCACAGTACCAATGCGCATCGAAGTGCTCGTGGTCGATCAGGAGCCGGACATCCGGGAGGCGCTTGCCTCCCGGATCGTCGATTGGGGTCATACGGTGCGCGCGGTGGGCGACGCGAGCGACGCGCTCCGCGAGATCGACACCCGCCGGCCGCACCTCGTACTGTGTGCCGTCACCTTGCCGAAGAGCTCCGGCATCGCGGTGCTCCACCGCATCAAGGAGCGTGACCGGGCGGTGCACGTCGTGATGACCGCGCCAAACGCCAGCGTCGACACAGCGGTGGAAGCCATGAAGGCCGGTGCGTGCGACTTCCTCACGACGCCCTTCGATTGGGACGCGGTCCACGCGGCCGTGGCGAGCGTCGAGCGCGGCATCCGCGAACAACAGGTGACGCAGTCCATGAACGCTCGCCTCGACCGCATGGCCGCCGGCACGTCGACGCCGGCGCGCACGGCCAGCATGCTCGGCATCGTCGGTGACTCGCACGCGATCCAGGAGCTGCTCGAGACGGTACGCATCGTGGCGTCCTCCGACGCCTCCGCGATCATCACGGGCGAGAGCGGAACGGGCAAGGAGGTGGTGGCTCGGGCGATCCACGCGCTCAGCCGGCGCCACGAGAAACCGTTCGTCGCCATCAATGCCGCGGCAATTCCCGACGGCCTGGTCGAGAGCGAGATCTTCGGGCACGAGCAGGGCGCGTTCACCGGGGCCACGCGCGCGCGCGCCGGGAGCTTCGAGCTGGCGCACGGAGGCACACTGTTTCTCGACGAGATCGCCGAGATGCCCATGTCACTGCAGCCCAAGCTGCTGCGCATTCTCGAGACGGGCCGCGCCCGCCGGCTGGGTGCGGCGCGCGAGCAGGTGTTCGACGTACGCGTCCTCGCCGCCACGAACCGGCCGGCCGGTCGCGCCATCCGCGAATCCCGCCTGCGCGAGGATCTGTTCTATCGCCTCAGCGTGTTCGAGCTGGTGATCCCGCCGCTGCGTCAGCGCACGGAGGACGTCCCGTTGCTCGCCCAGCATTTCGTTCGCGAGATGAATCGCAAGCACGCGCTCCAGGTGGAGGGCGTTCGTGAGGTGGCCTGCCAGCTCCTCGCGTCCCACACCTGGCCCGGCAACGTGCGCGAACTGCGCAACGTGATCGAGCGCGCGGCGATCGTGGCGCGTTCGGGCTGGATCGACGTCCGGCATCTGCCGCCGTATCTCCGCGTCTACAAGGCTGGCTCGCCGCCCAACCTCACCCTCCCCGCGAGCAGCACGCTGGCCGAGGTCGAGCGGGAAGTGGTGATCCAGATGCTGGCCCGCGTGGATGGCAACAAGGCGGCAGCGGCGCGTCAGCTGGGCGTGGACGTCAAAACGATCCGAAGCAAGCTCCGCGGCATCGGGGGTTGAACCCTCCTCGCGGGTTCTCCCGTAGGGGGGTGGCAACGTTTTAGCACCCCATGGTGTCATAGTCTCGTGCACCTGAGAACGCAGGCAGTACTCGTCCTGGCGTTGTGCATCCCGGAGCTGACCCGGGCGCAGAGCGCTACCGCCGCGCCTCCGCCGGCGGCTTCGGCACTCGGCCATACGGTGCCGGTTCCCATGGCGATCGCCGCTCGCCGAACGGGTCCCATCGTGCTCGACGCGAAGCTGAACGAGGCCGCGTGGCAGAGCGCCACGCCAATCACCGACTTCACCCAGCAGGACCCGCACGAGGGTCAGCCGCCTTCCGAGCGGACCGAGGTGCGGTTCCTCTTCGACGACGACGCGCTGTACATCGGCGCGAAGATGTACGATTCGCGCGGCGCCGCCGGCGTGACGACCCGCCTCGTGCGGCGCGACGCCGCCTTCGACTCCGACTACCTCCAGATCGTCATCGACGGCTATCACGACCATCTGAGCCGCGCGTTCTTCGAGCTCAATCCGTCCGGCTCGCAGAGCGACCAGATCGGCATCGGCACGTCGTGCTGCGACGAGTCCTGGGATCCCATCTGGGAAGCGCGGACGCACATCGATTCCGACGGCTGGACCGCCGAGATCCGGATCCCGTACAGCCAGCTGCGATTCTCGCGCGCGCGCGAGCAGCTGTGGGGACTCCAGGTGCGCCGCTTCATCCGGAACCGCGACGAAGAGGACGACTGGTCGTTCTGGCACAAGAACGAGGCCGGCGGACCATCGCGCTTCGGCCACCTGTCGGGCATGCGGATTCCACAGGCGCGCCAGACGGTGGAGTTGATGCCGTACGCGAGCGTGAAGTCATCGTCCATCGCGGGGCTCAGCGGCACTCCGTTCGACACGCGCGGGCAGCCGAAGCCGAACGCGGGACTGGATCTGCGCGATCGCCTGACGTCGAACCTGACGCTCAACGCCACCTTCAACCCGGATTTCGGTCAGGTGGAAGTGGATCCTGCGGTGCTGAACCTGTCGGCGTTCGAGACGTTCTTCCCGGAGAAGCGGCCGTTCTTCGTCGAGAACTCGCAGGTGTTCGACTTCGGCAACTTCAATTGCCACTTCTGCAGCAACGTGGAAGGCATGAGCGCGTTCTACTCGCGCCGTGTGGGACGCGCGCCGACGGGCGCCGATCTGGCGTACGACAATTACGACTACGCCGACGTGCCGGATGCGACGACCATCCTCGGCGCCGGCAAGCTCACAGGGCGAACGGCCAGCGGATACACGGTGGGACTCCTCGACGCGGTGACCGGGCGGGCGACGGCGCGTGTCGAGACGAACGGCGTGCGCGGCGATCAGCTCGTCGAGCCGCTGTCGAACTATTTCGTGGGCCGGCTGAAGCGCGACATGCACGCCGGGAATCTCGTGGTGGGCGGCGTGGTCAGCGGGATCATGCGCGACCTCGACACCACGTTCGCGTCGCGCCTGGCCAGGGACGCGCAGATGTACGGCGCGGACCTCGAGGCGACCACGGCGGACAAGGCATACTCCTTCACGAGCAGCGTCGCGCTCACGAACGTCGCGGGCGATCCCGATGCCATCCTGCTGCGACAGCAGTCGAGCGCGCGCTACTTCCAGCGGCCCGATCGCGGCGCAGGATGGGGTGGATTCCTCTCGAGTCGCCTCGACAGCAGCGCCACCGCGCTGCGCGGCCTCGGCGCGTATGCGCGAATCGCGAAGGAAACCGGCTCGTGGTGGTGGGAGGTCGCGGGCAATACGCGCACGCCCGGTTATGAGACGAACGACTACGCCTTCCAGCGCAGCGCCGACTACATCTGGACGAACGCGAACCTCGTGCGACTGTGGCTGAAGCGGTCATCGTGGTATCAGTCCACCGCCGCGATCCTCGGCGCGCAGACACAGCGCAACTACGAGGGGGACCAGCTGCAGACGCAGTTTCACGAGTTCTACCAGATCCAGCTGCATTCCTTCTGGCAGTTCAATCAGTTCTTCATTCATCGTCCCAGCGTGCTCGACGATCGTGCGCTGCGTGGCGGCCCGGTGGTCGGCGCGCCGCGCAGCGATTTTGCGGAGCTCGACATCCAGAGTGACCGCCGGCATGCGGTGGTGGGCATGGCGTCGATCAATTACTTCTGGGACGAGAACGGCTCGACGAATCCCGGATTCTTCGTGAACGCGACGTACCGTCCCGCGCCGAATGTCAGCCTGTCGTTCGGTCCGTCATGGAGCTTTCTGCGCGGTCATGCGCAATACCTCGAGACGATCGATGATCCGGCCGCGACCACGTTCTACGGCAACCGGTACATCTTCGCGGGAAGCACACAGCGGCAGCTGGGGCTCGACACGCGCGTCAGCTGGACGTTCAACCCGCGCATGACGCTCGAGGTGTACGCACAGCCCTTCTTCGCGTCGGCGCATTTCTTCGATTTCACGCAGTACGCCGCCCCGCGCCACTCCGCGCTGGAGGTGTACGGCCGCGACGTGGGGACGATCGACACCACGAGCGTGAACGGCGCCGTCACCGAGTACACCATCGACCCGGACGGCGCCGGTCCTGCCGCACCCTTCACGCTGGCCAATCCGGACTTTACGGACCGCTCGCTGCGCGGGAATGCGGTGTTCCGGTGGGAGTATCGTCCCGGCTCCCTGCTCTATGTCGCGTGGACGCAGTCGCGGTTCGTCGAGGATCCGTTCGGCGACCTGCGGTTCACGCGCGAACGCGAAGCGCTGTTCCGGACCAAGCCGGACAACATCTTCCTCATCAAGGCGTCGTACTGGCTGCCCATGTAGACGCGCTTCTCGAGGTCGAAATGCTAACGCAGAATACGCAGAGAACGCAGATGGACGCGGAAAAAAACAAAGGGCGGAAAACCTATTATCTGGTTTTTCCGCCCTTAGTTTTTTTCTGCGTCCTTCTGTGTACTCTGCGTATTCTGCGTCAGGGTTTTGTCGCTTCGCGAGCGCCAACGTTGGGCGCGCCGTTCTGAACGAGCGTGACCGCTGACACGCGTCCCGTCGAGTCGCGCGCGAACTCGAGCTGCGCATCGACCACCTTGAGAAAGAA
>DATFHG010000002.1:0-4096 GCA_035248725.1 Gemmatimonadaceae bacterium | reverse complement strand
CCGCACACGGCGGTGACCGACGCCGGCGACGCCGGCGCCGCGGGCGCGGCCGGAGCGCCGGCCGTCGCATCCGCACTCCCTGGCGCCGAGGACACCATCGTCGCACTCGGGACGCCGAGTGGACGCGGCGCGCTGAGCATCGTTCGCGTCAGCGGCCCGCGCGCGCACGAGATCGGCCGACGCGTGGCGGCGAGCTGGCCGGATCGCGCGCGATCCGCAACGCTGTCGTCGCTGCGTGACTCGTCAGGCGCCGAGCTGGATCGGGCGATCGTCATCCGGTATGATGGGCCGGCTTCCTTCACCGGAGAGGACGCGCTCGAGATTTCCACGCACGGCGGACTCGTCGTCCCGACCACGGTCCTGGCCGCGCTCATCGAGGCTGGCGCACGTCAGGCTCTTCCGGGCGAGTTCACTCGCCGCGCCGTGCTCAACGGCAAGCTCGACATCCTGCAGGCGGAGGCAACAGCCGATCTGATTGCCGCCGGCTCGCGGTCGGCGCAGCGGGTGGCGCTCAATCAGCTCGACGGCGGTCTCTCGCGGCGCATTCTCGCGTTGCGGCAACGCGTACTGGATATCGAGGCGCTCGTCGCCTACGACATCGACTTCCCGGAAGAGGATGATGGCCCCATCGCCCCCGCGCGCACGCTCGTTGCGCTCGAGGCACTCGCCGCGTCGCTTCGCGGACTGTTGGCGACGGCGGCTGGCGGCGAGCTGGTCCGCCAAGGGGCCGTCGTGGTACTCGCCGGCGCGCCGAACGTCGGGAAGTCGTCGCTCTTCAACGCCCTGCTCGGACACAACCGCGCGATCGTCACGCCCGTTCCGGGCACCACACGCGACGCGCTGGAAGCGGTGATCGAGGCCGAGCCGTGGCCGTTGCGACTGGTGGACACCGCGGGTCTTCGCGTGACCAGCGATCTCATCGAGCGCCTTGGGATGGAGGTGAGCGAGTCGTACGTGCGCCGCGCCTCGGTGGTGCTCGCCTGCGGCGACGACGTCGCCTCGTTGCGGGCGGCTGCCCCGGCGCTGCGAGCCGCGCTGTCCGGCTCGTCACACGCCGCCGAGGTGATCCTCGTGCGAACGAAGGCGGACATCAGCCGGGAGCCGGACGCGGCGCTCTCTGCCTTACGAGTGGAGCTCGGCGCGGCCGCGTGGACGAGTGTGAGCGCCGAAACCGGCGACGGCTTGCCGGATCTCGTCGAGTCCATCGGACGCACGCTCGCGGCGCGTGTCGGCGCGCCCGACCTCGACGCGCCAGTGTTGACGCAGGCTCGTCACCGGCATGGCATCGAACGCGCGCTGGACGAGCTGGAGCGGTTCCGCCGTGCCTGGCAGGACGAGGCGTTGCCGGCGACGATTGCGGCCGTGCACCTGCACGAGGCCGCGAGCGCGCTCGAGGCGTTGATCGGCGCCGTGGGGACCGAGGATGTGCTCGACGAGGTGTTCCGGCGGTTCTGCGTAGGCAAATGACGGCAGACGAGGAGCGGGAACTGACTGACGGCAGGGACTGACCAACCTGCGGGAGCTGACTGACTGCGGGAACTGACTAACAGCGGGAACCGACGAACCGCGGGAACCGACGAACTGCGGGAACCGACTAACGGCGAAACTGACTGACGGCGGAGACCGAATAACGGCGGAGACCGAATAACGGCGGGAACCGAATAACCGCGGGAACTGACTGACGGCGGGATGAACTTCCCCCGATTTTGTAGACACCTGGGTTAACTGGCTGTAAGCAGCTCTTCCTCGAATTGGACCGGCGAGCGGTAGCCGAGCGCCGAGTGCCGTCGCTGCCGATTGTACCAGATCTCGATGAACGCGAACAGCTCTCGGCTGCCGTCGGCACGGGTCGCGAAGACGCCGTCGATGAGTAACTCCTTCGTCAGCGTAGCAAAGAAGCTCTCCACGACGGCATTGTCCCAACAGTTCCCGACGCGGCTCATACTGGCGCTGAAGCCGGCGCCCTGCAGCAACCGTCGATAGCCCGCGCTCGTATACTGCACACCGCGATCGGAATGATGGAGGCCGCCCCGCGCGCCCCGGTGCTCGAGCGCCATGCGCAGCGCCCCCAGGGCGAGCTCCTGGTCGAGTCGCGGCCGGAGCGACCACCCGACCACGCGGCGCGTCGCCAGATCGAGAATCACCGCGAGGTAAAGCCAGCCCTCGCGCGTCGGGATGTACGTGATATCCGCCGCCCACGTCCGATCAGGCTGATGGCGTTCGACCGCGAACTGGCGGTCGAGCACGTTCGGCGCCGTCGGCTGCTCATGGGCCGACTGCGTCGTGACCCGGAACGTCCGCGCACTCTTCGCCCGAATGCCCGCCTCACGCATCAGTCGAGCGACGCGCTTCTCGCCGCACCGGAAGCCGAGCGCCTTGAGCTCCATCCAGGTGCGCGGCGACCCGTAGCGCTGCTGCACCTGCTGCTGGATCCGGCGGATCTGGTCGGTGAGGAGGCGATCCGCTTTCACGCGATCGCAGAGCGGCCGCGCACGCCAGGCATAGTATCCGGCCTTCGACACCTCCAGCACCCGGCACATCGTGGTGATGTGAAAGATGCGGGCGTGCGACTGGATGAACGTGAACCTCATCGTCCGTCCTTGGCGAAGAAGGCCGTCGCTTTTTTTAGGATGTCGCGCTCCTCGAGCAACCGCGCGTTCTCGCGCCGCAATCGGCGATTCTCTTCTGCAACGGTCGCCATCGTGGGCGGCTTCCCGATCTCCCCGCGCGCCTGGGCCAACCGCTTCCAACCGCGCAGCGTCTCCAGGTGGACGCCGAGTTCGCGCGCCAGCTGCGCGAGCGGTTTATCGCCGGTCTCCACCAGCCGCAATGCGTGCTGGCGGAACTCCTCGTTATACGCCTTCGGTCCTCGCTTTTTCACTCCACACCTCCTTCCCGCAATCTCGATGCGGGGGCTGGAGGTGTCCACTAAACCGGGGGAACTTCAGGAACCGACTAACACCGGAAACCGACTGAAAGCGGAAACCGAATAACAGCGTTACGGAATCGGACGGCGCCGGCGGCTACGCCGCGCGGCGCTCTTTCGTCGTGATGCCCTGTCGTCCCGAGGAGCCGGGTGCCCGCCGAAGGCGGGCGCGTGACGAGGGACCTCCTTTCCTCACCGTGGAGCATGCTGCGGGCGCACCGACGCGAGGCCCGGGCGTCCGGGCCATCGGCCTGCCACGCGCGCCGAACTGCCTAGATCCCTCCTCGCTGCGCTCGTCGGGATGACAGGGGCGCTCGCGTTCACCGGGATGACCGCCGTCACAATGAAACAGCGCCGCGCGGCGTGAGCCACCGGTGCCGTCCGCTTCCGCAACGCTGGTATTCGGTCTCCGCAGTTATTCGGTTCCCGCTGTCAGTCGGTTCCCGCTGTTAGTCCGTTGCCGCTGTTAGCTCGGTTCCCGCTGCCAATCAGGTCCGCCATTGACACTCATTGTCGCCCTACATCTTTTTCGATCATCCAAGACTGGAACGGGAGGCACGAAGCTGATGGCGCACGCACCGCTTCCGTTGTACCGGCGCGGCTTCGGGGAAACCATGCGCCGCGACGCGTGGTGGGTTCAACCCCTCGTCGTCTTCACGCTGCTCACGGCATTCCTCGTCTACGCCACGTGGGCCGCATTCCAGAACGCCAACTACACCTACGGGCCGTACCTCTCGCCCTTCTACTCGCCCGAGCTCTTCGGCGACTCTCCACATGCGCTGTTCGGCCCGAAGCCGGGTTGGTGGCCGGGTTGGCTGCCATTCTCGCCGGCGCTGCTGATTCTCCCGTTGCCCGGGATCTTCCGCGTCACCTGCTACTACTATCGGGGCGCGTACTACAAGGCGTTCTGGGCAGACCCACCCAACTGCGCCGTCGGCGAGCCACGCAACACGTACCTCGGCGAGGCGCGCTTTCCGCTCATCGTGCAGAACGTGCATCGCTATTTCATGTACGTCGCGCTGATCTTCCTGCTCATACTCTCGTGGGACGTGTGGAAGGCACTGTGGTTCCCGGCGCCTGGCGGCGGCACGCGCTTCGGCATCGGCGTCGGCACGCTGGTGCTCGCCGCGAACGTCGTATTCCTCAGCTGCTACACGCTCGGCTGCCACT
>DATFHG010000001.1:0-2189 GCA_035248725.1 Gemmatimonadaceae bacterium | reverse complement strand
CTACGCCTACCACAGCCAGCTCGACCAGATGGGGCATCTGTACGGCCCGGGTTCGCCGGCGTGGTTACTGCAGCTGCGGCAGGTCGACCGGCTCGTCGAGTCCATTGTGGAGTCACTGCCGCCCGGGCGGCTGCTCGCGGTCGTGGCCGATCACGGCATGGTCGCGATCGCCGATTCCCTCGATCTTGACGCCACGCCCGAGCTTCGGGACGGGGTGCGTGCGCTCGGCGGGGAGCCGCGCGCACGGCACGTCTACACCGAGGACGGCGCGGCGGACGACGTGCTCGCCGCGTGGCGCGCGAGGGTCGGCGACCGGGCGTGGGTGGCCGGCCGCGACGAGGCGATCGAGGCCGGCTGGTTCGGGCCACGGGTGAGTGACCGCGTGCGGCCGCGGATCGGCGACGTGGTGGCCGCGGCGCAGGGGGAGTTCGGGATGCTGCGCCGCAGTGCCGAGCCGCTCGAATCGTCGCTGATCGGGCACCACGGTTCGCTCACGACGGCTGAGCAGCTGGTCCCGCTGGCGCTGGCTTACGGCCGCTGAAAGCCACGTAGTGCTTGGGCTCGTGCTTGATGTGGACCGGGCGATCCCCGAGCAGGACGGTTTGTCCGCTTGTCGACATCACTCCCGGCGAGTCGTCGGGATCACGCCGAGGGAGTATTTCGCACCGGTGGACGCAGCCCGTCGAGCAGGACGTTGAGCAGGCGCTGCGCCGTCTCCGGCGAGGTGTCGGACGCGGTCGCGATCCCGTGTCCCATTTTCAGCAGGTCGCGGGGCTCGAGATCGTCGCGGACGGCGCCCGCCTCCTGCGCGGCCGTGAGCAACGACGCGGCCACGTCGTTGAGCATCCCCTTGCACAGCGCGAAGATTTCCGAGTCCTTGTCCATCGCGGCCTTGAGTGTGGTGGCGAGCCCGCGTTTCTCCGTCGCGAACGCGACCTGCGCGCGCATCCACTCCGCGAGCGCCTCGCCGGGCGGCAGTGTCTCCATGAACTCGTGCGCCTTGGCGCTGAGCCGTTCGATGTCGTCGCGGTAGACGGCCTCGATCAGCGCGTCGCGGCTGGGAAAGCGCCGGTACAGGGTGCCCGCGCCCACACCGGCCTTGCGGGCGATGTCGTCGAGCGGGGCCTCGGGGCCGTGCTGGGCGAAGGCCTCGCGCGCGACGGCCAGGATCCGCTCGTAGTTGCGCCGGGCGTCGGCGCGCATCGGCCGTGGCGTCGACGCTGATCCCACGAACCCTCCCACTGGAAACGGACAGTTTCTCCGGATAGGGTTGCGGAACCGGAGATGTTCTCCATATGATAGCTCCATGGAAGCGGAGATTGTGTCCGCTTATCTTCGCGTACTCAATGGAGACTTTCTTGTCCGAAACAACGCTGTCCAGAAGCGCCCCGGCGGCCGATGTCGGCCGACCGCGTTCGGGCCTCGTCCTGGTCACGCTGCTGATGTGCCAGCTGATGATCGTGCTGGACGGGAAGTTGCGTCCATACACCTACTGATGCGACGATAGGCGCCATGACCCACGCCGCGCAAGTTGTCGCCCTGTACTGCCGCCTCTCACCACGCCCTGACGGCTCGTATGAGGGTGTCGAGCTACAGGAGGACTGGGGGCGCGAGTACGCGGCTCAGCGGTGGCCTGGGGCGTCGGTCGAGGTATTCGCGGACAAGGGCATCTCAGCGGCCAACGGCGACCACCGGCCCGAATACGAGCGGTTGCGCGAGTGGATCAACGGCGGGCGCGTGGCGCATGTCTGGGCGGTCGAGCAGACGCGCCTAGAACGTCGAGAAATCGAATGGTTCACGCTCGCGGCCGAATTGGACGGCGCCGGTATCTCGGAGATTCATACCAACCGTGATGGCATTGTGCGCGTGCGCGATGAGGTGGCCTCGATCAAGGCTGTGCTTGCGGCATCGGAAGTCCGCAAGCTGAAACAACGTACACGTGACCGTCTGGACGCGAACGCGAAAGCCGGACAACCGGCCGGAAGTAAACCATTCGGATACGCGCACGCCGTTATCGATGGCGTGAAAACGTACGTGATCGTTGACGATCAGGCGAAAGCGATACGACAAGCGGCGGAGTGGGTGTTAGCCGGTTGGTCCCTGGCGAACATCGCGCGCGAGCTGAACAACCAAGGCGTGAAGTCGGCGCGTGGATCGTATTTCCGCAATCAAACGGTGCGCAAGTTCCT